>CAVCPR010000044.1:0-21703 GCA_963604235.1 Anaerovoracaceae bacterium | reverse complement strand
TCTATATCCACTATCCCTTCTTCTGGGGATTCGAGTCCATGGCTCGCGGCCTGCACGTGTTCTTCGGCTTCGTGCTGTTCATCAACTGCATCGCCCGCGTCATCATGGCCTTCGTCGTGAAGTCCTCTCCGACCGGCGGCACCCGCAAGCAGGTCACCGACTTCAAGACGTGGCTTCCGCAGAAGGACAACCTGCATCAGGGTCCGCAGTGGATCAAGTACTACTTGTTCTTCAAGAAGGACCATCCGCTGTCCGCCAAGCTCGGCGTTCCGCAGAAGATCAGCTACCTGCTGATCCCGATCCTGATCATCGTGATGTTCTACACCGGCTGCGCGCTGTGGGTTCCCACGGCCGACCTGCCGCTGTTCGCTGCCGGCACTGCCGCCGTCGGCGGGCTCATGTCCATGCGCATCATCCACTACTTCATGATGTTCGTGTTCATCTGCTTCATGTTCATCCATGTCTACCTGGCAAACGTCGAAGGCATCGCCCCGACGCTGCTCATGTTCTTCCATAAGGAGCATGGCGGCCTGGTCTACGACCCCGACAAGCACGTTATCGTCGGCGAAGACGACCTGGGTCACTCGAAGCACTAAACGCGCCTTGTAGGTTGCGTGCAAGGCCCGACGGGCAGGTTCCGTCGGGCCTTTTCTTGTACTGTCGAAGCTATGAGGAGATGCGCATGCCAGAACTGACCGATGAACAGATTGCCGCCGAGGAGCGGTTTATGGAAGGCATCCCGCGCTGGAGCATCGGCGCGCTGTTTTTGCCGCCCATCTGGGGCCCGGCGCACGGGCTGTGGGTGGCTATCCTGTTCTACCCGCTGTGGCTGTTCGCCGACAACATGTTCTTTGCGGCCTACTCCGAGCGCACGCCGCTCGCCATTGCGCTTGCCGTTATCGTCGGCGTTGCGCTTTTAGCCGTCACGCTGCTCTTCTCGCGCCTCTCGCAACCCTATGCGGCCCACCGCGCGCATGCCCGTGGGGTTTCCAAGCTCGCGTTCGTGCATCGCGAGCGGCTTTGGGCGATTGCGTGCGTGGTCATTGGCGTGGCGATGATTGCGTTCGCCACCTGGTATAACCTTGCCATCCGTCCGGGAGAGGGGGCGTAAGGGCATGAAAACGCTTGCCGACTACATGCTTTCCGACGAAAAGGTGCCAAGCGAGCTTGCTCCGGAGCGCATTGCCGTGCTGTGCGTCGGCAACCGCTTGATGCTCGACGACGGGCTCGGGCCGGCGGTATTCGACGCGCTGGTTGCCGGTTGGGAGATGCCCGAGTGCGTGGAGCTTTTGGATTTGGGTTGTTTGAGCTTGGCCATGATCGACCGTGTGCGCGATTTCGACGTCATCATCACCGTCGATGCCGTTGAGGAAACGGGCGAGCCGGCGGGCACCATTGTGCGCTATCCGCCCGATGCCATGGCGCGCCACGTGGGCATCACGGCGAGCCTGCATGATTTGAAGCTGATCGATCTCTTCGATGCCGCGGCGCTGCTCGGGTATAAAGCTGAGGGCTTGTGCTTGGGGATGCAGGTGCTCAATGCCTCGCCCGCCGAGGCGACCGAGGGCCTGACGGCGCCGGTGCACGATGCGCTGCCGCTTTTGGTTGATGTGGTGGTTGGCGAGCTGGCGCGGTTGGGGGTACCCCTTATGCGCCGGCCTTCTCAGAGAGCTTAATGCGTTCAAGCATGAAGTCGCGTACCTCGTCGCGCGGCATGTCGAGCGAGATGGCCAGCTCGTCGCAGAGCAGGTTTTCCGCGAGGTCGAGGTACTTCTTGTCGACGGCGGTTGGTTTGTGACCCGCGTCCTCGCGCGCAAGTGAGCGCTCGTGGCAGGTCTTGATGATGGGGACGAGGTCTTTCGGCGAAAGCGATTTCAAGTACGCGTCGTAGGTTTCCTTGACGTGGCGCTGCAGCAGCGACGAAGTCGAGGTGGTTGCCACCGTGGCGCCTTCCACCTGCGCGACGTCGGCCCCGGCGATGGAATCGATGAGGTCGAGCGCTTCCTGTTTGCCCATTACCGTGCGCAGCGCCGGAGGCTTGGCCTTGTCGCAGGCGACGAAGAGCTTGAGCGACCGCTCGAACACGGCGTGCAGCTCCCAGTAATCTTTGCCTTCGAAGTAATTTTCGCGCTTGCTCGCGACGGTGCAGACGCTGTGCTTGAAGATGACGGTGTCGCCGATGGACAGCATAAGGCCTCCTAGATTCCATGCGAAAAAGATGATGTCGGCAGGCGCGCCGCATCGTATCTGTGCGTGTGGAGGGCTGCTCGGTCGGCGTGGTGACACGTCGGCTCATTAATTATACCTGCGCGCGATGAATTCTTCGTGAAGGTTGCGCGGTGCGGATTGCGCGGCCTGCGCGGCACGTATGCCGCGCGCTCTGCCAGCCGCAGGCCTACGCGTTACTTTTTGCCGCTGCTCGGGCAGAGATCGGACAGGAAACAGGTTTCGCATTTCGGGCGGCGCGCGATGCAGGTTTGCCGGCCGAAGAGCACCCACTGGTGGTTGATGGGTCCCCAGCAGCTTCGTGGGTAGAGCTTCAACAGCGCGTCCTCGGTTTTCGCGGGCGTGTCGCAGGAGGGCCCGACGAGTTTGAGCTTGTGCGCGATGCGGAACACGTGCGTGTCGACCGCGATGCCCTCGACGATGCCGAACGCCTCGTTGAGCACCACGTTGGCGGTCTTGCGCCCCACGCCGGGCAGCTTCTGCAGCAGCTCCATGTCCTGGGGGATTTCGCCGCTAAAGTCGCTTACCACCATGCGCGCGCACTTGACGCAGTTCGCGGCCTTTGCGTGGTGAAAGCCGATCGTCCTGATGATTTCCTCGACTTCGCCGACGTCGGCTGAGGCCAAATCCTGCGGGGTGGGGTAGCGCCGCCACAGCTCGGGCGTCACCTTGTTCACGCCCTTGTCCGTCGTCTGAGCCGAGAGGAGCACCGCGATGGTCAGCTTGAACGGGTCGCCGTCGTAGATGAGCGCGCATTCGGCGGCGGGGTAGTGCTCGTTCATGCGCGCGGCGATGTCGAGCGCGCGCTGCCGTTTGTCCTTCATCAGCTCTCGGGGCATACTTCGACCTCGGCTTCCTCCCGTTACCGTTTCTCGTGTTGTCAGTATAGCGTTGGGGGCGTATGCGCGTTGCTTCCGACTTCCCTTTGCCGTGGGCCCGCGCTGCGCCGCTTCCGCACGCGCCGTGGTACACTTTTCTGCATGTTGATTGCCCAGCCGCGCGCCGCTTGCGTCGCGGCTTTTCGTGTGAGGGGATAGCGCCTGCATGCTGATCGATTCGCTAACGTTTGCTCTGGAGAAGTCGGAATGCCTTGACGCGTTCTGGGGGAATCTCGACGCGGGAGGCGACGGCACGCTCGGCGTGGCCATGAGCGCCCGCCCGTTTCTCATCGCGGCGCGCTTCGCGCACAAGCCCCAAACCACGCTCGTCGTCGTTGCCGGCGAGGATGCAGCGCTGTCGTTCGCGCGCAGCCTGTCGAGCTACCTGGGCGAGGACAAGGTGCTGCGCTTTCCCGAACGTGCCGACTTGCCGTTTTCGAAAAAGGGTCCCGACCTAGGCGTCGTCGCCCGCCGCATGCAGGCGGCATGGGCGCTGCAGACATCCCGTGAGGTGGTGGTGGTCGCAAGCGCCCGTTCGCTCATTCGCACGCTGGCTCCAGTGGGGGCGAACGCTTGTGCGCCCTTGGAGTTTTCAGCCGGCTGCGAACTCGCTGACAATCCCGTGCTCGCCGAGGCGGGAATCGTCGAATTCGAAGACGTTGCCCGCGCTCTCGAGGTGCGCGGCTACTTGAACACCGGCGAATTGGACGGACCGGGTACGTTTTGCGTGCGCGGCGGCACCATCGACGTGTATCCCGGCAATCTCACCTATCCCGTGCGCCTGGACTTCTTTGGCGACGAGATCGACGAAATCCGCCGCATCGTCCCCTCGACCGGGCAGACCATCGCAAGCCTCGCTTCCGTCGAAGTCTTCCCCGTGGTGGAATTTGTCGCCAGTAAGTCGGGCATCGCGCGGGCGCGCAAGAAGCTCGCAACCCAGGCGGGCAGCAACCCCGCGCTTCGCCAAGTCTACGAGCATCTGGAGAACCTTGCGGGAGGCGTGCGCTTCGAGGGTGCCGACGTGCTTTTGCCGTATCTCTATGACAAGCCGGCTACCCTGGGCGCCTACCTGCCTGAAGGCGCGCTGTCGGTTCTGGTCGAGCCGCGCAGCCTCTTCGACGACATGACCCATGCGCACGAGGATATCTCCGCCCGCGCGAAGGGCACTAACGTAGCCCTCGAGGGGCTTATTGCACCGGCCGCCCAGGTCAGCTTCGGATCCGGCCAGCGCGCCACCTACGTGTCCATCATGCGCGCCGGCGGCGGGGTTGACGCCGAACTTCCCGTCAAGCGCGTCGAGGTGGCCGGGCACCCCGACAAGCTCTTCGGGCGCTTGCGCACGCTCATCGATTCCGGCTACACGGTGGCCTTCAGCGCCCCGAACCGCCGCAGCCGCGCGGACATGATGCTCGCGTTCGTGGACCATGGCCTGCCCATTCAGGAATGGCTCGACGCCGAGGAGGATCCCGACGAGCTTGACGGCATCAAGCGGCGCCGCCTGCGCCGCGGGGTGGTCAACGTGGTCGACACGGACATCCCCCTAGGCATGATCATCCCGAAGGCGAAGATCGCCATGATCAGCGTTTCCGACACGCAGGGAGCCTCGAGCGCGCGCCCGAGCCGCCATGTCGACATCACCGAGATCACCTTCCCCTTCAAGCCGGGAGACTACGTCGTGCACGCCCAGCACGGCGTCGCCTATTTCAAGGACCTCGTCCGCCGGGAAATCGACGGAACGGCGCGCGACTACCTGTTGCTCACCTACGCCGACGACGACAAGCTCTTCGTCCCCGTCGAGCAGCTCGACCGCGTCACGCGCTATGTCGGCCCGGAAGGGGCCTCCCCGCGTCTGACGCGCTTGAACACCGCCGACTGGTCGCGCGCCATGAAGAAGGCGACCGCCGCCACGAAGAAGCTCGCCTTCGACCTGGTGGACGTCTATGCGCGTCGCGCGAGCGCCCAGGGTTTCACGTTCGGGGGCGACACGCTGGCGCAGCAGCAGATGGAGGAGAGCTTCCCGTATCAGGAAACCCCCGACCAGCTTGCCGCCATCGCCGACGTGAAGGCCGATATGCGCTCGCCGAAGCCGATGGACCGCCTGGTCTGCGGTGACGTGGGTTTCGGCAAGACCGAGGTGGCGCTGCGCGCGGCATTTCTGGCAACGCAGGACAACAAGCAGGTCATGGTGCTGTGCCCGACCACTATTCTGGCGCAGCAGCACTATACCAACTTCAAGGACCGTTTCGACCCGTTCGGCGTCACCGTCGAGGTGCTCAGCCGCTTCCGCACGCCCGAGCAGCAGGCCCGCGCGCTTTCGGGCTTCGCCGACGGCAGCGTCAGCGTGCTCGTCGGCACGCATCGCCTGCTTTCGCGCGACGTGAACCCGCACGACTTGGGGCTGGTCATTATCGACGAGGAGCAGCGCTTCGGCGTGGGCCACAAGGAACAGATGAAGAACCTGCGCGAGTCCATCGACGTCCTCACGCTGTCGGCGACGCCCATCCCGCGCACCATGCAGATGTCGCTTTCCGGCGTGCGCGACATGAGTCTCATTTTGACGCCGCCCGACGATCGCCGCCCGGTCGAGGTGCACGTCGGCGAGTGGGATCCCGACCTGGTTTCCGCCGCCATCCGCCGCGAATTGGCGCGCGACGGGCAGGTTTATTACGTGTCGAATCGGGTGCGTTCCATCGAGGAGGCGGTGCGGCGCGTGCAGGCGGCCGCCGGCGAGGCGCGCGTGGGCGTGGCGCACGGGCAGATGGACCGCGACAGCCTCGAGCGCGTGATGGAGGAGTTCTCGGCTGGGCAGCTCGACGTGCTGGTGGCCACCACCATCATCGAGTCGGGCATCGACAACCCGCACACCAACACGCTCATCATCGAGGATTCGCAGCGGTTGGGCCTCGCCCAGATGTACCAGCTGAAAGGACGCGTGGGGCGCGGCTCGACGCAGGCTTACGCCTTCTTCATGTTTCCCGAGCGCGTCACCCTGACCGAGGAGGCCACCGCGCGCCTGACGGCCCTCGGCGAGCATACCGACCTCGGCAGCGGCATGCGCATTGCCATGCGCGACCTGGAAATCCGCGGCGCCGGCTCCATCATGGGCGCGGAGCAGTCGGGCAACATGTCGGCGGTGGGCTTCGACCTGTTCGCGCAGATGCTCGGCGCCGCCGTGACCGCCACGCGCGAGGGCGACCTCGCCGCCGACGCGCTGCCGCCGGCGCTGTCCGACATCACGGTGAACCTGCCTGGGCACACCTATCTGCCCGAGGAATACGTTCCCGATGCCGACGAGCGCGTGCTGTGGTATCGAAAGATCGCCGCGGCCTCGACTGTGGGGCTTGTCGACGAGCTGCTCGAGGATATCCTCTCTAAGCGCCCCGACATGCCGGCTGCGGCGCGCAACCTCTTCGAGAAGGCGCGCGTGAAGGCGTTCGCCAACGAGCATCACATCAAGACGGTGTCGGTGGTGGCGGGCAAGCTGGTCGTCGAGCCCATCGACATCCCGCGCGACAAGATGACGGGGCTGCGCCGCAGCGGCGGTCGCTATCTGTCCGAGAAACGCAAGCTGCAGTTGCCGCTTAAGCACTTCAAGCTTGCCGAGGGACAGGCGCTCTTCGAGCCGGTGGCGGCCTTCTTGCGCGAGATGTTCGGGGAAGAGTAGGGCGCTTGTCCCGTGGCGGCGCGGGCGTGCGGGCTGGTATCGAGCGTTGGCCCGCTTGCGCACTCGGCCGGGCCGACGTTTAGGCCTCTACCGCGTCCATCTCAGCTTCATCGACCAGTTCCGCAAGCTCGACGTAGCCGGTATAGGGCTTGGCCGTTCGTGCGACAAGCCCGGGCTTGAAGGCGAGCATCGTCACGGTCTCGTCGGCATGGAAGGTTGGCAGCGCCGCCGCGGCTGTCTGGGCCGAAAGTCCGCTCGGCACGTCGACGGCGAGCGCGAACGGCGCCGTCTTGGCGCGCCGCGGCGCGTGGGTCGCCCTCGCGGGCGCGGGGATGCCGCTTCTGCCGGCTTTGCTGCGGCATCTGTTCGCGGCTTCGATCCATGTGGCATAGGGTTCGCGCACCGCATCCCCGCTAAAGCCCGTTCCCAGGATGGCGTCCACCACTGCCTGTGCGCCCGCGAGCGCGTCTTCAAGCGCGGTCGCACCGGGCGCGATTAGCACCGTCAGAGGAAGTCCTTCCGTGCGCGCGGCGGTGAGCGTGCGCAAGGCCTCGTCCTTCGCGGGCCAGGCCGTAAGGTCTAGAGCCTCTCGCGGCGTCACCAGCGTGACGGGCCATCCCTGCCGCGCAAGCTCGCGGGCGCATACCCAGCCGTCGCCGCCGTTGTTTCCCGAGCCGCAGAGCACCACCACCGGCGCGGGATCGGGCACCCAGGCCTGCACTTCACTCGCCACGGCGCCTCCGGCGCGCCGCATCAGCTCGTCAAGCGGCGTTCCCGCCTGCGCGATACGGCCCTCGAGCGCAACGACGTCCGCAACGGAAAGAACTCGCCGCCGCGCCCGCGCATCGGCGATGCCGGCGAGCGTCATGACGCGCGTGTTGCTCACGACGCCGTTGAGCATGAGGAATTCCTCGCCCCGCCAGCGCGCCCGCCAAGCGCGCACGATGAGGCTTGCGGCCCAGGTCGCCACGCCCACGCACCACAGCGTCGCCAGCTCCGTGCGCCCATGCACGGCGCCCGACGCGAGCGCTTTGAGCTCGCCGGGGGTGGTGGGCAGGTCGTTCGCGCCGGCGATGACGCCGAACGCCCATGCCGGAACCAACAGGATGGCGAACAGCGAGGCGTAGCGCGCGACGATCTGCCACCAGCGGGCGTCCGTGGCGTCGGGTTTCACGATGCGCATATGCAGCAAACGCTGAGAAGGCGTCTGCCCGTGCGTGATAAGCGCGAAGAGCATGAACACGGCGACGATGCCCGCCACCTCGCTCGTCCAGAAGCGCGCGTGGGCCACCCCGAAATCGGCGAGCGCATCCGTGCCGCCCGTTTTCCCGAGCAGGAGGAAAACCCCGGCGGCTACGCACTGCGAGGCCACGACGTCCATCGAAAAGGACAGCGCGCGGCGCGTGGCCGAGGCGAACTGCCCGCGCCGGCGCGCCTGGCGGGCGACCACGCGCGGGTCGGGCAGCGCCCGCATCACCGGGCCGCATGCCCAGAATCCCACCATGGCGCCTAGGGTGTTCGTCATCAAATCGTCCACGTCGAACAGGCGATAGGGGTGTTCGTAGATGCCCCAGATGCCGGTGAGCTGCGTGGTCTCAAACGACAGCGACACCAGAAAGCCGATGATGAGCGTTTGCCACCATGATCTGCGGAAATAGTAGCGCAGATAGGCGCCGAGCGGCACGAGCAGAAGCACGTTGAACAGCGCCTCGTAGATATACGGGTCAAAAATGACGCTCGGCCAGGTGGTAGGGTCGGAGATGCTCGCGCTTGTTTCGGCGAGGAAGCCGCGGATGAAGGCGAAGGGCACCAGTTGCGGGTCGGTCGCGTAGTTCACGATGGCGCTGCGGTCGGGCGGCAGGGGCAGGAGCACCAGGAAGTAGGCGCACATGAGGTAGAACACGAAGGAGTACACCACAAGCGCATGGGAAAAGGGAACGCTTCCGAGCTTGCGGTACTTCCATACCATGAACGGCACGGTGATGATGAGCGCTATCAGGGGAAACAGCGCCACGGCGGTGGTGATGGGGACGGAGAACTTGCTCATGGGCTACTCCTCGCCTGCCGCCGCGGCGTCGCCGTTCGCGCGCAGGGACGCCTGCTCGAAGGCGAGCAGGGCGGCGCGGATACGCGCGGGTTTGCCCTCTCCCCAGGGCTGACCCGAGGCGCGCACCAGGCGATGCGCAGGGATGACGATGGCGAGCGGGTTCGCGCGCACGGCCGCGCCCACCGCCCGATGCGCGCCGTCGTGCCCAATCGCGCGGGCGAGCTGTGCCGCCGTGACGGTTTGCCCGTAGGGCACCTCGGCAAGCGCGGCCCACACGAGGTTTTGAAATGCGCTCCCGTTCGTGGCGAAGCCAAACGTGAAGGCGCGCCGGCGCCTCGCGAAATATTCCTGCAGCTGCGTCGCCGCCTGGTTGGTGGCCGCGTTCGGCTTGAAGGCGCCGGCAAGGGAGGCTTTCCCGAGCGCGACTTTCGTGACGTCGCCTCCGCGCGCCTCGATGGTGATCGTTCCTGCGGGGGTGTAGTAGGAATAATGTACCGGTGCGGTCATGCTGGTTTGCCCCCTTCGGTCGTTTACATGCAGTATATATGTTCCTGCTCGCTCGCGCCGGGGCTTCAAAGCGAACTACATGCGTTAGAATACCTGCGTGAAACAGATTCCTACCAGGAAGGGGGCCGACGTGTTTCAGCCGGTGAAAATCGCTCCGTCCATCCTCTCGGCGGACTTCATGAACCTCGCGCGCGACATCAGCGTCATCGAGCAGGGTGGGGCGGGCTATGTGCACGTCGACGTCATGGACGGCCATTTCGTGCCGAATCTCACGATGGGTGTGCCGGTAGTCAAGCAGCTCAAACGTGTCACGAAGCTGCCGCTCGACGTCCATCTCATGATCAGCAACCCGCTCGATCAGCTCGAGTGGTTCTTGGACGCGGGCGCCGATATCGTCACGGTGCATGCCGAGGCGGCTCCGGGCTATCAGCTCGAGCGCGCCGTCGAGCTCATCCATAAGGCGGGGGCGAAGGCCGCCGCGTCGGTGAAGCCGCGCACGCCGGTCGAGGTGCTCTCGCCGGTCATGGCCGACCTCGACATGGTGCTCGTGATGAGCGTCGAGCCGGGTTTCTCGGGCCAGAGCTACATAGAGGGTTCCGAGCGCAAGGTGGCGCGCGTGGCTGAGCTCGCCCGCGCGGTGGGCGCAAGCCCGCTCATCGAGGTTGACGGCGGCATCGGGTGCGCGACGGCTCCTCTGGTGGCCGCCGCCGGCGCCGACGTCCTCGTCTGCGGCAACGCGGTGTGCGGCGCCGACGACCCTGCCGCCGCGATCGCCGCGGTGACGCGCGTCGCCGAGGATGCGCGCGCAGCTGCGCTCGGCGAGCGCGGGGAGGCGTAAGCGTCATGGTGGCGAAGGTGCCTTCCGACTACATTTACTTGGACTATGCCGCCACGGCGCCTTTGTGCGACGAGGCTGCGGAAGCGATGGCCCCCTATCAGGTGAGCGGGCGTGCGAACCTCGTGGTGGGGGCGAACGCGAACAGCCTGCATCTGCCGGGCCGCGCCGCGTTCGCCGCGCTCGAGGGCGCGCGCAAGCGGATAGCCGCAGCGCTCGGTGCCTCGCGTCCCGACGAGATCATCCTCACGAGCGGCGCCACTGAGGCGGACAACGCCGCCATCCTGGGGCTTGCGAGCGCCGCCGTCGCGGCACGTCGGCGCGCGGGTTCGGGCCAGTTCACCCCGCATGTCATCGTGTCGGCCATCGAGCACGACGCCGTCCTCGCGCCCGCGGCCCGCCTGGCCTCGCAGGGCTGGCGCGTGAGCCGCCTTGCGCCGGATGCGGCCGGCTTCATCTCGCCCGAGGCGCTTGCCGAGGCCATCGACGACGACACGGTCCTCGTGAGCGTCATGGCGGCGAATTCCGAGGTGGGAAGCGTCCAGGACGTGGCGGCGCTCGCGAAGGTCGCCCATGAGCGCGGCGCGCTCTTCCACACCGACGCGACGCAAGCGCTCGGCAAAGTCGAGGTCGACTTGCGCACGTGGGATTGCGACGCGGCGTCGTTTTCCGGCCATAAAATAGGTGCGGCAAAGGGCATCGGCGCGCTGTACCTGCGCGCACGCACTCCCTTCGACGCCTATATGCTCGGCGGCGGGCAAGAGGCGGGCAGGCGCAGCGGAACGCAGAACGTCGCCGGCGCCGTCGGGTTCGCTGCCGCGCTTGAAGCCGCCGTGCGCATGCAGCCCGCCGAGCAGGAGCGACTCGGCGCCCTTCGCGACAAGCTGTACGCGGCGCTTGCGTCTGCGCCGGGCGTGCGCGCGACGGTCGAGGTGCCTGCCGCCTCTGCGCGCTATCTTCCCAACATCGTGCACGTGCTCGTCGACGACCTGGAAAGCGAGACGCTCATCCTGCGCTTCGACATGCGCGGGTTCGGCGTTTCGGGGGGTTCGGCCTGTTCGTCGCATTCGCTCGAGCCGAGCCACGTGCTGCGCGCGCTCGGCATCGACGCCGACGCCGCCCATGGCGCGCTGCGCGTGTCGATGGGGCGCTACACCACCGCCGAGGACATCGACGCCTTCATCGACGCGATCGAGGGCGTGCTCGACTGGCAATGATTGGGGAGGAGCTGCCGCAAGGCGGCTCCTTTTCGTTTTAAGGATGCGGTTCGCTTACCGGTATAAATCGGTTACCGAGCCTGTTTTACCTGGCAATGGACTAGGAATGAGGAAAGAAGGTTGCAAACGCGATGGAGCTGATCACCACCCATACGCATACGAACTACACCGGGCACGGGCATGGCAGCGTTTCCGAACTTGCCGCCGCCGCTGCGTCCGCGGGCGTTACCGTGCTTGCCGTGACGGAGCATTTCCCGATGTCGAAGGCGATGGATCCGACGAATGAGATTTCCATGGCCTGGGATGCGCTCGATACCTATCTCGCCGATATCGCCCGCGCCGACGCCGCCTGGCCGGGCATGGAGGTCATTGCGGGCTGCGAGGTCGACTGGCTCGGCGCCGACGAGGACCGCGACCTTGCGGCATGCGACTTCTCCCCCTACGGGATCGTGCTCGGCAGCGTGCATTTCGTCGATTTGTGGGCCTTCGACGACCCCGCCGAGGAGCAGCGCTGGCACGACGTCGGCGTCGATGCCGTCTGGCGGCGCTACTTCGAAATCTGGTGCGAGGCCGCAAGTTGCGCCGCCGCGCCGTTTACGGTCATGGCGCATCCCGACTTGGTGAAGAAGTTCGGCTACCGCCCTAGCTTCAATCTGCAGGCCACCTACGACGCCTGCGCCGAGGCGGTTGCCGCGTCCGGCCGCATGGTCGAGCTGAACACGTCGGGCGCCACCTATCCGTGCGCCGAGATGTTTCCCGCGCCCGAGCTTCTGCGCACGTTTTGCCGTGCGGGCGTTCCCTGCACCATCGGGAGCGACGCCCACGACCCGGCGGTGGTGGTGCGCGGGATCGAGCAGGGGTACCGCCGCCTGTACGAGGCGGGGTATCGCTGCGTGACGGTTCCGACCAAAGACGGCGATCGCCGCGAAATCCCGCTTCAGTAGGGAAGAGGATGCGCGCAGGCGGGGGATAGGCGCCTCGCCTGCATGAGATTGTCTTTTCGGCCGCGGCTCTATTTCGGCAGTGCGCCGCGCGCCGGTTCGTTGAAAGGTTGTGAGGGTATGACGCTGAGGGTTATCAGAATCGAAGGTCCCGACGATTCGTCGGGAGGGGAGGGTAGCGCGCGGGAAGAGGCGCTTGCGCGTGCGCTTTCGGGGACGCTTCGCCAGCAGCGCTTCTCGGCCACCATCGGAGACTTGGAGCGGGCGCTCCTGAAGAGGTTTCCCGCCGAAGATGCAGAAGGGTGGGATCGCACGGGCCTTTTGGTCGGCGACCCCGCGCGCCCGATTGCGGGGGTGGCCGTGGCGCTCGACCCCGCTATCGACGCCGTTGAGGCCGCCGCGCGCGCCGGCGCGAATGTCCTGCTCACGCATCATCCGGCCTTTTTGACTCCGCCCGATTCGTTCAAGCCCGCCTCCTCGCCGGCGACGTGCACAGGCGCGGTGGTGTATCGCGCTATCGAGCTTGGCGTGGCGCTCATGAACTTCCATACGGCGCTCGACGTGTCGCGAGAGGCGCAGGGCATGCTTCCCGGGCTGCTCGGGCTTACGTTCATGCGCGTGCTCGAGCCGCTAGCGGGCAAGCCGGACAAAGGCTACGGGCAGTTGAGCTCGTTTGCGGGGGGCGTGATGAGCTTGGGGCAGCTCTCCGCGCGCTGCACGAGCGTGTTCGCGCGCGCCCCGCGCGTATGGGGCGACTTCGCGAACCCGGTGCGCACCGTGGCCACCTGCACGGGCTCGGCTGGAACAAGCGGGCGCGCCGCGCTTGCGGCGGGTGCCGACGTGCTCATCGCGGGCGAAGTGAAATACCACGAGGCGCTCGACTTGTCGCAGGCGGGGCTTTGCGTCATCGACCTTGGCCACGACGTGTCCGAGCTGCCGTTTTGCAGCGTGCTCGCCCGTGCGGTGCGCGAGGTCGGCGTGCCCGAGGAGCTTGTGGCGATCGTGCGGCAGGACGGGCGCTGGGCCTGTCCCGAAGCGGTGCGCGTATAATTATTCGAAGCGATGAGGTGCTGCGGTTCCGCACGGGCGGCAGCGAGACTTGAAGGATGTGTGCCATGCGAATCGATTCTCAGGACGTTGCGACGCTTCTGCATATGCAGGAGCTCGACATGCAGGTGATTCGGACGAACAAGGAGCTTGAGGCCCTGCCCGAGCGCAAGAGGATCCTCGATGCCCGCGTTCGCCAGCGGGCGGTTGCCGAAAAGGCGGAGCAGGTGGCGGCGCTGCTGTCGAAGGCCGAGGGCAAGCTTTCCAAGCTCGTCGAGGAAGACGACGGCCTCTCCGAGCGCCAGGCCAAGCTCCAGGCCGAAATCGACGAGGTGAAGGGCGATTTCCGCAGCGTGCAGTCGCGCACGAAGGAGCTTTCGGGCATTGCCAAGCGCCGCGAGACGCTTGAAGAGGAGATGCGCGCCGCCGACGCCGAGGTGGAGAAGGTTCGCGCGGTCGCGGCGCAGATCGATGCGGCCACCAAAAAGCTCGCCGACGAGGAAGCGGCCGCCACGAAGGTGTTCGTCGAGGAGGGCGGCAAGCTCAAGCAGCGCGCGGGCGCCCTTGAGGCCGAGCGCGCGCAGCTCGCCGGCGAAGTCGACGCCGAGGCGCTGCGCGCCTACGAGCGCACCGCCCGCGCAACCGGTGGCGTGCCCATGGCGCTTCTCAACGAGGATCGTTGCGGAGCCTGCCGCAACGAGGTCGACCGCGGCCGCATAACCGACATGCGCCGCGACGGCAACATCGGCACCTGCCCGAATTGCGGCCGCATGCTCGTCCTGACGATGGAATAATCGCGCCTGATAGCGCTATCCCTGACGGGAGTGTTGCCTTCACGAAGGGAATTTCGTAGATGCGAGCGAAAGCCCGCACGGCATGAAAACGCGAAGCGCATCACCGTCTGCAATTGGATCGAAAAGGGCACGGGGGCGACAGTGTCCCGTGCCCCTTTTCGATCCGCCCGCAACCAAAACGAGAGAGGCTCGCCCATCTGGGCGAGCCTCTCTCGTTTAAGCTATTTCGCGTTATGCGCTAGGCGCGGGTAACCTTGCCGGCCTTCAGGCACTTCGTGCAGATGTTGGCCTTGCGCACGTGACCCTTGCTGTCCTTGATGGTCACCTTCTGGATGTTCGGACGGAACCAACGGTTCGTCACGCGGTGAGAGTGGCTGACGCTGCGCCCAGCGACGGGAGCCTTACCGCAAACTTCGCAAATCTTAGACATTACTCATCACTCCATGTACCTAGGTTGCATGCATCGGCGTTTTTCGCCGCTCTTGCACAAAAGCCCTCCCACTATAGCACATGAAACAAAGTGCGTACAAGAATTTTTCGTGTAGGATGCGAAAGCGGCACCGGCCAAGCGAAGCCGGCATACGCGCGTATGGGGTATACTCACAGTTCATACGTTACACGTAAAAACGCGTTTGCGTACCGCGCAAGAAAGGAACGCCATGACTGAAGCCATTCCCGGCAACCTGCATGTTGCCAACGATGTTCTCGCCGACATGGTCGGCAGCGCCGCCCTGGAGTGCTACGGCGTCGTCGGCATGGCGGCACCTTCCGCCGCAGACGGCATTGCCAAGATCCTGCCCGCCAGCCGCCTGCGCCGCGGCGTGACGGTCAGCGCCACCGACGCGGGCGTCCACGTGGCGCTCTACGTCGTCATCGAGTACGGCACCAACATCAACACGGTGTCGCAGAACCTCGTCGACCAGGTCAGCTTCGTTCTGAAGGAGTACGCGCGCGTCCCGCTCGACGGGGTGGAAGTGCACGTGCAGGGCGTTAAGGTCCGCAAGTAAAACCGCCCCCGCGCGCAGTCGCGCTACTCGTTTCATCTGAAGGAGCTTTCAATCCATGTCTGAACAATACAGTGCCAACGACCTGATCAACGCCATTGCGGCCGCAAGCCGCAACCTCAGCGACCGCGCCGGCGAGGTCAACCGCCTCAACGTATTCCCCGTCCCCGACGGAGACACCGGCACCAACATGTCGCTGACGGTCGAATCGGTCGTCGCAAGCCTGGCCAAGCTGCCCATCGGCGCCGAAGGGGCCGACATCCGCAAGGCCATCACCACCGGCGCGCTCATGGGCGCGCGCGGCAACTCCGGCGTCATCACCTCGCAGATCCTGCGCGGCGTATGCGAGGGCAGCGTCGGCCACGACGTGCTCGACGCCTCCGCCATCGAGGCGGCGCTCGCGAAAGCCCAGGAAGTCGCGTTCCAGGCCGTGCGCAAGCCGGTCGAGGGCACCATCCTGACCGTGCTCAAGGACGCAGCTGCGGCCGCCAAGCACGCACGCAAGAAGAAGATGTCCACCGACGACGCGCTCGCCTACGTCGTCGAGGAGGCCTACGCCTCGGTGCAGCGCACCCCCGAGCTTCTGCCCGTGCTCAAGGAAAACGGCGTGGTCGACTCCGGCGGCTACGGCCTTGCCATCTTCATCGACGCCTTCGTGGCCGCGCTCACCGGCAAGGAGGGTCCGCTCGTCGACGAGCTCGCCTTCGCACGCGATGCCGCCCCGAAGGTGGAGATCGAGCAGATCAACGACTGGGAGGGCAGCGCGTATACGTACTGCAACGAATTCCTCGTCGATTCCGACACGCTGAACCGCAGCGAGGCGCTCGACTTCCTGTCCACCATGGGCGACTGCGAGCTGTGCGTCGGCGAGAACCCCAAGTTCAAGGTGCACGTGCACTCCAACACGCCGGACAAGGTGCTCGCGTACTTCCTCGAGCGCGGGCAGATTTCCGAGGTGTTCATCCACAACATGAAGCTGCAGTCGGTCGAGCGAACCGAGCAGCTCGCCTCCGAGGCGGCCGCCGAGCGCAAGCCGCTCGGCTTCGTCGCGGTTGCCGCCGGCGCGGGCAATGCGAAGATCCTCGAGTCGCTCGGCGTCGATGTCGTCGTTTCCGGCGGCCAGACCATGAACCCCTCCACGAAGGACCTTCTCGACGCGGCCTCGAAGGTCAACGCCGACGCCATCATTTTCCTGCCGAACAACAAGAACATCATCATGGCCGCCCAGACGGCCTGCGAGCTGTCCGAGGTCCCCTGCGGGGTCGTTCCCACCACGGCCGTCCCGCAGGCGTTCGCCGCCATGTTCGGCGTCGATGCCGACGCGTCGGTCGAGGAGAACGTCGAGGCGATGACCGAGGCGCTCGAGGACGTGAAGTGCGGCGAAGTCACCGTCGCCATCAAGGATTCGAAGGACGCCGCGGGCAACCCCATCAAGGACGGCGACGTCATCGGCATTTCCGGCGGTGCTATCCGCTCCGTCGGCTCGAACGTCTCCGACGTGGTCATGGGCCTGCTTGAGTCCATGGATGCCGACGACGCCGACACCTGCACGCTGCTTGCCGGCGAAGACATCTCCGATGCCGACTTCGAGGCGCTTCAGGCGCGCATCGGTCAAGCCTACGAGGACCTCGAGATCGACGCCCATCGCGGCGATCAGCCCCTGTACCCGGTAATCTTCTCCGTGGAGTAGCGCGAATGCCGGACAGGCTTTCGGCAACATTGGCATTCGATGAGCCCGCAAGCCGGGTGAAGTTGGTCAGCCCCGCCCGTGCAAATGCCCTGGCGGGGCTGGGCATTGAAAGCGTGCGCGACCTCGTGACGCATTTCCCGCGCCGCTATATCGACCTTTCGGTGCGCGAGAGCACGGCCACGGCGCAAATCGGCCAGTCGTGCACGGTGCAGGGCATGGTGCACGAGGTGAAGCTCAAGCGCCCCAAGCCCCATCTGCCCTTGGTGGAAATCACGCTCGTCGACGAGGCGGGCGCGCTCATGATCACGTGTTTCCGCCAGCCATGGCTCGCCGACCAGCTCAAGAGCGGCTCGCGCATCGCGGTCGCCGGCAAGGTCGAGTTCAATTACGGCTTCAAGCGTATGACGAACCCCTATCTGGAAATCCTCGACGGGGGCGAGGGCGAGCTGGGCATGGTGATCCCGGTCCATCCCGCCTGCGAGAAGATCTCGGTCGCCTGGATGCGGCGGATCATCTCCAATGCGCTTTCCCATGTTGCGGGCGCCTTCGACCCGCTGCCGCTCGAGCTGCGCGTGAAGTACCGTCTCATGTCGCGTTCCCGCGCGCTTTCGTGCATTCATTTCCCCACGAGCATGGACGAGGTCGCCGAAGCACGCCGCCGGCTCGTCTACGAGGAGCTGTTGCTGCTCGAGCTCACCTTGATGCGCGGCTCTGCTGCCTCAAGCGCCGGGGCCGACCCCGTCGAGCACGTCACGGACGGCCTCGCCGCCGCGGCGCTCGAGGCCGCCCTGCCGTTTTCGCTGACCGACGAGCAGGTAGCCGCCCGCAAGGACATTCTCGATGGCATGGCGGCGAAGCGACGTCTGAACCATATGCTGCTCGGCGACGTCGGCACCGGAAAAACCGCCGTTGCCGCGTTCGCGCTTGCCGCCTGCGCCGACAGCGGCTCCCAGGCGGCGCTTCTCGCTCCCACCGAGGTGTTGGCGTCCCAGCATGCCGACAAGCTGGGACGACTGTTTGACGAGGTGGGAATCACCTGGGCGCACCTGAGCGCCTCCACGCCGGACGCCGAGCGAACCCGCATCATCGAGGGCCTCTCGTCGGGCGCCATCACGGTGCTCATCGGCACGCATGCCATCTTGGAAGACGACGTCTCGTTTCAAAACCTCACGCTCGCCGTCATCGACGAGCAGCAGCGCTTCGGCGTCGAGCAGCGTGCGAAGCTTCTCGGCAAAGGCGCCTCGCCCGACGCGCTGTACCTGACGGCCACGCCCATCCCGCGCAGCTTGGCGCTCGCCATCTACGGCGACATGACGCTGTCCTACATCAAGCGCCGCCCCCATGCGCTCGCGCGCCGGGAAACGTTTGTCCATGCCAAGGACGACCAGGGCAAAGCCTACGACGCCGCGCGCGAGGCGCTTGCGCGCGGGGAGCAGGTTTACGTGGTCTGCCCGCTCATCGGCCAGGATTCAGCCGCGCGCGACAGCCGCGCCGTGCGGGGGCGCGCCGTTGACGAGGAGGCCTACGAGTACGCCGCCATCAGCATCGAGGGCGACGACGATTTTCTGGACGACAATGTCACGGCCGCTTGTGAGGAGGCATCGTACCTGCAGCGCACCGTGTTCGCCGATTGGAACGTGGAGCTTTTGCACGGGCGCATGAAAAGCGCCGAGAAGCACGAGGTCATGGAGCGGTTCCGCACGGGCGAGACGCAGGTGCTTGTGGCGACGACGGTCATCGAGGTGGGCGTCGACGTCCCGCGGGCGACCGTCATGATCGTGCAAGACGCCGACCGTTTCGGCCTCTCGCAGCTCCATCAGCTGCGCGGGCGCGTCGGGCGCGGGGGCGCCGACGCGCAGGTGCATCTCATCTCGGCGTCGAAAAGCGAGGCGGCCCTTGCCCGCCTCGGCGCGATGGAGCGTACCGACGACGGCTTCGAGCTCGCGCAATACGACCTGTCGCTGCGCCGCGAGGGCGACATCCTCGGCAACCGCCAGCACGGTGCGAGCGCGCTCAAGCTCGTCAACATCGCCCGCGACGCGCGCATCATCGAGGCGGCGCACGCCGATGCCGCCGCAATCATGGAGGAAGACCCCGGCTTGGAAGAGCCGCAGCACCGCGCGCTCGCCTTCGAGGCGCTGCGCACGTTCGGTGCGAAATCGAAGAAGGGAAGGTGGCAGGCATGAGAATCATCGCCGGAACCATGAAAGGCCGCGCGCTTGCGTGCCCGGCGGGGCAGGGCACCCGCCCGACGACCGATCGCGTGCGCGAGTCCATTATGAGCTGCGTGTTCAGCGCGCGCGGCGGGTTTGGGGACGCCATGGTGCTCGACGCGTTTGCGGGAAGCGGGGCCCTTGGGTTCGAAGCGCTCTCGCGCGGCGCTGCGCGTGCGGTCTTCTATGAACGGGACGCTGCCGCGCATAAGGTGCTCGCCGCGAACGCCGCGAAGCTCGGTCTCGAGCCGCGCCAGGCCACGCTTGTGCGCGGCGATGTGATGGAGCGCCCCCCGCGCTTCTCCCGCCCCGCCTTCGACCTCGTCTTCCTCGACCCGCCCTATGCTTACGCGGCCACTGACGTGCTTGGGATGGTCGCCGCCGCGCGCGACGCCGGCGTCGTGTCGAGCGAGGCGATCGTCGTTTACGAACATGCGCACGCCGACGACGACGCTTGCGCCCTTGCCGCCGCCCAAGCCGGATTTTGCCTTGCGCAGCGCAAGAAGTACGGCGATACTACCGTAGATGTGCTGCGCGCCGAATAGGCGACACGGCACCCCGGCGGCGCGCTTCGCCGCCCGCCATCCGACCACGAGAAACACGGGAGAGGTCCCTATGAAGCGTGCATTGACGCCCGGAACGTTCGACCCCATCACGAGCGGGCATCTCGATGTCATCACCCGAGCCAGCCAGCTCGTCGACGAGGTCATCGTCGCGGTTGCCGTCTCGGCCAAGAAGAAACCGCTGTTCACCCTCGAGGAGCGCGTGGAGCTGGTGCAGCAGGCCACCGCGCACCTGCCCAACGTGCGCGTCGAGCCCTTCGAGGGGCTGCTGGTCGACTTCGCGAAGAAGATGGATGCCACCGCGGTGGTCAAGGGCCTGCGCGCCATCACCGACTTCGAGTACGAGTTCCAGATGACGGCGATGAACTACCAGCTTTCCCCGGAACTGGAAACGCTGTTCATCATGTCGCTGCCTCAGCATATGTACCTGTCGAGCTCCATCGTGCGCGAGATCTCCTCGATGGGCGGCGACGTCGAGCAGTTCGTGCCCGAATGCGTCAATGCCGCTCTCAAGGAGAAATTCTCGGAAGCGTAGGCGCGCGCCGCGATAGGGAAGCGGCAGGCGCGACAGACCGAGCTCGCCCGGTCGCAGCGGCGCTCGACCGCCTCGCGCCGTGGCGATGCTGTGCGCATCCGCTCCTGCGCGTTTCGTGCGCAGGCGGCAATGAGGTAGCATAAGGAAACCTATAACCGCCGGCAGGCTGAACTTGCCTGCCGGTTTTGGTTGCTCTGCAATAAGGAAAGGAACCGAATCATGGAAATCGTTCTGCCCGACGGATCGAAAAAGGCCCTTGAAGACGGCGCCACCATCGCCGACGTCGCGGCTTCCATCGGTAGCGGTTTGGCGAAGGCGGCGCTTGCCGGCAAGATCGACGGCGCGCTCGTCGACCTTGCCTGTCCGGTGACCGACGGCGCGCAGGTCGAGATCATCACGGCGAAAAGCCCCGAGGCCCTGCATATCCTGCGTCATTCCTGCGCCCATATCATGGCCGAGGCCGTCCAGGAGCTCTATCCCGGCACCCAGATCGCCTTCGGTCCTGCCACCGACGACGGCTACTTCTACGATTTCCTGCTGCCCGAAAACATCTCTTCCGATGCCTATCCGGCCATTGAGAAGAAGATGGCGCAGATCATCAAGCGCAACGAGCCGTTCGTGCGCGAGGTGGTCAGCATCGACGAGGCGAAGGAAATCTTCGCCGACCAGAAATTCAAGCTCGAGCACATCGACGATTTGACCGACGAGGAGATCTCCATCTACCGTCACGGGTCGTTCGTGGACCTGTGCGCCGGCCCGCATGTTCCCCGCGCCGGCAAAATCGGCGCGTTCAAGCTGATGAAGCTCGCCGGCGCTTACTGGCGCGCCGACGCGTCCCGCGAGCAGCTGCAGCGCCTGTACGGTACGGCGTTCTTCAAGAAGGCCGAGCTTGACGAGTACCTGCACAACCTCGAGGAGGCCGAGAAGCGCGACCATCGCAAGATCGGCCGCGAGATGGATCTGTTCATGATGCGCGAGGAGGCCCCGGGCTTCCCGTTCTTCCTGCCCGCCGGCATGGTGCTCAAGAACACGCTGCTGGACTACTGGCGCGAAATCCACCACAAGGCGGGTTACGTGGAAATCTCCACGCCGCTGATCATGAACCGCCACCTGTGGGAAACGTCAGGCCACTGGGACCACTACAAGGACAATATGTACTCGACCACCATTGACGAGGAAGAGTACTGCGTCAAGCCGATGAACTGCCCTGGCGGCGTGCTCGTCTACGCTGCAAAGCCCCGCAGCTACCGCGACCTGCCCATGCGCGCGGGCGAGATTGGCCTCGTGCATCGCCACGAGATGCGCGGCGCGCTGCACGGCCTGTTCCGCGTGCGCTGCTTCAATCAGGACGACGCGCACCTGTTCGTGCGCCCCGACCAGCTCACCGACGAGATCGTCGGCGTTGTGCGCCTCATCGACTCGGTCTACCAGCAGTTCGGCTTCAAGTATCACGTGGAGCTGTCCACCCGCCCCGAGGATTCCATGGGCTCCGACGAGGATTGGGAGGCCGCGGAGAGCGGTCTGAAGACCGCGCTGGCTGAA
>CAVCPR010000043.1:0-21795 GCA_963604235.1 Anaerovoracaceae bacterium | reverse complement strand
CGTATTCCGATATCGAGCAGTCCATTATGGACTACGCCGAGTTGGTGGCGTTCGGCCACGCGCCCGTGCCTGACGTCGTGCAGTTGGCCGCGCACTTCGACAAGGTGGTTTCCATCTCCGAAGCGAACGAGGGCATCGCCCAGATCCGAGCCTGGGGCAGGGAACACGCAGTTTCCGCTTCATAGGATTCGGATCTGTTCGATCGCTGCCGCCCGAAAAAACGCCGGGCGTCGTCACGTGTATGGTAGGTTCGAGCATCTCGAGCCGTATTGGATAGCGCGAAGCGCGCAACCGTTTTTTGGCTCTGTTAGGCCAGAATTGACATGGATGATCGATCAGCTTTCGCGAGCCCGGATTCAGCCGCTTATGCCTGCGTATATGCAACTGTTTTTGGGTCGCGTCAGGAGCGTGTCGATTTTGGTCTAACAGAGCCTTTTTTATGCGAAGCGTTACGCCTGGCGGTAGTAGCTGAGGAAGTCGCCGAGGTTCTTCATTGCTTCGGAAAGGACCTCGATGCGCGGCAGGTACACGACGCGGAAGTGGTCGGGGGTTGACCAGTTGAAGCCCTTGCCGGGCACCAGCAGGATCTTCTTGTCGTGCAGCAAATCGAGCGCGAACTGCTCGTCATTGGTGATGTTGAACTTTTTCGTGTCGATCTTCGGGAAGATGTAGAACGCAGCCTTCGGCTTGACCGCGGTGATGCCGGGGATGTCGTTTAAGGCGTTGTACACGAATTCGCGCTGCTCGTAGACGCGCCCGCCGGGCACCACGTAGTTCATGACGCTTTGGTGCCCCCACAGCGCCGTCTGTACGATGGACTGCGCTGGCACGTTCGAACACAGGCGCATGTTGGAGAGCATGTTCAGCCCCAAGATGAAGTCCTGCGCGCAGGCCTTGTTGCCGGATAGCACCATCCAGCCGATGCGGTAGCCGGCGATCATATGCGACTTCGACAAGCCGCTGAAGGTGATGCAGAACAGGTCGGGGCAGAGGCTTGCGATGGAGACGTGCTCCAGGCCGTCCATGACCAGGCGGTCGTAGATTTCGTCCGAGAAGATCATCAGCTGATGCTTGCGCGCAAGCTCGACGATCTGCTCGAGCACCTCGCGCGGGTAGAGTGCGCCGGTGGGGTTGTTCGGGTTGATGATGACGATGGCTTTGGTGCGCGGCGTGATCTTGCGCTCCATGTCATCGATATCGGGGTACCATTCCGCCTGCTCGTCGCACATGTAATGCACGGGAACGCCGCCGGAAAGCGTGGCGCAGGCGGTCCACAGCGGATAGTCGGGGCTGGGAATGAGGATCTCGTCGCCGGTGTCGAGCAGCGCCTGCATGCATAAGTTGATGAGCTCGCTGACGCCGTTGCCGGTATAGATGCTGTCCATGTCGACGTTGGGAAGGCCTTTGATCTGCGAGTACTGCATGATCGCCTTGCGGGCGCTGAACAGGCCCTTCGAGTCGCTGTAACCCTCGCAATCGGGAAGCTGCATGCGCATGTCCTGCACTACCTCGTCGGGCGTGCGGAAGCCGAACGGCGCGGGGTTGCCGATGTTGAGCTTCAGGACGCGCATACCCTGCGCCTCTAAGCGCGCCGCCTCGTCGACGACCGGGCCGCGCACGTCATACAGGACGTTGTCGAGTTTCGAGGACTTCTTGAACTGGCGCATGGGGATCCCTTCGTCGGAAATGATGATATCGTCGCTCGGAATGGTTGGAGCGGCGTTTGCTGCATCGACGTGTACCGGAAACGTTTCGGCGCCGCTCGTCTGCACGGTTTCGTAGGTAAAGCCTGCGCGCTCCGGTGCGGCCTCCTGGGTCATGAGCCATCCGGGTGTGACGCCGAGCAGGTTCGCCAACAGCGCCATTACGTCGGCGCGCGGGATGGTCTTGCCGCTCACGTATTGGCTGACCTGGCTCTTTCCGAGCTTGCTGCCGGCGCGCTCGGCTGCCTTGATGAGGTCGGACTGTTTGTAGCCCTTGCGTTCCATAGCCGTTTTCAAACGCTGCGCGAACACGTTCTCCTCCATTGGAATATCCTTTCCCGCCATCCGGGTTATCCCGAACTTGACGCCTGCAAGTTCAATTTCGATGAACTATAGCACGCTCGAGTTCAATTTGTTCAAAATCACCGCAGCATCACATGTGAAGGGGAAACCGCAAAAGCATTACCCTCACCTGAAAGCGGCCTTACGTTCCCTTTACATTGCATTTTTAAGCTGATTGATGCACACGGCGGACGTGTGCGCTCATTCGAGCACATTTCCTGAAGGGAGAAACGAAAGACATGGATCCGGCAACGCTGGTAATCGTTGGCCTGGTCGTCGTCGTCGCGCTCACGTTCGATTTCACGAACGGATTCCACGACACCGCCAACGCCATGGCGACTTCGATCGCAACCGGGGCGCTCAAGCCCAAGACCGCCGTCATCGCGGCGGGAACGCTGAACTTGGTCGGCGCGTTCCTTTCCACCGAGGTGGCCAAGACCATCTCCGGCGGCCTCATCAACGAGCAGGTGGTCACCATCGCCCCCGAGTTCATTTTGGCGGGCCTCATCGGCGCCGTCATCTGGAACCTGCTCACCTGGCTGGTCGGCCTGCCGTCCTCCAGCTCGCACGCCCTGTTCGGCGGCCTGGTCGGCGCCGTCATCGTCGGCGCGGGCGTTGAAGGCGTCAACTTCGGCGCCGTACTCACCAAGATTCTCATCCCCGCGCTCGTTTCCCCCGTCGTGGCCGGCCTTGCCGCGTTCTGCGCCGTGAAGCTCATCTATTTCATCGTCAAGAAGATGGACGAATCGCAGATCGAAAGCGGCTTCCGTCATGGTCAGACCATCACCGCCTGCCTGGTCGCCCTTTCTCATGGCACCAACGACGCGCAGAAGACCATGGGCATCATCACGCTGACGCTCATCGCCGTCGGCGCGCAGGCATCGGGCACCGGTCCGCAGCTGTGGGTCGTCGCCGTGTGCGGCCTGGCCATCGCCGCCGGCACCTACATGGGCGGCTGGCGCGTCATTCGCACGCTCGGCAAGGGCCTGACCGAGATTTCCACGCCGCAGGGCTTCGCCGCCGAGGCGTCCTCGGCCACGACCATCCTGGTCTCTTCGCACCTCGGCTTCGCCCTGTCCACCACGCAGGTGTGCTCCGGCTCCATCATCGGCACCGGCTTGGGCAAGAAGGGCAACCCCGTGAACTGGGGCGTTGCGGCCCGCATGCTCGTCGCGTGGCTCGTCACCTTCCCTGCTGCCGGCATTGTGGCGGCTCTTGCCTGTGCGCTGGCGAAGACGGGCGTGTGGGGCACTGTCGCGACCGTCGTCATCGCGATCATCGTCGCCCTCATCATCTTCCGCCTTTCCAAGCGTAACCCCGTGAACAGCGCAAACGTCAACGATGGAAAAGAAGTCAAGGTCAACGCGGTGAAGGTTTCCGCCACGGCCCCGGCTTCCGCGGCGTAAAGGAGGCGCCGATATGATCACCACCGAAATTTCCAGCTTCATCACCGTGCTCGTCGTGGCCATCTGCGTGGCCAGCGCCATCAGCGTCCTGTACGCGTCCGGCTTGCGCCTGTGGGCAGCCGGCGGGGTGGACGCGCAGGGCACGCCGCACCTCATGCACCGCGTGTTCTCGGTCATCTGCTTCACCGCCTGCGTCGCTATCGTGCTGTTCGCGCTCTGGTTGATGATCCCCTTCTTCCACTAGGAACCTTGAAGCGGCCGGCAACCCCGGCCGCTTCCTTTATCAGGGGTTTCTCTTCGGTAAACGGCGAACTCCCGGCCATTTCCTGACGAACGGGCCACTCCGTCCTTGAGAGCCTGCAATCTATTTCGATCTGAATATCTGCCAAACGGTCAACCTCAATCGGTTGCGCTTGGATCAGCTATCCAAACCAATGCTAAGGAGCTATTTATCATGACTACCATCCTCGTCGGTATCGACGGCAGCGAACGCGGGCGCCGCGCCCTTGAATGGGCCATTTCGCGCGCCACGCGCGACAACGCAAGCATCACCATGCTCGCCGTCATCGATAATGCCATCGCAAACAAAGCGGGCGTCGACATTTCCATCCTGCAAGAAACCGTCGAAGACGCCCTGAACCGCAAGCGCGATGACGCGCTCGCTGCTTATCCTGGGATCGCCATCGCTACGCAGGTCGCCGTCGGCAATATCGTCGACGCGCTGGTGGACGCCGCGAACGAGCACGACATGGTCGTCGTCGGCAGTCATCACGGGCACACCATTGGGGAAACCATCGGCGGCGCAAAGGGCCTGCGCATCTCGGTATCCACAAAGGTGCCGACCGTGATCGTGCCTGCCGACTGGAGCGCCGATACCGAAGCGAAGGGCATCGTCATGGGCGTGGGGCCGGACGAGGCCGTCAACGCCAATGCCCTGGAGTTTGCCGCGAACGAGGCCGTGGCCTGCGGGCAGCACCTTGAGCTGATCAGCGCCTGGGGCCTTCCCGCCTGGCTGGAGCACAGCGCCGAGGCGATGGGCGGCGGCTTGGGCCCGGTGGGGGAGCAGCGTCAGGCGGAAGTGGACGCTGCCATCGTGCGCCTCTCCGCAAGCCATCCGGGCTTGGATGTGAGCGGCCGCTCCCTCGAGGGGTCGTCGCCCTCGCGCGTGCTGGTGGAGAATAGCGCCGACGCGGCGCTGCTGGTGCTCGGCACCAATTCCCGCAACGCGCTCGGCCGCACGCTGTTCGGCAGCGTCACGCACAGCGTGCTGTTGAACCTCACGATCCCGACGGTCATCGTCCCGTAGGGGTCGTGCGGTAGGAGTCGGGCTCGTCGGCTTGTTTAGGGGGCCGGCGGTTGTCAAGTTCGCGGCTTTTACGCCCTTGTTGCTAATGCTCGCACGCAGGCGGCTTCGGCGTTTCGGCCTGGGCCGGCGCAGGCTTGGGCAAAGGGCTCGTTTTGCGGATCGAGGCATTCTGCAACCGGCACGCTCACGGGGTGGAAGAGCACTTCGACGCCGGTTGCATGGCGCTTGGCCGCCTCGGCGCAGAAGGCGTCGACGAGCGGCCAGGTGACCTGGTCCATGTGGCCCGATAGCGCCACACCGCAGAACAGCGACGTCTTGCACCCGGCAGGCACCTTCGAGCGGTTCTTACGCCACAGCGCGTCGATGAGCAGCACTTTCGCCAAGTTCACCGGCTCGATCTTGCTCTTGCATGCGCGGTGGGCGCCAAGCGGCTCGGCGGGGCAGCGCAGGTGCGCGAGCGTGCAGCCCTCGGCGGCACAGGCGGCCAGCACGCCGTCGAGTACGGCCGGGACGGCGTGCGTGTGCTGGTGGCTGTCGATGCGCAGCGCGTCTTTCAACTGGGGGAACGCGCCGAGAAAGCGCCTGAGCTGTGCCTGCGCCTCCACCTGCACCTGTCGGCGCAGCTCCGCACGCGCCGATCCCATCGACAGTTTCAGCAACCCGACGAAATCGTTGCAGAAGGTTCCGCGCTCACCGACGAGCAGCGGCACCTCGGAGGCGTCGGCGCACGGCGCTCCCTCGACGAGGTTCACGTGCAGCGCCATTGAAAGCGCGCCTGAGCTCACGTAGGGCGCGGCCAGCGCGGCGGCGGCATCGAAGGCGGGGCTGTTGGCGAAGATGCTCACCGACGACAGGACGCCTTCGCCCCCGCATGACGAGCAAAGCTCCAAAATGCCTTTTGCCTGCCACTGCGTGATGCCGTAGTCGTCGGCATGGAACACGAGCTCCATACGCGTCTCCCTCTCTTCTTCTCGTCCTCGCCTGTCGGTCGCTCCTTGAACTTCATGAACTTCAATTCGTTCAAATGAGCTTCTCTGGAAACACTCTATAGCTCATGGGGTGTTTCTTTGCAGGCTTCGCCTGCGCTCCAACTGCAATGCTACGCTATGGCACGTAGGGGACAATCGCAACCGGTAAGGCGAATCTATTTATGAACTCCAAGCGAAACGCAGGCGTGAAGCGCTTATGACAACGACCCGCACCATCCCCGAGCGTTTCGACGCGCTTATGGAGTCGAGCAAATTCCATATCGCCGTCCTCGTCGCCGGCACCGTCTTTCTGCTCACCGACGCCTTCCACGGCAATATCTGGTTCGACGAGAGCTATTCGGTCGGCATCGCCAACCACACCTTCGCCGAGATTTGGAACTACAGCTCGGGCGACGTGCATCCGGTGCTCATTTATTGGGCGCTGCATGTGCTCAACCTCGTCTTCGGGCAGAACATCCTCGTCTACCGCCTGTTCACCGTTGCGGGCGCGGTCGCGATGGCAACCCTGGGTTTCACGCACGTCCGCCGCGATGCCAATGCGCGCACGGGCGTGCTGTTCAGCTTCTTCGCCCTGTTCACGCCCTATATCGCCATCATGGCGGTCGAAATTCGCATGTACTCGTGGGCCACGTTCGCGGTCATGTTCTGCTTCATCTACGCACTGCGCCTCATCGGCGTGTTGAAAGAGCGCCCGCACGAAAATATCGCCCGGCAGGCCGCGGGACGCAAGTGTCTCGCCGGCGCGCCCGTTGCCTGGTGGATCGCCTGCTTCGTTTCCAGCCTGGCCTGCGCGTATCTGCACTATTTCGGTGCCATGTCCGCATTCATGATCAACGTGGTGCTGCTGGTGTTCACCATCCGCCGGGCGTGGCGTCATCGCCGTCGCGGCCCGCGCCCGCTGCCGCCCGACGCTGCGGCGCCCGGTAAACCCCTCGCCGTGCTCAGTATTGGCTGCGTCGTGCAGGTGGCGCTCTACCTGCCGTGGATCGTCACGGCGGTGACCAGCCAAATGGGCGTGGTCGGGCGCACGTACTGGGCGAACATCGTGTTCCCCACCACCTATATCGAGCTTGCCACCTACCCGGTGATGACCAGCCAGATCTCGTTCGCCCTGCGCGGCGATTACGGATCGGGCATGCAGCTGTGGCTGAACATCCTCGGCTGGGCTGCCGTGTTCGTCATCGCGTTCCTTATCGTGTGGGGCATCCGCTGGGGCTGCTGGCGCGTGAGCCTGCATCGCGAGGCGCGCCGCGCCGCCGCGGCGCAGGGCAAGCGCGAAGGCCGCCTGCCGCGCGCGGTGCGCCTGCGCCGCTTCGGCGCTTGGCTCGCCTCCGAGGAAATCACGCCCATCATCTGCGCGCTCGCGGTCTACGGCGGCGTGTACGGCATCGCGCTGGGCGCGTCGCTTGCCATGAACTCGCTCATCCTGTACTACCGCTACCTGTTCGTCGCCATCGGGCCGCTGTTGGCCGCCATCGCCATCGTCGTGTCGCATATCCGCACCCGCAAGCTGCTGTGCGGCCTGTGCGCGGTACTTCTGGCCGCGGGCATTACCAACCAGGCCCTTCTTATCCACGACGACTACAGCCCCGACAACGACGTTCCCGTCAGCAAGTTCCGCGAGCTGGTCGACGAGGTCGCCTACGACCAGGGCGGGCAGCTGCCGTTGGTCGTGTCAACCGACATCGGTTACATGGGCGTCACCTCGGTGATGTGCCCCGACATCCCGCAAACCTATATGGATTGGCAGAAGGGCAACTGGGATCGCGCGTACATGGCGTATTCGCCCACGCTCATCTCGAAAATGTCGTGGGAGATCATCTTCGACAACTTCCGCGGCACGTTCATCGTGGAGGGTCAGTCGCAGGACGGCAGCCTGCCGCGCGATATTTCCGACCTGTCGCAGAAGGACGGGTTCACGCTGGTGAAATACGAAACGTACTACCGCCCCTACGAGCGCACCTGGCTGACGTTGGCGGTCATGAAGAAGGGGTAGGGGGCCGGCGCGCAGCGCCCGGGTGGCGCCCGCCGGTCGGGCGGCCTCGGGAGACCCCGGGCGCGCCCGCCGCGCCCGCGCTCGTTTCGCGCGAGTCGCTTGCCGCTGCGGCGGGCGCGCGTTTGCTATCATGTGACGCGCTCTAATTTCTCGAAGAAGGTTGGTTTGTCATGGCGTTTCTGCTCGGATGCGAAAAGGTTGCACTCGAATTCCCCACGAAAACGGTGTTCGAAGAGATATCGCTCGGCGTCGACGAGGGCGATCGCATCGGCATCGTGGGACGCAACGGCGACGGCAAATCGACTTTGCTTTCGGTGCTTTCCGGTCGCCTCGAGCCTGATAGCGGGCGCGTTCTGCGCAACGGCGCCGTGCGCGTGGGCGTGCTTGGGCAAACCGACGACCTTTCCGACGACGACACGGTGGCCCACGCCGTGGTGGGTGACATGCCCGAGTACGAGTGGGCCGGCAACGCGCGCATCCGCGAAACCATCGCCGGGCTTGCCGCCGACATCCCGTGGGACGCGAAGGTGGGAACGCTTTCGGGCGGGCAGCGCCGCCGCGTCGACCTGGTGCGCCTGCTCATCGGCGACTGGGACATTCTGGCGCTTGACGAACCGACCAATCACCTCGACGTTCGCGCCATCACATGGCTGGCGAATCACCTGAAGACGCGCTGGAAGGCGGGACAGGGCGCTCTACTCGTCGTGACGCACGACCGCTGGTTCCTCGACGAGGTGTGCACCCGCATGTGGGAGGTGCACGACGGCACCATCGACCCGTTCGAGGGCGGCTTTTCCGCGTACATCCTGCAGCGCGTGGAGCGCGACCGTTTGGCGGCGCTGGCCGAGGAGAAGCGCCAGAACGCCCTGCGCCGCGAGCTGGCGTGGCTCGCGCGTGGCCCGAAGGCGCGCGGCACGAAGCCGAAATTCCGCGTCGATGCAGCTCATGAGCTTATCGCAGACGTGCCGCCGCTGCGCAACGAGCTGGAGCTCAAGCGCATGGCGATGGCTCGCCTCGGCAAGCAGGTGGTCGAGCTCAAGCATGTGAGCCTGTCCTTCGACGGCATGGCCGCTCCCATCCTCGACGACGTCGACTGGATCGTCGGGCCGGGCGACCGCTACGGCATCGTCGGCGCGAACGGCGCCGGCAAAACCACGCTTTTAAAGGTGATTCAGGGCCTTGTGCCGCCACAATCGGGTTTCGTGAAAATCGGCAAGACGGTGCAGTTTGCCGTGCTCTCGCAGCACCTGGACAATCTCGCGCGTTTCGGCGACGACCGCGTTCGCCAGGTCATCAGCAACTATACGCGCCGCATGATGCTCGACGGCAAGGAAATGACGCCCGCGCAGCTGCTGGAGAAGCTCGGGTTTTCGAAGGCCGACCTGAACGAACCGGTGTGCGACCTGTCCGGCGGCCAGAAGCGCCGCCTGGCGTTGATGCTCATTCTGCTCGACGAGCCGAACGTGCTCATCCTGGACGAGCCCGGCAACGATATGGACACCGATATGCTCGCCGCCATCGAGGAGCTTCTCGACGGCTGGCCGGGCACGCTGCTTTTGGTGACGCACGACCGCTTCCTCATGGAGCGCGTGACTGATCACCAGTTTGCCCTGATGGACGGTAAGATTCGCCACCTGCCGCGCGGCGTGGGCGAATACCTGGAGCTGACCGAGGCCCAAAGCGCGCCGAAAGGAAGGGCGAAGGCGCCGCAGACGGCGGCTGCGGGTGGAGGCGGGACCGCCGGCGGGACGGCCGCGGCCGATGGCGGGGCGCCGCAGCTTTCGGGCGGGCAGATTCGCGAACTACGCAAGAAGATGCGCAGCTGCGAGACGAAGTCGAACACGCTGCGCACGAAGATCGAGGAAGCGCAGGCGGCAATGGCGGCGGCCGACCCGTCGGATTTCGAGGAGCTCGGGCGCCTGCAGGGGCTCGTCGATGACTTCCAGGCGCAGATCGACGAGCTTGACGAGCAGTGGCTGGAGGCGGCCGAGGCGCTCGGGGAGTAGCGGCCCGGGCGGCGGCCCGTCGCCTGCAGGTTCGCCGGCCGTGGCCCGGCATGCGGCGACTTGCCGCTTGCGGGTTCGCCGGCGTAGGCTCGGCATGCGGTGGCAAGCCGGCCGCGCCCGCGGACGTCAGCTTGTTTCCAGCTTGTTAAACCTTGCCGTTTGGGGCCGGATTCGTGTCGGTTAGTCCCCATTGTGTGGTGGTATCGTTGACGAATCCATTACAATCTGCATCCGCGTGCGTAGATTCGTGTGCTGTTTCGGGTCGTAGGATTCAATTCCCGCGACGAACCTTGAATCGGTTGAACATCGGTTGCTTGAATGCGACGGTGAGTTTGAACCCGTTGAACAGCGTATGCGTCTGGGCTCGCGGCAAGCGTTCCATTTGAGCAAGTGAGGTTTTCATGTCCGATCTGAAGGATCTTGGCAAGGAGGCCGCTTCCGACGTCGAGCAGACCGTCGAAGAGGTTTCCGAGGAAAATGCCACCAAACCCTGGTTCAAGCGCCTTTCGCTGACCACGTGGATCTTCATCGCGTTGGCGCTCGGCGTGGTGGTGGGCCTGTGCCTGCAGGGCAACCCCGACATCGCCACCGAGTACATTAAGCCGCTCGGCACCATTTTCTTGAACCTTATCAAGATGATCGTCGTGCCGCTGGTCATCTTCTCGATGATCGCGGGCGTCATCTCGCTGTCCGACATCAAGCGCGTCGGCGCCATTGGCGGCAAGACCGTCGTGTACTACCTCTTCACCACGGCGTGCGCCATCATTATCGGCCTGGTGGTGGCCAACGTGGCCAACGTGGGCGGCGGTTACGCGCTCAGCACTGATGAGCTGAGCTACACGGCCAAGGAAGCCCCGTCGTTCATCGAGACCATCGTCAACATCTTCCCCGACAACTTCGTGCAGCCCATGTCGGACGCGAGCATGCTGCAGATCATCGTCATCGCGCTGTTCTTCGGCTTCGGCATCCTGGCCGCCGGCAAGAAGGCCCAGCCCGTGGCCGATTTCGTCAACGGCATGTCGGAAGTGTGCATCAAGATCATGCATATGATCATCTCCATCGCGCCGTTTGGCGTATTCGGCCTGATCACGCCCGTGGTTGCCTCCAACGGCCCCGACATCTTGCTGCCGCTTTTGAAGCTCATCGTCGTCGCGTACATCGCCATGATCCTGCACATGGTGCTCGTGTATTCCGGCCTGGTGCGCGTGATCGCGAAGATGCGCCCCGTGCAGTTCTTCAAGGGCCAGATGCAGGCCATGGTGTTCGCGTTCGCCTCCGCCTCCTCGGTGGGCACGCTGCCGGTGAACATGGAGTGCTCGAAGAAGCTCGGTGTCTCCAAAGAGGTTTCCAGTTTCGTGCTGCCGCTCGGCGCCACCATCAATATGGACGGCACCGCAATCTATCAGGGTGTTTGCGCCATCTTCATCGCGCAGGTGTTCGGTATTGAGCTCGATTTGAGCCAGCAGATGGTCATCGTGATGACCGCCGTGCTTTCCTCGATTGGCACTGCCGGCGTGCCCGGTTCCGGCATGATCATGCTCGCTATGGTGCTGCAGTCGGTCGGCCTGCCCGTCGAGGGCATCGCGCTCGTGGCCGGCGTCGACCGCGTGCTCGACATGATGCGCACCACCGTCAACATCACCGGCGACCAGTCCGCCGCCGTGTGCGTCAACGCCATGGAGCAGCGCAAGCTCCTCAAGCGCGCCGCGAAGGAGTCCAAGCCCTCCCGCGCATAGGGGCAAGGCGCCCTTTGAGGCTTGCGTCGCGCCTGTGGCGCTCTCAATTTGGGTTGAACTCGCGTTTAGCGAGATCTTGCAGTCCGGGTGACATTCCTGGCGTGTTTTTCGCAGGGGCGTTCGCAAGAGCGCCCCTTGTTAATAAGGGGCGTGGCGCGGCACTTATTTCTTTTGTGATCGGCATGCGCATTCGGTTGGAAAACGCCCGGAAACGCCCACCGACGCGCCGCTCTCGTTCGACGATGGAATTGTCGGGGAGCCGGCCGATGTCGAGTATACTTAGCCTTTCTGGAAACGAAATCGCACTGCGCGGGGGCGCCGCCCCTGGCGTGGCGTTCGGGGGAAGGTATTCATGGACAGCCGAAATCGGCGGGAAGACACGGTGGTTCCTAAGACCGGGCAAGCCGGCGGGGCGCACGCGCGCAAATCTTCCGGCGGGCCATGGCGCGTGGTGTTTATCGTCTCCATCCTCGTGTTCGTCTGCGCGCTCGCGGCGCTCGGCGCCATCGTGTTCTCGTATTGGCAAGGCCAGCAGACGAACAAGGAAATCGCCGAGATCGGCATTGTCGAACCCGCGCCCGAAACCTTGGCCGCCGAGGGCCTTTCCTCCTTCAAGGTCGACTGGGACGCCCTGCGCGCCGTCAATCCCGACGTTGTCGGCTGGATTTACGTCCCCGGCACCAACATCAATTACCCCATCGTGCACACCACCGACGACGAATACTACTTGAAGCACGACTTCAAGGGTTCCGTTGGTTGGATCGCCACGTTCGGCGCCATCTTCCTTTCCGCCGACAACCAGCCTAACTTCTCGGATGCGAACAACATCATCTACGGACACCACCTCAACGACGGCTCGATGTTCTCCGCCTTCGCCGGCTTCGGCGACGCCGACACGTTCAACGCCAGCCGCACCATCTATATCCTTTCGCCCACGACGAACTACGCGCTGACCACGTTCAGCATTGTCCATTGCGCAGCCGACGACCCCATCGCGCAGATCGCCTTCACCGACGAGGCCGAGCGCGTGTCCTACCTGCAGGACAAGATCGACCGTTCCGTCGTCGTGGCATCGGGCATCCCGGCGGCGAAGGACATTCCGCGCACGTTCACCTTTTCCACGTGCGACAATTTGGCAAGCGATGGCCGCTGGGTGCTGTTCGCCTACGTAAGCGAAGCGTCGACCAGCGACGATATAACGCAAAGCATTGCAAACCCCGAGGACGCGGCAGCCGTCGACGAAGCTGCCAAGGAGAGCGTTTCATGAGCACTTCGATTCTGCCGGGAGAGAGGCCCGACCGTCTTGAAGAGGAATGCGCCGTGTTCGGCGTGTTCGCCCCGGGCGAGGACGTCGCCCGCATGACCTGCTTCGGCCTGCAGGCGCTGCAGCATCGCGGCCAGGAAAGCGCGGGCATCGCCGTGGGGGACGGCGAAACCATCATGGTGTCGAAGGACCTCGGCCTGGTCACCCAGGTGTTTGACGAGGCGAGCCTCGCCGCGCTCGAGGGCTTCGTGGCCGTCGGGCACGTGCGCTATTCCACCTCCGGCGCCGCGGCGTCGTGGGAAGCCGCCCAGCCGCACATCTCCGCCATTGACGAGACGCTCATCGCGCTCGCGCACAACGGCACGCTCGTGAACACGAACGCCCTGCGCGCGCGCCTCATCGACGAGGGCATCCAGCTGCGTGCCGGCACCGACTCCGAAGTGGCGGCGAAGGCCATCGGCAACGTCACGCAGCAGACGCACCACCTGCGCGAGGGCATCCGCTATGCCATGGAGAACCTCGAGGGCGCTTACGCCATGGTGCTTGCGAGCCCCGACTGCCTCTACGCCTTCCGCGACCCCAACGGCATTCGCCCGCTGTGCATCGGCGAGCTGCCGGACGGTCGTGGCTGGGTCGTGTCGTCGGAAACCTGCGGCCTCGACATCGTCGGCGCCAGCTACGTGCGCGACGTGGAGCCGGGCGAGATCGTGCGCTTCAGCAAGGACGGCGTCATCTCCGAGCAGGGCGTGCCCGCCGGCAAGCGCGCGAGCTGCATCTTCGAGTACGTCTACTTCGCCCGCCCCGACTCGGTGATGGACGGCCAGAGCGTCTACCAGGCGCGCCGCAACATGGGCCGCATCCTGGCGCGCGAGGCTCCGGCCGAGGCCGACCTCGTGCTCGGCGTGCCCGATTCCGGCATTCCCTCCGCCATGGGTTTCGCCGCCGAAAGCGGCATCCCGTATTCCGACGGCATCGTGAAGAACCGCTACGTGGGCCGCACGTTCATCCAGCCCACGCAGGCGATGCGCCAGCTGGGCATCCGCCTGAAGCTCAATCCGCTGCCGAGCGTCATCGGCGGCAAGCGCCTCGTGGTCATCGACGACTCGATCGTGCGCGGCAACACCTCGAAGAAGCTCATCGAGATGCTGCGCGACGCCGGCGCCACCGAGGTGCACCTGCGCATCGTTTCCCCCGAGGTGATGTGGCCGTGCTTCTACGGCATCGACACCGACACGCGCGACCAGCTCATCGCCGCGAACATGTCCAACGAGGAGATGTGCTCGTGGATGGGCGCCGATTCGCTGGCGTTCATCAGCTTGGACGGCCTGCGCGAAAGCCTGCCCGACGTGCGCACGCCGGGGTATTGCGACGCGTGCTTCTCGGGCGACTACCCGGTGGCTATTCCCGCCTATACGGCGAAGAAGAGCTTCATGACCAAGGCGGATTTCGCCGCGGAATACGAGCGTGAGAGCGCCCGTGCCGAAAACGAGCAGGTCAGCGTCTAGCGCGCGACGCGTCGCTATTCGAAAAGCAATCAAGCGACGGCGCGGCCGTCACGCGAGATAAAGGAGCAATCGTGAGCAACCAGGAAGTCACCTACGCAGCAGCCGGCGTCGATATCGCCGAAGGGGCCCGCGCGGTCGACGCGATCAAGGAGACCGTGCATTCCACCTACCGTCCCGAGGTCGTGGGCGACATCGGCGGGTTCGGCGGGCTGTTCAGCATCGCCGCGGCGAAGGATATGGAAGAGCCGCTGCTGGTTTCGGGCACCGACGGCGTGGGCACGAAGCTCAAGGTCGCCCAGCTCGCCGGCAAGCACGGCACCGTGGGCATCGACTTGGTGGCCATGTGCGTGAACGACATCCTGGCCTGCGGCGCCGAACCGCTGTTCTTCTTGGACTACATCGCCATCGGCAAGCTGCGCAAGGAGCATGTGGCCGAGGTCGTCGCCGGCATCGGCGAGGGTTGCCGTCAGGCGGGTTGCGCGCTCGTGGGTGGGGAAATGGCTGAGCACCCCGGCGTGATGGACCCTGACGACTATGACCTGTCCGGCTTCACCGTCGGCGTTGTCGACCGCCCGAAGATGCTCGACCCCGAAAGCGTGCAGGAGGGCGACGTGCTCATCGGCCTGGCTTCCTCCGGCCTGCACTCGAACGGATATTCGCTCGCGCGCAAGGTGTGCGTGGAGGGGAAGAGCCGCGAGGAGTTGCTCGCCCCGGTTGCCGAGCTTGACGGCGCATCCGTGGCCGACGCGCTGCTCACGCCGACGCGCATTTACGTCAAGCAGGTGCTTTCCGCGCTGCGCGAGTGCCCCGGCGCCGTCCGCGCCCTGGCGCACATCACCGGCGGCGGCATCACCGAGAACCTCAACCGCGCGCTCAACGGTCGCGTCGATGCGCAGGTTGAGCTGGGTTCGTGGCCCGTTCCCGCCGTGGCGAAGTACGTGTGCGCCGCGGCCGGCCTTTCCGAGGCGGAAGCGCTCAAGACCTTCAACATGGGCGTGGGCATGGTGCTGATCGTCGATCCCGCCCGCGCGGAAGAGGTCGAGGCCGCCCTGGCCGCGGCCGGCGAGAAGACCTATCGCGTCGGCAGCATCATCTCCGGCGCTGGCGAGGTGCAATACGCAAGCGAAGGCAATTTGTACGCATACGAAGGGTAAACGCAGGTTACGCCGTAAACAAGTAATACCGTAGCGCAATGCCCGATGCGGGGGATTTCCCGCATCGGGCATTTTTGTTTGCGCTAATGCGCCTATCGCAATCCGTTCAGGACGATATTCGCATAGTCCTGACTCTGATGAAAAAGGTGAGCTACCACGACGGTATCGCCTTCTTCGAAGTAGAGGATAACGTAGTGTTTCATCAGGGCGGTTCGATATCCGAGGCGTGCGAGGGTGTCGAACCGAGAGAGGCTGTGCTCAACTACGCCTTCGCGCAACTCTTCTATGGTTGCTTCCCATTCGTTTAGGAAGGACGACGCGGTGTTGGGGCCGAACCCAAGCAAATACTCGACTGTGTTCTCCAACTCGCGCAACGCTGTCGGCTGTATCTTTACGTTACAGGCCATATTTCTCCCTTAAAGACGTCGTTGCCTCGAGGGCGTCGGTGCCGAGCCCTTCAGCTCGCTCTCGTTCGGAGATCACGATTCGCTCAAGCAGCCGCGCGCGAGCATCCGCCTGCTCCCAGCGGGTGAAATCGGAGCTTTTCACGCAAACGAAGCGGTCGTAGCCGTTCTTGGTTACGATGATCGGCGTGGGGCTGGTCGCGACCGTCTCGTCGAATGCTGCGGTGTCGCGCAAGTCTTTAATCGGCACGCACACTGTCATGGAAAACCCCTTTCGAATGCATGATAATGCACAATATTATGACATCGTTTGCGTGGTGTTTCCAGCTCTTAAGGGTAAATGGGAGCTGGGCTGGCGGGTGCGAGTCTTCAATGTGCTACCACTTTGGTAGCACATCTTATACCCATATTTAGCTTTCTGTTGAAAGCCCTGGGTATTCAAATTCTGAAGTGATGTAAGCCTTATGGAACACGGTTGAGTTTCCGACCTCAAAACCTGTTGTTTTGTAGAATCATTTCGCTCGGATTACTTCTGCCAATCTGAGCATTTCTGCATAGCTGTTTTGCTTACGCGCCGCCTCATAGGGCGGTGGTTTTCTGTGCCCACGGCAGCTCTATCCATATGTACCTAACCCGCTTTGCGGTCACCTTCGTGCAGTGCGCGCGCGTTTTCGCGTGCGCGGAAAGAAGAACATGCTCGTTTCCCGGTTTATGTCGCAACGCCTCTGCGAGCGTTCAGCGATTCGTCAGGCCTTCGAGGCCGCGGAACAACTGAAGAGGATTCACGGCGCTGAAAACGTCTTCGATTTCAGCATCGGCAACCCGACGGCGCCGTGTCCGGCGGCAATCGCGCAGTCCTTGCGCGAAACCGCCGACCACAGCGCGCCTCAGCTGCACGGATATATGGACAGCGCCGGCTATGCACCTGTCCGCGAAACCATCGCCCAATCGCTTCGCGCCCGTTTCGAAACGTCGTACGAAGCATCCGACATCATCATGACCACCGGCGCGGCGACGGCGATCAACACCGTTATGCAGACGGTGCTCGACCCCTCCGACGAGGTGGTCACGTTCCTGCCGAATTACCCCGCCTATCGCGTGTTCGTCGAAAACTGGGGTGCCAGCCTCGTCGAAGTGCCGTTCGAGGCGCAAACGCTGCTTCCCGACCTCGACGCGTTCGAGCGCGCCCTCACCCCGAACACCAAGATCGTGCTCGTGAACACCCCGAACAACCCCTCCGGCCTGGTGTATCCCGCCAACCTTGCCGCGCGCATCGCCGACATCCTCTCGCGCGCCGAAGAGCGTTTCGGCCATGCGATCCTGCTCTTATCGGACGAGCCGTACCGCGACCTGCTCTACGACGGCGCGGAAAACCCCTGGTGGCCCGCGCTGTACCGAAACACCGTCGTCGTGTATTCGTTCAGCAAATCGGCCTCCATCGCCGGTGAGCGCATCGGGTATGCGGCATTGACACCGGGCATGGACGAGCATGACGCGCTGCATGCCGGCATCCGCCGCTCGCTCGGCGACCTCGGCTTCGTCAACGCCCCGGCCACGGCGCAGCGCATGGCGCAGGCCTGCGTGGACGACCTGGTCGACATCGCGTACTACGACGACAACCGCCGCCTGCTCATGGACGGCCTGCGTGCGAACGGGTTCTCCATTGCAGGCGGCCAAGGGGCGTTCTACGTGTTGCTCGCCGCGCCGGACGGCGATGAGGAAAAACTGCTCGAGCGCCTGTTCAGCCGCCGCATCGTCGCCGTCGGCGGGACCGATTTCGGCTGCCCGGGCTACCTTCGCCTGTCGTACTGCCTGCCGCCGCAGGCCATCGTGCGCTCGCTGCCCGCCTTTTCCGCGGTGGCGGCCGAATACGGCCTCAAGCCCGCGAACGACTCCAATCAGGAATAGGAGACGAAACGAATGAAGGACATCACCGTCAAAGACCTGTCGTTCGGCTATGCCGATTCCGACAAGTTGATCCTGCAAGACGTGCAGATGCACGTGAACGAGGGCGACTTCGTCTGCCTGCTCGGGCAGTCGGGTTGCGGCAAGTCGACCTTTCTGCGCCTGATGGCGGGGCTTGAGGCGCCCACGTCCGGCAGCATCTGCGTCGACGGCGCCCCCATCGACGGCACGAGCCTGGACCGCAGCGTCGTGTTCCAGGATTACGGGTTGTTCCCCTGGATGAGCGCGGGGGAGAACATCGTGCTTGCGCTGCGTCAGCGCTTCCCCGAGAAGAGCAAGGGGGAGTGCCGCGACATCGCCAAGCAGGCGCTGCGCGACGTAGGCCTCAAAGACGAGGTGTTCTCGCAGTACCCCAAATCGCTGTCGGGCGGCATGAAGCAGCGTTGCGCCATCGCCCGCAGCTTCAGCATGAACCCGCCGATCCTGCTGATGGACGAGCCGTTCGGCGCGCTCGACGCGGTGACGCGCGCCCGCCTGCAGGACATGGTGCTTGGCCTGTGGTCCCACGAGACGCAGAAGAAGACGGTGTTCTTCGTCACGCACGACGTGGAGGAGGCCCTGCTTCTTGCCACGCGCATCGTGGTGTTCGGGCAGTCGCCCTCGCACGTGATCTTCGAGAAGGAGATCCCGCTTGAGCATAAGCCCACGCGCAAGGAGATGTACGAGAGCCGCTTCATCATGGATCTGCGCAACGAGCTTGTGGAATACATCAATCAAGACGTTATGAATCACGTTGGCGATTAGAGCGCGCCGCATCAAGCGCTCTTTCGAATAGAAGGTCATCCCTTAGATACGGAAAGGAACCCCTCCCCATGACCAACTTCATTTCCCGTCGTAGCTTCATCGGCTTCTCCGCCGTCGCCGCTGCCGGCCTCGCGCTCGGCGGCTGCTCCTCGCAGGGCAGCTCGTCCTCCTCGTCGAGCGACGCCGCCAAGACGACTGCCGAGACCCCGACCGTGCGCCTGGGCACCACCAACGACGGCCATATCTTCAACGCCATCGCCGACGCGCAGGGCTACCTTACCGAAGAGGGCGTCAACGTCGAGGTGTCCGTGTTCTCCAGCTCCGACGATGCGTTCCAGGCCCTGTTCAGCGGCAAGGTCGACGTGCTGTCCAACAACGGCACCAACCTGCCGCTCACGCACATCGCCTCCGGTCAGGACCTGACCATCTACGCCGGCTACATGATCACCGGCTGCATGCCCATCATCGCGAAGGCCGGCACCAAGTGGAACGGCGTGGAGGACCTGCTGGGCAAGACCATCGCCTGCTCCGGCAACGAGTACGCCGTCTTCGGCCCGCTCTACGACGCCGGCCACTCCATGAACGAGGTGACCACCGTCGTGCTGTCCAACCATGCCGACCGCGTCGAGGCCGTGCGCTCCGGCAAGGCCGACTACGCCATCTGCGGCACGTCCCAGAACTACAACATCTCGCAGATCGACGAGGTCGAGGTCATGTGCTACTGCAGCGACATCACCCCGAACTACTCCTGCTGCCGCGTGGCTTCCCCGCAGAAGTTCCTGAACGAGAACGCCGAGGGCGTGACCGCCATGCTGCGCGCTTGGCTGCGTGCCCAGGCCTGGTACGAGCAGAACAAGGACGCCACCGCCGAGCTCGTGGTGAAGCAGACCGGCTCGACCGTCGAGTACGTGCACGCCTATATGGACAACGAGCACTATCGCCTGAACCTCGACCCGTATCGCACCTCGGTCGAGCGCGCGTGGAACTGGATGGGCGAGATGGGCCTGTTCCCCGACACCGCCTCGAGCATCAAGATCGACGAGCACATCGACACCAAGCTGTACAAGGCGGCGCTCGATGCCTGCACCGAGAAGTACGCGGGCCAGAACCCCGAGTTCTACACCAAGATGAACAGCATCTACGCCGAGTACGACGCGTAGTAGGAAAAAGCGGTTCATCGAAAAGCACGACGAGGAAGTTGAAGCGGCATGAAGCATATCGTTTCGTTCATTAAGAAATACTGGATCACCGCGGTTTTGATCGTGGCGATCTGCGGCGGGTATTGGGGCATCACCCATGCGGGGCTGCTCGATTCCGTGCTGTTCCCGACGCCCGAGCGCATCTGGAAGGCGTTCATGCGCTATTCGGAGGACATGCCGCTCAACTTCGCCTCGTCGATGGGGCTGCTTATCCCCAGCTTGGCGCTTGGCACCGTGATTGCGCTCGTCTTCGGCGTGCTCATGGGCATGAACAAGCGGGTGCGCGAGACCATTTACCCCATCATGTACGCCGTCAGCGTCATCCCGGCCATTCTGCTGTCGCCGTTCGCGCTGCATCTGGCTCCCTCGTTCACGGCGGCGTCCATGTTCCTGATCGTGTACAACACCATTTGGGCCACGCTGTTCGCCACGGTCACGGGCATCATGACCATCGACAAGCGCTACCTGGACAACGCCGCGACGCTGTGCTTGACCGGGCCGAAGAAGCTCACGAAGGTCATCCTGCCCGCCGCGATGCCCTCCATCATGTCGGGCTTCGTCACCTCGCTGCGCGGCTCGTTTCTGGTGCTCGTGTTCGCGGAAATGTATAGCGCCCAGTACGGCATGGGCTACTTCGTGAAGAAGAACGCCGACTTCGGCCTGTACGACAACACGTGGGCGGGTTTCCTGTTCATGATTTTGGTGCTGGTCATCGTCATGCAGATCTTCGAGAAGATCAAGAACCGCATGCTCGACTGGACGATGGACTAGGGGAAGCGCATGGCTAGCAACGAATTCGTCGACGTCGCGTACAAGACCGGCGCCGGGCGTTACATTCAGGAAGATGCCGCGCTCGATATGCTCGGTGCCGAAGTCGCCCGCCTGGGGCGGCGCGCGTTCATCGTGGCCGGGCCGAACGGCATGCGGGTTGCCGGGCCGCGCGCGAAGGCGTCGCTTGAGGCCGCGGGCATCACGTTTGTCGAAGAGGTGCGCGATTGCCCGACTTCGTATGAGGCGGCGCGCGAGCTGGCCGAGATCGCCGGCGAGGCGGGCTGCGACGTCGTGGTCGCTATGGGCGGCGGGCGCATCATGGACCTGGGTAAGGCCGTGGCGGCGAGGGGGTCGTGGCCGCTCGTGCAGGTGCCGACCTCCATCGCCACCTGCGCCGCGTTCACGCCGCTTTCGGTGATGTACAACCCCGACGGATCGTTTCGCGGGACGTGGCGCTATGAGCACGAGATCGACGCGGTGATCGTCGACATGCAGGTGATGGCGACCCAGCCGGCGCGCCTCATCGCGGCCGGCGTGCTCGACGCCATGGCGAAGGTTCCGGAGCTCGCGCACGGCGTGGGCGACTTGGATGCCGATAAGGAGCCTGCGCAGCGCTGGTGCACCTACCAGTACGCGCTGGCGAACAACGAGCTGTTGCGCCGCTTCGCGCCGGAGGCCTGCGCCGAGGCGGAGGCGGGAGCGCCGGGGCGCGCCCTTGAACGGGTCGTGTTCCTGAACCTGGCGCTGACGGGCATCGTGAGCGCCCTGACGCGCGGGTTCCATCAGACGGCGCTGGCGCATAAGTTCTACGACGGCATGCGCACGCTCTACGCCGAGCAGGCCGCCGGCTACCTGCATGGGGAATTGGTCGCCATCGGGCTGCTGATGCAGTCGGTCTACAACGGCAAGGACGATCAGGCGGCCGACCTTGCGGCGTTCATGCGCGAGCTGGGTATGCCGACGAGCCTGCCCGAGTTGTGCGTTTATCGCGACGATGCGGGCATCGAGGCGCTGCGGCGTTATGTTGACGATGGGGAATTCATTGGCGAGGATGCGCAGTCGCAGGCGCGGTATGCACGGGCGTTCGAGGCGTTGTTCGGGCTGTAGGCACCCGGGTTGCGCCGGGAAAGCCGGCGACAGGCCGGGGTTTGCGCAGCGGTGCGTGTTGCGGAAGTTGCGCGCCTCCCGAGGCGGGGCGCCCCGCGGGCGACGCGTTCCACGCAAGCGGTGCGCTCGCCGTTGATTCGAAATAGGAAACACAAGCAAGGAGAGACATGGATACGAGCTATCTGGACAATGCAGGCT
>CAVCPR010000042.1:0-21892 GCA_963604235.1 Anaerovoracaceae bacterium | reverse complement strand
GACCGCCCCGGCGGATGCTATCTCGATTCGCGAATCATCAGCGGCGGGGAGCCACTCCAAATTCGTTCGAACCCGTCCGGCATCAAACCGGGCGGGTTCGCCGTTTTCCGCGTTGTAATTCAGTATCGCCATCACGGCGTCCTCCGCCACGACCGCCTGATAGACGAAGGCGTCGAGCAGCGTGGCGTCGTCGAGCGCCGGGCTCTGGAGGAAGTCCGCGAGCCCGTCCGCGTCGATGCCCCGCTCCTCGATCGCCCGCAAGTCCTCCTCGGCGCGCGCCTTCTGCTCCTCCAGCTCCGCTATGCGCTCCTTCGCGCCCGGCGCTATGATCCCCTGCTCGATCGCGGCGAGGATGTTCCTCAAGCCCTTCTCCGCGTCGTTGAGCGCCTTGCGCGCCTGCCTGCGGCGCGCGTCGGCCTGCTTGCCGCGCGAGTGCTCCGCGACCATCCCCGCGATGCGCAGCGCCTCGCTGCGGTCGGCCAGCAGCTCGCGCACGCCGCCGGCCAGCATCCCCTCAAGCTCCTCGCGGCGGATGGCGGGCATGCACTTGCCCGGGCACCCGTAGTACTCGTACTTGACGTTGTGCCGGCCCCTGCCGCTCCTGCCCTGCATCGTGCGCCCGCACTTGCCGCAGACGGCCTTGCCCGAGAGCGCGAACGCGCCCCAGTCCTCGCCCGCCCTGCTCTTGCCGCCCCGCACCTTCTGAGCCGTCATGAAAACCCCTTCCTCGACGATCGCGGGCATGCCGCCCTCCTGGACTATCCCGCCCCACTCGTAGCGCCCCGTGTAACGCCTGTTGCGCAGCATCGTGTAGACCATCTGGTAGCCGCACGGGTTGCCGAACGACGTGCGCACCCCGCGCGCGGCGAAGTCGCGCGCTATGGAGCCTATGGACTCCCTGGCTATGCGGCGCTCGAAGGCCTCCCTGACGAACGGGGCCTGCTGCGGGTCTATCTCGTACAGGTCGTCCTCGCTGCGGCGGTAGCCGAACAGCGGCTGGCCGTTCGTCCTGCACTTGAGCGCGTTGCCCTCCATGCCGCGCCTGGTGCGGATGGATATCTTCTCGGACTCCACGGCGGCAAGCCCCTCGTATATCTTCTCGACCAGGATGCGCTCCGGGCCGTCCGGCAGCGCCTCCATGGCGCTCACGACCTCCACGCCCGCGCGCCTGAGCTGCCGCTTGTATATGGGCGCGTCGTACTCGTCGCGGCTGAAGCGGTCCATCATGTACACCAGCACGATGTCGGACTCGCCCGCGTTGCCCACCATGCGCAGGAACTCCGGGCGCTCGTCCGTCTTGCCCGATATGGCGTGGTCGCAGTACTCCGCCACCACGGCGTAGCCCTCGCGGGAGCACCACTCGCGGCAGACCCTCAGCTGGTCCTCGATGGACGCCTCGCGCTGCTTGGAGCAGGAAAACCTCGCGTATATGGCCGCTGTCTTTGGCATAATGTGAATACCGTCCTTTCGTGGATTGGTGACAGGAACCCCGGCGGGCAGCGCGGCGACGCTTCGACCCCGCCGGGGGTTTTCTATTCGTCGTACGATTCTGCTCTGTCGAGCAGTTCATCAACCGATACTCCCATAGCGCGGGCAATCTTATAGACGACGCTCGCTTTTGGGTCTTTAATCTTCCCACTGAAAATCTGCGACACGTGCGCATCCGACATGCCCGAGGCTCTGCATATGTCGGCCTGCTTCAGACCAAGTTCGTCGAGATAGTCATTTAAGGCACGGGAAAGCTGCATATTCGCTCCTCTCACATAAAGTCTAGCCGACTAAATCCTAACAGAAATTAGGAAATCTTCAATATGCTATTGATTCCTAATGCGCATTAGGGTACTGTTCCACTTGTACCTAATGCCGATTAGGGCGAGAGGAGGAAACATGAATAGTCTGCAAGGACTAGTCGCCGCAAGAGTCGCGGAGCTGCACATCACCAAGCAGAGCGTAGCGGACGCGCTCGGATGTTCTCTTGTGACTTTCAACAAGAAGGTCAACGGCGAGAGCGACATCACGATTACGGAGGCGCGCAAGCTTGCGCGCGCACTGGAGGTGAGCAGTGATGACGTGTGTCGTCTCGCACCTTAACGACACCCAAGACACCCAGCAGGACACGCCCCTCTCCGTCGCCTTCGACCGCATGTGCGACGTGCTGGCGGAGGCGTACCGGAGGAGCGAGGAGAAGCGCGACAAGTGAGGCGATGGTCTACGAGCGAGCTGCGCTACCTCGAAGAGCACCAGGGCGACGGCGCGGGCGATGTGGCCAAGGCGCTGGGGCGTTCCAGGGACTCGGTCGAGTGGCAGGCGCGGCAATGCGGGCTCTCACTCCGCAAGCGCCGCCAATGCCCCAACTGCGGGCGCTGGACGTTCAAGCCCCTCAACCGGGCGAACGGCTGGTGCGTCGAGTGCACCAAGGAGCGGCACGCGCGGGACCTCGCCGAACAGGCCAACGCGATGCGGGAGGAGGCGGTCAGGGAGAAGCGCAACGACAGGGAGCGGCAGCGCCACTACAGCGCGAAGAGCCGCGCCAAGAAAAAACGAAAGTAACCACGGTAAAAGCCACGGTCGGTCTGACCTGGGGAAACTAGAGAGAGGTTCACAAGATGCACACATTGGCGAAAAAAAGTGCCCCGACCTACCGAGTCGAGGGCACCCCAGAGAGAGGCATCGCGAACGATGCCGCGACCATCATACCATTCGAGCGCGGGGAGCGCCCCACCGCCGGCGAAAAGTTCCAGCGCGACCGCTTCATGACGGGCGTGGGCGTGGGCGCTTCGGCGGCGCTCGCGGCGGTGATGGTGGTCATGTACGTCTGGGCGCTGCCCCTCATGGAGTCGGCAGTGGAGTCCGCCCAGCAGCCCGTCGCGGCGGCGCAGCATGCGTAACGACGAGCGCTGGGGCGCGAAGCCGGCGAGCGCCCAGATGGAGCTTCCCGGCCTGGGAGCCGACGGCGAGCGGGACTTCCGCGAGGCCCTGGAGTGGATCGAGGGGCACCCCGACGAATGGGGCTACATGGTGGGCAACGCCATGCGCCTGCGCCGCAAGGGCTACGTGTCGGCCAACTACCTGGTCAACATGGTGCGCAACGAGCGGCACGTCGCCTGCAAGAACGGCCTCGCCCCGAGCTTCGCCCGCATCATGGAGAGCCGCTACCCGCAGCTCGAGGGCGCGTTCGGCAAGCACCGCAGCCGGGCGGACGGGTTTTCCGAATGAGCTGGGGGCGGACCTTGGCGGGGAGCGCGAGCGTTTCCGTGCCCGTCCGGGAGATCGTGGGCAAGCAGCGCCCGAGGATGGATTGCCGCAACCGCCGCACCTACACCCCCGCCAAGACGCAGCGGGCGGAGCGCGAGCTTCGAGACGCGTGGCGGGCGCGCTACGGGGACGCGTTCGCGGGGCACGACGGCCCGGTCTCCGTGCGCATCTCCATACGCAGGCCGCTGTCGAAGAGCAATCCCAAGTACTGGGCGGGACGTGCCGACACCGGCAAGCCCGACTGGGACAACGTGGGCAAGCTCGTTTGCGACGCGTTGAACGGGGTCGCGTTCGCGGACGATTCGCAGGTGACGAGCTGCACCGTGGTCAAGAGGCCGCGCCCGCCGTACGGAGAGCAGCCCAGGATAGGCATAACGATCGAGTACTACATCGAGGACTACAAGGAGTAGGCATGCATTTCGAGACCAACAGATACAACGACGTGAGCACGATGGACGCGCTCGAGCTGCTGCACGAGCTGCTGGGCGTGATGGGCACCAACGCCATCATGATCGCCGGGAGCGAGGAGGAGCAGGACGAGCGCGACGCCAACTGCTGCTGGGCGGCCATCGCCATCTGCGAGGGCATGCTCGCGCAGATGGAGCCGGGGCACGTGGCGAAGGGCTTCGAGACCGTCCGCGCCGACGTGCAGCCCGCGACCCCCCGCGACCGCAAGATCCACGAGGCCATGAAGGGGCTCCTGGACGCGCTGAGCGGCGAGGACGAGTAATGGAGGCGGTCGAGGCGGAGGTCGTGGAGGACGGCTCGGCGCTGTCCGTCGAGTACTCCCCCGCATCCATCACCGCCAACTTCGACGCGCTCGAGGCGCGCGTGCGGAAGCTGGTCGAGGGCTACGAAGGCCTGGAGTACGACATGGCCAAGGCCGAGAACGTCAGGCAGGCCAAGCGCGACCGCGCCTACCTCAACGGCATCGCCAAGGAGATAGACGAGCGGCGCAAGGCCGTGAAGCGGGAGTACACCCGCCCGCTCGACGCCTTCACGGAGCGATGCAACGAGATCGTCTCGATAGCCAAGCAGGCGAGCGACGGCATCAAGGCGCAGCTCGACGAGGCGGAGGAAGCCCGCAAGGCCGAGGCATACGCCCGGCTCAGGGAGCACTACGAGGAATACGCGGGGCTGCTCGCGCCGGTCGTGCCCTACGAGCGGCTGCACGAGCCGCAGTGGACGAACAAGACCTTCGGCGAGGTCAAGGCGTTCGAAGCCCTGGAAGCCAAGGTATCCAAGCTCGCGGGAGACTGGGAGACGCTGAAGCACCAGTTCGAGGGCGAGCCGTTCTACCCCGACGCGGAGCGCGAGCTGTTCGCGTCGCTCGACCTGGGAGCCGCGCTGAACGCCGCCAAGCGGGCAGCCGAGGAGAGCGCCCGCATCGCCGAGCTGCGGGAGGCCATGGAGCCGGAACCGGAGCCCGAGCCGGTGCCCGCGCCCTGCCCGATGCCCGACCCAGCCGCCCAGGGCGCGCCGTGCGTGATGGTCATCGACTCCGCGACCACCGAGCAGATGAAGGAGATCGGGCGCTTCTGCGGCACGCTGGGCGTGACCGGGTGCTTTAAGCGCGGCACCCTGCGCCAGGTCTGCGAGCGAGAGATGGGGGGCATGTGATGGCATCCGAGCACATGACCATCGCCGAGGCCGTCGCCAAGGTGCAGCGCTCCGTGGTGGTGCCGAAGGCGCGCTACAACGCGCACGGCAAGTTCAACTACCGCTCGATGGAGGACATCGTGGCGGCGCTCAAGGAGCCGTGCAAGGAGGCGGGCGTGGCCTACACGCTCAACGACTCCATAGTGCAAATCGGTGACCGGCACTACGTCAAGTCCACGGCGCGCCTGTTCTTCGAGGACGGTGCCGAGGGCACCATCGAAGTGGACGGCTACGCCCACGAGCCGGACAGCCAGACGGGCATGAACCCCGCGCAGGTGACCGGCTCGGCCTCGAGCTACGCGCGCAAGTACGCGCTCTGCGGCCTGTTCGCGATCGACGGCACGAGCGACCCGGACGCCCTCTCGGACAAGCCCGAGAAGGAGCCGCCGGCGGAGGGGCCGTTCACGGCGAAGTGCAAGGCGTGCGGCACCGCCTACCAGTTCGCCAGCCGCGAGCAGTACGAGGCCTTCAAGCGCAACCCCGGCTGCTGCGCCACGCCGACCTGGCGGGTCGTGTAGGCCATGCAGGACCTCTACGGCCAGCGCGAGCAGCTGTTCGACGCGCTCATGGACGAGCTTGAGGCCCTGCGCCGCACCGGGCAGCAGTACGCCGAGAACGAGGCCGACTACCGCAAGGCGCTGCGTATCGCGATCCTCGAGGAGAGGGCCAAGGGAACGCCGGTCACCATCATCTCCGACCTGTGCCGGGGCCGTCCCGACATAGCCGAGAAGAAGCAGCTGCGCGACTGCGCCGAGGCGCTGTACAAGGCCTCCTCCGAGGCGATCATGGCGCTGAAACTACGTATCAAGACGGTGGACGCCGACATCCAGAGGACATGGACGAGCGGCGGCACCGGAGAAGGGAGCCGATAATGGCTATCAACCGAGTAAACATCACGGGCAACCTGACACGCGACCCGGAGCTGCGAGCCACGCAGAGCGGCATGCAGATCCTGAGCTTCGGCGTGGCGGTGAACGACCGCCGCAAGAACCAGCAGACGGGCCAGTGGGAGGACTACCCCAACTTCGTGGACTGCACCATGTTCGGCAACCGCGCCGAGGCGCTGTCCCGCATCCTGCGCAAGGGCATGAAGGTCGCCATCGAGGGCAAGCTGCGCTACTCGTCCTGGGAGAAGGACGGGCAGAAGCGATCCAAGCTCGAGGTCATCCCCGACGAGGTGGAGCTTATGAGCCAGGGGCAGCAGCAGGGAGGCTACCAGCAGTACGCGCAGCCCCAGCAGTACGCCCCGCAGCCGTACCAGTGCGCCCCTGCGGCCCCTCCGCAGCAGGCCCCCGCGCCTGCCCCGCAGCAGCAGTCCATGTACGACGAAGACGTCCCGTTCTAGGGGAGACCGATGGGCGAAGAGAAGCGCATGAACTTCTACCGCACCTTCTACGACCTCACCACGCTGCTGCCGGAGGCCGAGCGGCGAAAGGTCAACACCGCGTTGCTCGATTACTTTTTCGAGGGCATAGAGCCGACGGGGCTGAGCGACGCGGGCATGAAGGTGTTCAGGGGCTGCGAGGGGCGCATCTCGAAGAGCCGAACGAACGCCGCGAACGTGGCGAGCCGGCACGACAATTCGAAGGCTACGAACGACGCTACGAAACCCCCTACGAAAGCGGCTACGAAAGCGGCTACGAACGACGCTACGAAACCCCCTCCAGAAAGAGAGAGAGAAAGAGAAAGAGATAGAGAAGGGGCAAAGAGCGTGGCGCGTTTCCGCGCCCCCTCTCCCGCCGAGGTCGACGAGTGCGCCAAGTCATACGCGGCGGCGAAGGGCATCGACCTCGCCCTCACGGACTTCGACCCCGAGCGGTTCGTCGACTACTACGCCCAGCGCGGCTGGAAGGTCGGCTCGGCGGCGATGAGGGACTGGGCTGCGGCTGTGCGCAATTGGGTACGCAGCTCCAAGCCCTCGGAACGGAAGGAGACACGCGATGACTACTCGTGCTACGACTGAGTGCCCGCACTGCGGCGCGGCGCTCAGGGCAAGGTACGCCGACGTTCGTGGCAGGCGCGTCGCATGCGGCTTCGAGGCGTGCGGATGCCCCGGTGCCGTGGACGAGCGGCGGCGAGCCGCCGAGCGCGAGCAGGCCGAGGCTCGGCGCGCACGGAGGGATCAGACGCTCGCCCGGTGGCGCAAGGCCGGGGTGCCGGAGCGGTACCTGGAGCAGGGCCACCCGATGGCCGACGAGCTCGCCCAGTCCATGGAGGCCGGCCAGTGGGTCTACCTCTGGGGAGGCGTCGGCACCCGCAAGACCACCTGCGCCGCAGCCGTGGCCAAGCGGCTGTGCGGCGAGGGCTGCACGGTCATGGCCCCGATGTACCGCGTCCTGGACGAGATCCAGCGCAGCTTCCACGACGGCGGCGACCCGCTGAGGCGATACGCCGAGGCGCGCTACCTGATCGTGGACGACCTGGGCAAGCGCCGACCCACGGGCTTCGTGCTCGACAGCCTGTTCCAGCTCGTCGACACCCGCTACTCCGCGATGCTGCCGACCCTGGTCACCACGCAGTACAGGCCGAGCGACCTGGTTCGCCGGCTGGCCGAGCAGGGAGACGCGGACACCGCGACGGCGATCGTGTCGAGGCTGCGGCACGGCGCGAGGGTCGTGGAGTTCGGCGGCGCGGACGGGAGGCTGGCATGATCCTGGACGCGCGGCAGCTGCGGGGCCTGCCCAGGGAGCGCGCCGAGCTCTACGGCAAGCCCCACCTCGGGGCGCGCTACACCGGCAAGGGGCGCTACGAGCTGACCCAGCCGTGGTGCTGCGTCTGCGGCAGGCGGGCGCAGAGCTGCCACCATGTGGCATGGCGCAGCTGGGGCAAGGTATTCGAGCTGGTCGCGCCGAACGGCTCTTGGAGCCTGAGAAGCCCGCTGTTCGCGCTGTGCGGCAGCGGCACCACGGGATGCCACGACGAGTTCCACGGCGGCGCGCTGCTCAAGGCCGAGTGGCGCTGGCGATCCGAGGTTTACGAGCGGGCGTGGTGGAGCGGCGAGCTGCTGCAAGCCCACGAGCCGCACAGCCCGGAGCTGTACGACTACGGCTGCTGGGCGATAACCGACAAGACCGACGGGAGCGTTGCGCTCCGGGAATGGAGATGACGATGGAGATCAAGACGTGCGAGGCATACGTGCTCTCGCAGCTCTTCGAGCAGCAGGACGAGAACGAGCGAATCCTGGCCGAGATGCGCCGCATGAGCGACGACCTCGAGGACGCGAGGCGCGAGCTGGCGGAGGCGCAGGCACGGGCGGCGTCCGGCGCGGCGAGGTGCATCCGCGACGCGGGGCGCAAGGCCATCTTCGAGGACGTGGCGCGCGCGGCGCGGTACACAGACGTCCGGAGCTACAGCGAGGGCGAGGAGCGCGTCCCGTTCGCCAGCTGGTGCACGAGCGCCTGCGACGGAGGAAGGCTGCCCGCCGGGATGTCGCTCGCGGAGTTCCTGCGAGAGTTCGACGCCGAGCTGCGCGAGGCATACAGCGCGAGGCTCGCGGACTCCGGGCTGGGAGGCCAGCATGACTAGGGGCATCGCGGCGGTCAACGACGTGCTTTTCCGCGAGCTCGACCGGCTCGAGGCCGTAGACCCGGCGAACGCCGAGGCGATGAAGGTCGAGATATCCCGCGCCAAGGCCGTCGAGGGCGTTGCCGGCAAGGTGATCGAGAACAGCCGGCTCGTCCTGGACGTGTGCAAGGCGTCCACGGCGGCGGACGAGGCCGTTCGTGTGCCGAAGGGGCTGATAGGCGCATGAGGGCGTGGACGGCGGAGGAGGAGGCGTGGCTTGCCGAGGTTTACGCCAGCGAGCACAGCCGCTTCCTGTCCAAGGCCTTCGCGGAGCGTTTCGGCTACGAGCGCAGCGGCCCCTCCATCCACGGCAAGGCCTACAGCCTGGGGCTGACCAAGCTCGAGCGCGACGTGCCAGACCGCGCGGTGCGCCAGGTGAGCTGGTGCCGCGAGCCCGAGATGCAGGCGTGGATGGAGGCCAACGACCGGGGGCAGTCCTACACGGAGCTGTCCCGTGGCTTCGGGGAGCGTTTCGGCTTCCCGCTCTCTCGCGGGCAGATCGGCCTGTGGCGTTCGGCCAACGGAAGGGCGGACAGGCACCACCTGCGCAACAAGCACCGCCGCGTGCCCGTGGGCACCGAGCGCGACAGCGGCAAGGGCTACATCCTGGTCAAGGTCGCCGACCTGCCGACCAAGCCCCAGAGCAAGGACAACTGGCGCAAGAAGCACGTCCTCGTCTGGGAGCGGGAGCACGGCCCCCTGCCCGACGGGATGGTCGTGATGTTCGCCGACCGCGATCATTCGAACTTCGACCCGGACAACCTGGTGGCCGTGCCCAAGCGTCTCATGGGGATGATCAACAACAAGGCCGCTCCCGAGTGGAGCGGCGCGGACGAGCTGAGGGCGGCGATAGCGCTGGCCGAGCTTCACGAGGCCACTGTCAAGGCCGAGAGCCGCCTGCCTCGGGCGTGCGGCGTGTGCGGCAGGGAGTTCGTGCCCAGGCCGGGCTCCGTGGACAGGCTGCGGCAGACCTGCCCCGACTGCCTGGCCGGGGGCAGGAAGTGCAAGGGCGTGCGCACAGTCAAGGGCACGAGGACGTGCGCGGTGTGCGGCAAGGAGTTCGGCTACACCATGAGCAGGCAGGTGCGCTGCCCGGACTGCATCGCCGAGAAGCCCAGGCACTCGGCCAAGCAGCAGAGGAGGTGCCGCAAGTGAGCACGCGCAGGGACGAGCACGACTGGCTCGAATGGGCGAGGGAGAAGCGCAAGGCCGCGCTCGAGCGCTTCGAGTGGAGCGAGCGCGCCAGCAGCCCGACGGTCGAGAGCTACGAGGCGCTGGTGGGCGTGATAGAGCGCGGAATCAGGCGCGGCGGGACGCCGCCCGAGGTCGAGCGGCTTGCGAAGCTCGCCGACGAGATGGAGGAGCTGGGAGCCGGGGGCTTCGCGCTCGACGCCCAGGCGACGGCGGACGCGGCGCGCGCCATCAGGGAGGCGGTGAGGGCATGGGAATCGTGACCGACGGGCAGCAGCAGACGCTCCGCGCGACGCCCTCGTCCTGGCAGGGCGAGGCCGCCCAGGCCGACGCGCTCGGCGACCTGGATCTGGGGGGCCGCGATGAATGACGAGTTCCCGGTTCCCGTGCTGCTGGTCAGCAAGAAGGACGGGAGCGTGCTGCGGCGGTTCCCGTCCGTGTACGAGGCGGGGAAAGCCGTCGGCAAGTCTCCCGCCGCCGTGCACAAGAGCGCCCGCGACCTCGGCATGGCCAAGGGCGAGGCGATGTTCCGCTTCGAGAGCAGCTGGGCGGGGCGCGAGACGTTCAAGCCCAGGGCGCGCAACCGCCCCGTGATAGTGGCGTGGCGCGGGATGATGAAGTGGTTCCCCGGGGCGCATCAGGCGGCGGAGGCCGTGGGCGTGTCCTACGACTCGATGCGAGGCATGCTGTCTCGAGGCGGAGGGTCGCGCAATGGCATGAGGGCGAGATACGCGACGGGGACGGACGATTGGCCGCGACTCAGGGAGAGGTACGCGGCGCGAAAGGAGGAATGATGTACGAGGAACGGGTGCTGCGCGTCGAGGACGGCGACGGCTGGGAATGCCGCCTGGAGCGATGGTACAGCATGTACATGGACAAGTGGTTCACCAGGTGTACGGTGTTCGCCCCCGACGGCTACGTGCTGAGCTACCCCAGAATGAGCCAGATCCCCATGGACGAGGAGGCGGCGCGAGGCGTTATCCGCGAGGTACGCGCCCTGCTCGGAATGCGGCAACCGGCTGCGAGCGGAGGCGAGATGAGGGCGACTAACGAGGAGCGGCGCGACGTGGCCGTGGGGCTGCGGAGGCTCGCGCGGGATGCCGCAGAAGGCAAGCCGGTAGGCGCGGCGGACGTGATGGACGAGCTGGGCATGGACATGGAGGACGGCGACGTCTACCCGGAGCGCGTCGAGTGGCTGGCAAGCCTGATAGACAGGCCCACGTGCAAGAACATCCGCATCACCAAGGGCATGCAGCCAGTGGAAACCTTCTTTTGGTTCGAATGCTCGGAATGCCATGCGGTGGCAAGGACGGACGAGTTTGGAAGGCAGATTAGGTTCTGCTACGCGTGCGGCGCGGAGGTAATGGAATGACGTACAGCGACGAGGAGCGCAGGGAGGTCGCCGAGAAGCTGCGGAAGCTAAAGGGGTTAGCCGAGACGCTGCCGAGCGAGTTCAGTATCGGAACCAAGGCGGCGGTAATCCTCGAGAATGTTCTTGACTGCATGGACTACGACGCAGCCGAGTCCGGGGACTTCTTCGAGTGCCTTGCAGACCTCATCGACCAGCCGAGGGTCGCGTATTGCCCGTCCTGCGGGAGAGAGGTGGTGGCCGAATGAGAAGGCAAGACATCTCGGACGCCATTCCCGAGATCCTCGACCGCCTGGTCGGGAACATCGCGGGACAAGGAGACGCCGCCTTGGACAGGGAAGCGCAGGCGAACATAGACAACTTCGAGGCCGTTTGCGCGTGGGTCGAGGGAAAGCTGATTGATGCCGAGAGATACGCCGTCTCGCCGTACTACTCGATGGCGGATACGGGGCGCATGACGATCGAGGCGGCTGAAGGGCTTATATACCTAATCAGGGAGGAGTTGGGCAAATGAGAAGGATTACGACAAGCAAGAAAACAGCCTATCAGCTGATCGATGAGCTACGTGATGCGATTGAGCTTACGTGCGACAAGACCAGGGAACGCTCCCTGGCGCTGACCAAGCTCGACGAGTGCGAGATGTGGCTGGACAGAAGCCGTCCGAGGGAGACCGCCGCTCCGGGGCTTTCGGAGGCTGCCGCGAACGCCGCAGCGCCGGGGCTTTCGGATGCTGTCGCGAAAGTCCCCGCGCCCGTATTCGGATTGGGGGCGTGACATGGTCAAAGAAATGAAGCCCTGCCCGAAGTGTCATAGCGACCGTGTGACCTTGGTCTACGAAGCGGGCGACAAGGGCGAGAAAACATGGCTCGGCCATTGCAATGACTGCGGACTGAAAGGGCCGTCGTCCTACGACGGGAGTGGGTATAGGGCGTGCGAAGAGGCCATCAGCTTATGGAACTCGACATGGAATCTGGTGGAAGTCAAGCAGCCCGCCAAGCCCGACGAGGTGACCGCGCCCGCCCACTACGCGGGGGACGGAAGCGTCACGTGCAAGGACGCGGTGGCGTCCATGGCGGCGGGCTACGACAAGGGCGGCGTCACGTCGGCGCAGGCGTATTGGAGCATCGCGGCGCTCAAGTACCTGTGGCGGTGGCCGCTGAAAGGCTCGCCGCTGAAGGATCTGAAGAAGGCGCGGGAGTGTTTGGATCTGGCTATCGCGGCGGTGGAAGGCGGTGACCGGCATGGGATGCGATCCGACGAGCGGGCATAACATGCCGCCGGGATGCTTCGAGGGAGACAGGGACGCGCCGTGGAACAGGCCTGAGCCCAGGGCGTGCGGCACCTGCCTGCACCTGCTCGAGGGCTGCTGCGATTACGGCATCTGCGAGCTGGAGTTCGAGGAGGCGTTCGACGAGGCCAAGCCCGACACGGCGTGGGGCGCGGCGAGATGGGCGCGGGGCTGGATAGCCGACAGCTACCGAGACATGCAGGCCGACTGCTGCGAGAGGTGGGAGGGCTGATGGGCTGGGGCTCCAACGGCAACGCCGAGCGGAAGCTGAGGGCAAGGCTGCGGGCGGAGCGCAGGCCGTGCCACCTGTGCGGGATGCCGATAGACTACACGCTGCCGGCGGGCGACCCGTGGAGCTTCGAGCTGGACCACGTGGTGCCCAGGGCGCGCGGCGGAGCCGCCTACGACTACGGCAACTGCGACGCGGCGCACCGCATATGCAACCAGCGCAAGGGCAAGGCGATGCCCGGAGACTCGGGAGCGCGGCAGATAAGGCGCTCGCGGCTGTTCTGAGGGCGAGATGGGGCGTGACCTGCTACGGCGGGCGCGCCCTCTTCGTTTGGAGGGGGGGCGTGCCCCCTCCCCCGTGCGCACGGTGACCCGCGCCGACCAGCGCCGATTTCCCCCCGCCCCTTCCCCGCATGCGTGCCGACCCCGGCGAATCTCACGGGGCGGGCATGATATGCCCGGAGAAAGGACGCCTATGACACAGCCCGAGATGCCGCCGGAGGTGGCCGACAACGAATTCATGGCCGAGACGTGGCGCAGGCTCACGGCTTCGCACGCCTTCACCGAGACCGACGCGCCGAACCTCGCGCTGCTGTGCTTCTGGCACGCGGTGGCGAAGTCCGCCGAGGACGCCATGACCAAGGGCAAGGGCGTCAAGGTGCTCGACCGCGTGGGCTACAAGCAAATCAAAGCAAAGAACGGGCGCTTCGAGTACCTGGAGAAGCCGCACCCCGCCGTGACCGTGCTCAAGCAGGCCACCGCCGAGATACGAGCGCTCAACGACACGCTGGGCATCTCCAAGAGGGCGGGCGCGCCGCAAGCCCAGCCCGAGCGCAAGAGCGCCAACGGCCAGCTGCTCACGCTCATGTTCAGCGAGCGAGAGAAGCGCAGCAAGGCGGCGGGCGCGTGAGCGAGCTGCTTGTGGCCCGTAGCACGCCGACGTTCGAGGCCAACATCCCCGACCGGCTCGACGGGGACGGCGAGATGGCGTGCAGGCTCGCGGCCACGTACTTCGGCGAGCCGATGCCGTGGCAGCCGCACGTGCTCGATGCGATGCTCGCGCGCGACGGGCGCGACCGCTACCTGCTGAGAACCCTCGGCATCGCGGTACCGCGCCAGAACGGCAAGAGTTGGGCCGTGCGCGGGCGATGCTTCCATGGCGCGCTCAACGGCGAGAAGATCCTCTACACCTGCCAGCACGGGGACACCTCCGACGAGATGTTCCAGGCGCTCGCCGCGCCGTTCGAGGACGAGGACAACTTCGAGCTGCACGATCTGCTTTTGGCGGTGCGCAAGACCAACGGCCAGCAGGCCATCAAGCTCAAGAACGGCGGGCTCATCCGCTTCACCACGCGCACCAACTCGCTCGCGCGCGGCAAGACCTACGACGTGCTCATATACGACGAGGCGCAGGAGCTGACGAGCGGCCAGCAGGCGGCGTCTCTGCCCGCCATCTCGGCGGGGCCGAAGAGAAACCCTCAGACCATCTACCTCGGCACCCCGCCGGGGCCGGACGAGTGCGGCGGCGTGTTCTACGAGCTGCACGACAAGGTGCATTCCGGCGAGAGCGGGATGGGCTGGATCGAGTGGGGCGCGCGGGAGATCGGCGACGTTCGCGACCGCCGCCGCTGGTACGAGTGCAACCCCTCGCTCGGCATCCACCTCAACGTGGACGCGCTGGAGGCGGAGTGCGACCAGATGGCACCGGACGTGTTCGCTCGCGAGCGGCTGGGCTGGTGGGCGCGGAGAGGGAGCGCGGGCATCTTCGCGCTCGACGCGGCGCAGTGGGCGGCGTGCCTCGCCGATGCGCCGATGACGGGCGGCAAGCTCGCGTTCGGCGTCAAGTTCAGCGCCGACGGCACGCGCGTGGCCGTGTCCTGGGCGAGGGCCGAGCGCGGCGGCGGCTCCTACGTGGAGCTGTACGACCTCGCGGGCATGGCGGGCGGCACCGCGCGGATATCCGACATGCTGCTGCGCAACTCCGCCGAGATCGCCTGCGTCTGCATCGACGGCAAGTCCGGCACCGACGCGCTCAAGCGCCGCCTGCTCGACAGGGGATTCCCCAAGGCCGCGATCGAGACGGGGACGCCCGCCATCGTGCAGGCGGCGGCGTCGATGCTCGCCGACGAGGTGCGCGACGGCACGACCTCGCACATCGAGTCCCCCGCCCTGGACGAGTCGGCCACCGGCGCGCTCAAGCGCGACGTGGGGCGCGACGGCTGGGGCTTCGCAGACGGCGCGAATTGCACGGCGGAGGCCGTCGAGAGCGCATCGCTCGCGCTGTGGGCGGCTCGCACCACCAAGAGAGACCCGAGCAGAGATCAGGAGGCTAGCTTTTAATGGCACGTATCAACATGGAGCTGGCGGGGCAGGTAGCCGCCGCCACGGGATTGCTCGACGAGGATCGCGCGCTCGTGCGCGACCTCATGGACACGTGGCGCACCCACCGCGCCGCGAACGTCATGCGCGACGATTACTACCTGGGGCACATCCAGGTGAAAGACCTGGGCATCTCGATGCCCAAAGACCTGGCGAAGCGCATCGACCCGCGCGTCGACTGGCCGCGCAAGGCGGTGCACGCGCTCGCCGACCGCTCGATACTCAACGGATTCGCCTGCGATGACGAGGACGCCGACGCGAAGCTGCGCGCGATTTACGCGGCGAACCAGCTCGAGCGGCTGTACCGCAAGAACCTGATCGGCGAGCTTAAGCACTGCTGCGGGTTCTGGACGGTGACCGACGCGGGAGACGGCACGCCCGTCATCTCGGCGTATCCGGCCACCGCCGCAGCCGCGCTGTGGGACGATGCCCAGAAGGCCATCAAGGCCGGAATCGTCGTAGCCGAGTCGAAGAAGATGCCCGGCGACGCAGAGCGCGTGCCGACGGTCGTGCACCTGCTCACGCGGGACAGCCTGGTCGTGCTCACGCGCGACGGCGGGGCGTGGGCGGCGGAGTACCGCGAGCACTCCATGGGGCGCTGCCTCATGGAGCCGATGGCGCACGGCGCGACCCTCGAGCGCCCGTTCGGCGTGAGCCGCATCACGCGCTCGGTCATGAGCATCACCGACGACGCCATCCGCCAGCGCGCCCGCATGGAGGTCGCCGCCGAGGCCGCGACCCTGCCGCAGACGTGGCTGCTGGGCACCTACAAGCGCATGATCAACGACGGCAACAAGTACGACGCGAGCATGGGCGCGGTCAACGAGGTCACCAAAGACCCGGACGGCGACAAGCCGACCATCTGGCAGAGCGCGCAGCTGCAAATGGCCCCGCTGACCGAGTACCTGCGCCAGCTTGCGTGCCAGATGTCGGCGGTGACCAACGTGCCCGTGTCCTTCTTCGGCGTGTCCAACGACAACCCCTCGTCCTCCGACGCAATCGCCGCGTCGCTCGAGCCTCTTGTCATCGACGCGAAGAACCTCAACCGCGACAACGCCGCCGCGCTGCGCAACGTGGCCTACATGGCGCTCGCCGTGGTCAACGGCACCGACTACGCCACCGAGCGCGACGCGGGCTACAACCTGAACCCCCGCTTCCTGTCCCCGGCCTATCCGTCCGTAGTGAGCCTGTCCGACGCGGTGCTCAAGCAGGTGCAGGCGCTGCCGAAGCTCGCGGAGTCCACGGTGGCCTATGAGCTGCTGGACTACACCGACGAGCAGATCCAGCGAATCGAGTCGGACGCGCGCAAGGCGCAGGCGCGCGCCGCCATAGCGTCCCTGTTCGAGCCGAGGGAGGACGGCGAGGATGGCAACGGTACCGACTAGCCTGCTCGACGAGCTGACCGACGAGGTCAACCTTCTGTCGGGAGACGCGCAAGCCCGGGCGGAGTCGGCGATCTCTGCAATCCTGATGGACTGGGAGAGCAACGGCGGCGGGGACGTAGCCGCACTGCGCGAGGCCGCCTACGAGGCCATCGAGGATGTGCTTGCCTACTACGCCGACACCTGCGCGGCGGCTCGGGCTGCCGAGTACTACGACGCGGTGCGCAAGGCGCAGGGCTTCCCGGGCGCATACGGCGCAGTGGCCGAGTCTCTGCGGAACCCAGAAGCTACGCTCGAGGCCGTGCGCTATTTCGTGGGCAAGGTGTCCGAGGGCGCGCCGCAGGCGTTCGTGTCCCTGTGCCTGAAGCGGGTCGACGAGGAAACGCGCAAAGCGGCAAACAGGTGCGTTGCCTACAACGCGACGAAAGACCCGGCCAAGCCGAGGTACGGGAGAATCCCCCGTGGCGAGACGTGCGGCTTCTGCCTCATGCTCGCCTCGTTCGGCTTCTACGCGAAGACGATCGAGGCGGCTGAGCACGCCCATGCCCACTGCGATTGCCGAATCGTGCCGGGCTTCAACGGGAAGACCACCGTCAAGGGCTACGACCCGGACGGGATGTATCGTCGCTATAAGTCCTGCCTCAAGGCGCTAGGAGGAGCGAACGGCATCTCCGATGACTGGGAGAGGATGCCCGCAGACAGGAAGAGCGCGTACATAGCAGCGCATGGGAACAGCGAGAGCCGCGCGCGGAAGGCGTACGCGCAAAGGCGCGTCGCCGCCGAGATAGGGACAAGAGACCCGGCGTGGTATAAGAATGGCATGGAACCTAAGCCGGCCTACCAATCGATGCGGGCAAAACGCGAGCTGAACGAAATTGAGAGGGGCACGCGCGACGCGCTGTCGCAGAACGGGCTCAACCAATACGTCCTGGAGCGCAGCAATGAGCAAGGCGTAAAGACTGCCGACATATTGCTGGGAAACGACCGCACGGTCAAGGCCGATTACAAATGCCCTCGCGGAGCCGGATACAACTGCATAGACCAGCTTGCAAGGGATACGGGGAAGAAAGCCGACATTATGATCCTTCACCTCGTCGACGGGGAATCGCAGATGAGCAAGGACGATTGCGTTCGGTACTTCAGGGCGTGCGCCAACAGGCGAGGTATCCGAGAGATGCTTCTTATAGACTATGATGGGTCTCTGCTCAGGGTTCGCCCATGAAAATAGGCTTCTCACTCCAAGCGCCACATGGGGTGCGAGTAGAGAAGCCAGTAGACAATCCCACTTTAGCATACAAGCCGCCTACAGGCGGCTTTTTCATGCCCCAAAATCGCGAAACGGGGCAAATCTCACGCACGGCGGACAATGCCGGGGACAGAGCCGCACGGCTCGGAAACCGACATCTGGCGGCGCTCCGCACGGAGGCCGCGCGCGCCGCACGGCGCGGGAAAGGACGCGACATGGCAGAGGGCAACGACCCCACGCAGGGCACCGAGGGCAACGACCCCACGCAGGGCACCGAGGGCGGCAACCAGCCTGACTACAAGGCGCTCTACGAGGAGGCCAAGCGGCACGCCCGCGACTGGGAGAAGAAGGCGAAGGCCAACAAGGGAGCCGCCACGGCGCTCGACGAGGCCAACGCCGCCAAGCAGACGGCTGCCCGCCGACCCCTAAGCTTTCCGGCACGGGGCGGGCTTCGCCAGTGCTTCTCGCGTTTTAACGCGTCGCGGGTTCAACCGCCTTCTTGGGCGGCCTGGCGTGTGTTTCTCGGCAAGACGGGCCTCGACGGATTCGATCGAGACCCGCGTGTTGCGCTCGTCCTTCCATCCGCGCAGCAGTCCTGCCCCGAGCATTTGCGATACGCGCGCTCGGCTCACGCCGAGCCGGGAGGCTGCTTCGGCGGCGGTCACGCTCGGAACGTCCGAGAGAGTAACGCTCACGCCGATCATCGCTACGCGACCGCCGCGGGCGGGCTCGTTTCCATATGTGGCCGCAGGCGGCATCTCGTCGTGCTCCAGATACGCGATCAATTCGTTGCGAAGCCATTCTCCGGCCATCTCCATAGTCTCCGCCACCGTGGCACCCTGCGTTCCGCCCTCGAGGTCGTAGGGGATGGCGAGCACCCATCCCTCGTCTTCGACGAGTTCGAATTCTTGCATGTAAAACACTGGCTCTCCCTTCGCATCGGAACAGGGTGGGTTTGTTGGTTATTTGATGGCTCTGTTAGACCAGAATTGATATGGATGATCGGTCGGCTTTCATGAGTCTGGATTCAGCCGCTTATGCCTGCGCATATGCAACTGTTTTTCGGGCCACGTCGGGAGCGTGCCAATTCTGGTCTAACAGAGCTAATCCTTTGCCCATCACCAAAAACGTTTTGATTGCCAAACTTAGCGCATTTCATCCTGCGCTAAGTTTGGCAATCAGCGAAATGCCGCAAATCACTCCAATATGATATCTATGATTACCGCAGAGACGATGGGGTGCTCGTCTTGCCCATTGGGTGTCTGGCGCCGTAGTTTTGGGGCCGTAAGGGCGGCGGGAAAGCGGGAATGATGCGGTGAACGTTGACAGAACAGATGTTCGTATATTATAGTGTTAGCAAGAAGAAATAGCTGGGCACGGGTAGTCGTGATTGGGAGCGAGGGAAACGCGCATGGCGGAAGTGCAAACGTATGAAGGCGAAGACATTGTAGAGGCTCTTGCGGACGGTGTTGGCGAGCTTGAACCCGGCGAGCTGGGTGCGCTTGCATACCATTTGTACGATACGAAGCCCGATCTTACGGACGAGGAGGCGTTCGAAGCTTTCACCGAATGGGTTTCTGGGCGGGGCATAGAGCTGTGGCCTCATCAGGAAGAGGCACTCATGTCGCTCATGGTTGGCGACCACGTAATTCTGGGAACGCCTACCGGTAGTGGGAAAAGCCTCGTGGCGCTCGGCATGCACTTCATGGCGATGTGCTTCGGCGAAACGTCGTACTATACCGCGCCCATTAAGGCGCTGGTCAGCGAGAAGTTCTTCAATCTGGTGAAATTGCTCGGCAAGGAAAACGTCGGCATGATTACCGGCGACGTGCATATCAACACCGCGGCTCCCGTCATCTGCTGCACGCAGGAGATTTTGGCGAACCAGGCGTTGCGCGAGGGGCCGGATGCCCTGGTGCATAGCGTTGCCATGGATGAGTTCCATTTCTTTGCCGACCGTGATCGCGGATGGGCGTGGCAGGTGCCCTTGCTTACGTTGCCGAAAACGCAGTTCTTGCTAATGAGCGCTACGCTTGGCGACATTTCGCAAATTTCCGACCTGCTGAAGCGGCAGACGACGCGCGACGTTTCCCCCGTGGTGGACGCGCCGCGCCCCGTGCCGCTGTCGTACGAATATTCGCTCACGGCGCTTGAAGGGGCCGTCGAGCTTGCCTTGCGCAAGGGCGAGGGGCCGCTGTACGTCGTGCATTTCTCTCAGGATGCAGCGCTTACTTCAGCGCAGTCGCTGGCCAGCTATGGCGTTGCCACCAAGGAGCAGCGTGAAGCTGTGAAGGAGGCCATGAAGGGGGCGCAGTTCTCCACTGCGTTCGGCAAGACGCTGAAGCGCCTGCTGGGTTGCGGCGTGGGCGTGCACCACGCCGGTATGCTTCCGCGCTATCGCCTGCTGGTTGAAAAGCTCGCTCAGCAGGGGTTGCTGCCCGTCATCTGCGGCACGGACACGCTTGGCGTGGGCATCAACGTGCCCATCCATACGGTGCTACTCACGCAGTTGACGAAATTCGACGGAAAGAAGATGCGTCGTCTGCGTAGTCGCGAATTTCATCAGATCGCCGGGCGCGCTGGTCGTTCCGGTTTCGATACCGAGGGCGTGGTTATCGCCCAGGCCCCCGAACACGACATCGAGAATCATAAGGCGGAAGTGAAGGCGGCGGGCGACCCGAAGAAGCTCAAGCGCATCAAAAAGAAAAAACCGCCCGAGGGATTTGTCGCCTGGAACGAAAATACGTTCGAGTCGTTGGTCGCCTCTCAGCCGGAAAAGCTTGCCTCGCGCATGAAGGTGACGCACTCCATGGTTTTGGCCGAGGTGGAGCAGGGCGGCAATGCGAAGGCGCGTGTGGACAAACTCATCGACGACAGCTTGCAGCCTGACGAGGAAAAGCTTGCGCTGCATGAGCGTGCGGCCGAGGTGCTTCAGACGCTTATCGACGCTGACGTTGTGGTATACACGCCCGGCGACGGCGTTGACGGGGAAGACGACTACGCCGTCACCGAAAACCTTCCGGATGACTTCGCGCTTGATCAGCCGCTCTCGCCGTTTTTGCTCGCAGCTATCGAGCTACTGGATGCGGAAAGTCCGATTTATGCGCTCGATGTCATCTCGATGGTGGAGGCGACGCTCGAAGATCCGCGGCAGATTCTCCGCGCGCAGGAACGCAAGGCGCGCGATGCCGCCATGGCGGAAATGAAGATGGACGGCGTGGAGTATGAGGAGCGTCTGGAGCGCATCGCCGAGGTGACGTACCCGAAGCCTTTGGAGGAGCTGCTCGAGCAGGCGTTCGGCACTTACTGCAAGGCGGTGCCGTGGGCGCGGGATTACTGCCTGCGCCCGAAATCGGTGCTGCGCGACATGCTGGAAAGCGCCGCCGACTTCAAGGGCTACATCCAAAAGCTCGGCATCATGCGCTACGAGGGTATTCTGCTTCGTTATTTGTCCGAGGCTTTCCGGGCGCTTGATCGCACCGTGGTGGAAGGCAAACGGGACGAGCAGCTGGAGGACATTGTATCGTGGCTCGGCTTGGTGGTGAGCAGCGTTGACAGCAGCCTGATCGACGAGTGGGAGAATGCCGGCGCTGCGGTGGATGCGGTTCCTCCCGATGTTTCGGGTAAGGAGGAGGTCGTGCGCGACCGCCGTGGCCTTACGGTGCTGGTGCGCAACGCTCTGTTCGCGCGCATTCGTCTGGCTGCCCATCGGGATGTGGCGACACTGGGTTCGCTGGATGCCGACTGGGGATTCGGCGAGCATGTGTGGGCTCAAGTGCTTGATGCGTATTACGAGGCGCATGAGGTGGTGCTGCTCGACGCCGACGCCCGCTCGAAGGCTTACTTGATCATCGACGAGGCGGATGAGGCCGAAGAGCACGTGTGGCACGTCCGTCAGATATTCCACGATGCCGAGGGCGATAACGATTTCGCCATCGCTGCCGATGTGGATCTGGATGCGACCCAGTCAAGCGACGGGGTGGTGTTCGCGAATTATCGGGTTGGGTTTGCGGAGGACATTCGGGAAGATTAGTGAACCTGCTTGATTGAGCTGCCGGCAGCCGTGCCTTGAATGCGCGAGGGCGTTGGAGAGCGTTGGTGGGCCTGCTTGGCAGGTGTGGCGGCTTTTGCGGCGAGTGATTGACCGTTCTGGGAAAAGGTTCTTGCGAGTCCCGCATATGGTACTCGCAAGAAACCGATGCGGCGTAGTATCCTGACTTTTGCAGCTGAAGAGGCCCGTTTTCAAATCCTGACCTGGGGAAACGGGCCTTTTTTTCTTACATTTTTCTGTTCGGACTGGGAATCTGCAGCTTTGCCTGCGAGAGCGACGC
>CAVCPR010000041.1:0-21899 GCA_963604235.1 Anaerovoracaceae bacterium | reverse complement strand
ACGTATTACGCCCGCATGCGCAGGGGGATGTCGATGGAGGCGGCGCTTTCCGGCGAGAAAGCCTGGGAAGTGGTCGACCCCGCCGGTCGGCGGTTCACGTCCGTGACCGCGATGTGCGCAGCCCACGGGGTTTCCCGCACGAAGTACTACCAACGGCTGTCGAGCGGGCACGGCATGCAGGAGGCGCTCTCCACGGACGATTTCCGCGCAGCGCGGAAATCGTCCGTCTCCGAGGCCGAGGGGGCCCTCGCCGAGCCCGTCTAGACCCGATGGAACAGCTCGCGCGGGCGTAAAGGCCCGCGCCATGCGCAGCTTAGCTGATAAACGCCACACCGGGAAAGGAGCAGGGAAATGAAAGAGAACGTCACCGGCGAGGAGACCAAGGCCGAGCGCTTGGCCCGGCTCATCGGCGAGCATCCGGGCTGGCCGGTGGTCGTCATGTCCGATTGCGTGTACGCCGACACGACGAGTTGTTTTTGGATTCCGCAAGGCGTGGCCAACGTCTGCGCCGTCGAAGTCGCCTATTTCGGGGAGCGCTGTTATGACGAGGAGGGGGATTTCGTCGAGGCGTACGTCGACGCCTGGTGCGAAGCCGACTCGAGCGGGGAGGAGCTTGCCGCCCTCGAGGCGAAGGCGCGCAAAATGTGGCGGGACAACGCGCTGAGCGTCATCGCCGTCTATTCGACGTGCTACGACACCCCCGATATCGAGGAGCTGGGGTAATGGAGCCTTTGCCGTCGGCCCTGGTGTGCTACGGAGTCCTGCTCGCGGGCGGGGCGGTCACGGTTGCGGCGATTGGGATTGCGAGCTGCGTGAGAAAAGCCCTCGCGCGGCGGGCATCCGCCCGCGATGCCTCATCGCCAGGGTACCCGACCGGAGAATGAAGGAGAGAGCCATGGCGAAAATCTTGATAACGAACGGGTTCGACCTCGCCGCACGGGTCGAGAGAGACCTCATGGACGCGAGGAAGCATAAAGAGGCGATCCTGGACCTCGTCAATATCGACTCGGCGGCGGAGCACTCCTGGGGCCGCGCCATGGATATCCGATGGCTAGGCGAGCCGCCGAGCTGCCGGACGCGCCGATACATGCAGTTCCTCGTCATGGCCGACGAGCGCGAGCGCGCGACTCCCGAGCAGTTGCACGGCGCGGCGCTCGCCTGGGCGCGCGAGATGTTCGGCGCCGGCTCGCCGCGCATCGCGGCGGCGCAGGTCGCCGTGGTGACGCATGCGGGCGAGGCGGTGCTCCATACGCACGTTGTCGTCAACAACCGCGAGCTCTCCTCCGGCGAGTCCCTCGGCCTGGGATTCATGGGAAAGGCCAAATGGGACCGGATAACAGCGCGTTTCAATCAAATCCTGCGCGAGCGCATCGAGTCCGGCGGCGGGCGGGAAGGCGACGCTCGATGAGCTGGCGAGCCGGATTCCCGGCTCGCCGCGTGCCAGGTAAAGGGGTGAGACGAACATACATGTTCGACCCGCCCATCTCTGTACAGAACCTGTACAGAGATGGCATACCCGTCGGCCCGCCCGGAAACGGTCGGGCGGTCCCAGCCCCGCGGAAACATAAAAGAGAGGAGTAGCGAGATGGCGAACAGCGACACGGCTTGCGCACGTGCTGCCGGCCAGGTCGAGCGCGCGGCGAAGCAGGCCGAGGCGAAGGCCCTATGGGCCGAGCTCGGCGACGTCTGCGTTGACGACGAAGGCCTCATCGACGCGCCGTGGCGGGACTATCCCGCAGGCACCGACCGCGAGGGCATCTGGCACGACGTGGAGGACGAATACGGGGACTATGGCGTGACAGTGGCCCGTCTCATGGGCATCGAGCCTTGGCCGCCCGAGGAGCGAGGAACGGAGATGGAATGAAAGCGACTAACGAGGAGCGCCGCGACGTGGCCGATGGGCTGCGGAAGCTCGCGCAAGCCGCAGCCGCCGGCGAGTTGATAAGCGTGGCGGAAGTGATGGACGAGCTGGGCGTGGACATGGAGGACAGGGATGTCTACCCGGAGCGCGTCGAGTGGCTGGCCGATTTGATTGACAGGCCGACGTGCAGATACGAGAGCGTCTATGCGAGCAAGGAGGCCCAGGGGCACGCGCCGAACCGGTACGCGTGCTCGGCTTGCGGCAACAGGCGTTTGCTCAGTAAGCCCAACTATTGCCCCATCTGCGGCGCGGAGGTGGTTGCGGATGACGATGGCCGATGAACGTGAGCTGGCGTGCCGGGCGGCGCGCTATTGCGCCAGGCGCTCGTTAGACGTCACCGCCCCGCGCCTCGCCGCCGTCCTAGGCATCGAGTGGGTCACGCGCGGCGGCGAAATGGACGACGAAAAGGTATGGGACCGCCTTGCCGACCTGCTGTTTCGCCAGACGTGCCGCCCCGATGACGATGATGACGAGATATTCACGTGCTCCGTCTGCGGGACGTCGGTGGACTTCTTCGACTCCCGCCGCGAAGTCCCGGGCGTCTACCGATACGACAAAGAGCGTGGCGTTGAGCGTCGGGAAGTCCGGTTCTGCCCCTGGTGTGGGAGCAGGGTGGTCAGGTGAGCGAAGTACGTTTCGCGCGACCCCGCGCTTCGATAAAGGAGACTAAAGGCTAGCCCTCATCCGGGGGCGGGACGCCGGGCACCGGCCTGCGCGGCACGCCGCGCCCGAGGCCGGACTCTCGTCGAGGGGGTACCTGATCTAGCCGAAACCCCATCTGCCCCCGCCCGCAACGGCGGGGGCTTTTCCATCCTCACCATCGATCAACAGGCGCGAATCGGCGCCGGGAAGGAGAAGCGACATGGCGCTTTCAGCGACGTTCACCCCCGAAGAGGCCCGCGAGTGGGTGGCCGAGATCTCCAAGTTCGACGGGATGTTCGATGAAGGGACCGACCCGGACGAACGGGTCTCGGCCTTCATGTGTGAGATCCTCGAGGCAATCGGCAACGATGCGGAACTTGGCGGCTGGTACGCCGAGTACGAAGAGATGGTCGACGAGATGGCCTCCGAAACCCGTGATAAAAAAGACCAAGCTGCTGAGCTTCATTACTTGGCGGCGAGCGTCTCGCTCGCCCGCAAAGAGGGCAAAGAGGGGCCTGGTGGTTCCCATCCTGCGCCCCGAAAGATGAAAGAGCTGGTCGAATGGGTGGTGGATTCCGCTGTCGCGCTCGCCGGCGTCGGCCAATTCTCCTTCTATGTCCACGGCTGGCCGTATGTAGCGGAGAAGGGGAGGGGCGGCAGCTACGCGCCGCTGACCTCGACCCATGCCGACGACCTCTGCGAGGCCCTGGGCAAGAGAGGTTTTGACTGCGGAAAGCGCCCCGGCCGCGGCGACGGGGAATACCTCGTTCACGTTGCTTGGTAAGGAAACCTGCGCGACGGGAAGCCGCCGCGCCATGCTGGGCACAGTTACCCCTGTTCGAAAGAGAGAGGATGGCTCTAATGGAATTTCCACTGCCGCTTAAAGACCCCGGCCCGCGAAAGGTCGGGCCCTTGACCCTGCGCGGCCCGAAGCTCTGCCTTGACCCCGCGCCGCCGTCATTCGACTGGCTTCTGTTCCAGTGGGAGTGCGGCGGGGAGAAGGGGGACTGGGGCGTCTGTCTCAACGACGGCGACCAGGAGGGATTCGTCGGACCGTCGGACGACGACGCCCGCGAGCTGCTCGAGGCCGTCTCGGCCGAGATTGCTGAAGTCTATCTTCGCCGTGCGGCGGGAGAACGGGAGATTCTTTCCCGCCCTATGCCGGAAATCTCGGCCGGCGCCTGGGAAGACGCGCTGCTCTTCGCGGCGAGCGCGTGCGGGCAGAAACCCCGTTCCACCCCGAGAATCCCCTGAGGCTAATACAAGAGTAGAGAGGAACCACTCCCCCATGCCATCCGTATCCACAACCGCCTTCCGACAGATGATCCAAGACATGCGTAGGGCCTTCCCAGCAGGCACGCGCGTGGAACTCGTCCACATGGACGACGCGCACGCACCCGCCGTCGGCTGCCGTGGCACCGTCTCTAGCGTCGACGACATGGGCACCGTCCACATCGTCTGGGACGACGGCTCGACCCTGGGCGCCGCCCTCGACGTCGACGTCATCCGCAAGGTAACCGATTGACACTCCCCCTTGGATTCATCCATGGGGAGTGTCAAGTCGCGGTCTTTGATGCCCTAGGCAGGAACGTATCCTGATTCCATCGGCGCCGTGCATGCTAGAATCAATGCCGATAAAAGCGAACGGAAAGGCGGGCCATGCAAAAACGCGTCCCGGCAAGCTCGGGGGAGGAAGTTGACTATGTCGCTCGTTACTTGGCTCCGTGGAATTGCCCGAGGAATAAGCTCGACCGGAGAGAACGGGAATACCGACGCATCGAACGGTCTATGCGGGAGAAGCGAGAGCGCATTTTCGCGCCGAACCCCGGCGAAGGTGGGCGATGACGTGGCCGAGCGCCTGCTTGCGCAGGCGGCAGCTCTAACGGAGGTACTCGATGCCGAGGGCACGCCGTACGCCGTGGTCGGCGGGATGGCGGTTCTGGCACAGGCGAGAAACGCCGGTTGTACGGAATTCCGCGCAACCTACGACATCGACATCATGGTCGAAGACCAGCGGTCGTTTTCCGCCCTGGCAACCAAACGCGGCGAAATCGCCGCGTTAGAGGGCGTTCAGTCGCCGGACGTGGAAGAGGAGCTTGCCCAGCTCGAAGCTGCCGAGGGCGATAATGAATCGATTTCACCTGCCCTCGGGCCCCACGGCACATTCGCCGTGGGGATAGACAGCGTCGTTTCGCTCAACGGCTTTACGCTCGACACGCTCGAGACGGAGACGCTTGCGATAGGGGAGCGACGCATAACGGTCGCCACCTGCGAACAGTTGATTCAGATGAAGGAAAGTACCCTTAGCCTTCTCGGGGCGAGCCCCGCCGAGACATCCAGGCCGCAGGATTATATCGATTTGGCGATACTGCGAAAACTGGTTCGGGAGAAGGCGCGCGAGCCTCGTTTCGAAGCCGCGGAGCGGGAGAAAGAGGAAGGAGGCCGCAGAACTGATGTCTTCGGTAGCAACCTACGAGCTGGCCTGCGCGATTCAGCGCCTCGGCCTCGTCGATGATGTCGCGCTTATGATGGAGTGCGCCGCCGATGCCTGGCAACTGAGCAACAACGCCTTTCCGTACGGCCTGGATCTCCTGGCGCGCGATGTCCGCGCGCTTATGCGAGCCAGGCGCCTGTTCGACGCGCGGCCTCGCCCGCGTCTGCAAGGCCGTCGTTTGCGGGAGCCGTATCTCGCGGGCGATTTCGGGGGCGTGCGGCTGAGAATTTGGCTTCGAGCTGCCGGCGTCAAGTGGAAGACCGCCGGCGTGCTTCCCTGCGTCGAGGGCGTGCTCGCGGTCGATCCGTATCTGAATCTCGACCTTATGGCGGCCTCTCCCGATGCCCGATTCATTCTCGAACTGCGCGCGGCGCTCGCCGAATGCCTTTTCATAGACGAGATGCCGGCGGACCAGCTCCGCGAGTTCATGGATCACGTCCGCATCGTCTAGCCGCCGTCGGCATGCGTGTCAGAGTGAGGGAGGACGCCGAGCGCTGAATCCGATTCGAGTAGATTGCGCATGGCATCTGCCACCCCCGAAACAGGGGTGGCTTCTTTCCATCTTGACGAAAAACCGGATGGAAGAAGCATCAAGTGGAGAACATGTCGGACTACAAGAGAATCGAGACCCTGATCCCGTACAAGGCCCCGATGTTCGCGCCGAAGAAACGCATCGGCAAGCTCAATCTCAACTCGTCAATCTGGTCCATCGCCGCGAAGCTCGGCCGCTATCTTCTCTCCGGCGCCGAAGCAGCCCGCGTCGGCGAGATCGCGAAGGTCTGTGCGGCGTGGGACCTCGGCGTCTCGCCGGAAGCCCTCTCCCCGGCAGAGGCCTTGAGCGGGCTTGAGACAGAGGTGATAAAAGACAGCGTGGAGGGCCCGTATAGCTGCTTCCGCGTCGCGAATGACCCAAAAATGCTCGCCGTGGTAGCTCACGACAAAGCGAAGAAGCGCGCGCTGGGCGGGCATGGATGGTGTTCTAGGGATGATGGGGCAGAGGCTCGAATGTTCATCATGAAGCTCCCGACAGTGCTGGGGCTGATGGAGATCGCGGCGGGCGCGGGCGGTGCGGAGAATCTTTCCGACCTCGTGTATTCGCGCGCCAAGAACGGAAAGCTCGCGAGTTTTGTCCAGTTTCGCGAATGGTTCGACGAAATGGACGAGCGCGGGTTCGTCGAGCGCCGCGCGGTTCCCGCGACCGGGCGCGCGCCATGGGCGGAGATTCGCGAGAAGGACGGCAACGGCATCCGGGTGCGATTCCTCTACGAGGATGACTACCTGGAGATTTACGGCACGGATGCCGAGCTCGAGGCCAAAGCTGCGGAGTTCGCGAAGAGTGAAAGCCAACTCATCACGGTCAGGATGCACGATATACTCCAAGAGGACAAATGGTCCGACTCCCGCGACGGGCTGGGCGGCGTCCTGCGAGACCTTGCCGAGGTGCGCTGGGATGAGGAGGCGTGCCGCGAGCTCAACCGGCGTTATGCCGGCGCGGAGCATATAGCGGGCGTGTTCGAGGACAAGAGGAACTGCGACAGGGCCCACCGCGAGGCTGCGTCGACGGGATATCTCGCCGAGGAGTTTCGCCATGTCGAAATCGACGACGACGTGGACATGGACTTGTTCCAATCCATGACAGGCGAGTTCCGCGCCCGAGACATAGCGGGCGAGCTCCCTCCGGTCGACAAGTCGGCTCTCGACCTTCGTTTCCGCAAGTGCGGCCGTCATCGCGCGATCGGGGTCTACTCGCCCTTGTTGAACGCCGTCGCGATCGACCCCCGCGCCCCGCGCTCGCTACTCCACGAATTCGCGCACGCGTACGATTTCGAGCGCGGGCAGCTCTCCACCCAAGAGGCGTTTCGCCATATCCTGAAAGACTTTCGCGAGAGGTTCGATACCGAGGGCATGAGCGCGCGCGAAATCGAGTACTACGGGACGCCGACCGAGGTGTTCGCCCGTGCTTGGGAGGTGTTCGCGGCAAGCCGAGGGGTCGGCGGGACGTTCGTCGACACGATGGAGGCCTATCGGGGCGACGCGGCCTATCGCCCGCTCATCGACGCGCTGGACGAAGTGGCTGGTTACTTCCTCTCGATTCTCCAGAGTTCCTCCTGCGAGCGCGGCGAGGACGCCTGAGCGTCGGAATCCTGGAAATCCTGGGGAGCCGCTCGGAGAAGAAAAACCCATAAGCCCCGGCGAAAGCCGGGGCTTTTCTCGACGTCTTGCAAGATATAGGAAAACCGACCGACAGGAGCGGAAACATGGGAACCGGGGAGAGCACGCAGATGAAGATCATCGCTGCGGCGAGGAAGTTCATCGCCCGCAAAGGATACGAGATCGCATGCGAGGCCGGGAGCCTCGAGGCCCCGATCGACTTCGCCGCCGTCGACGGCGAGCAGGGATGCCTCGCCTTCGTGCAGGTTCGCCACGTCCTCGGAGACTACCCGGGCGAAGCCCCCGACGCCGACGCCGTGGACGACGCCGTGAAGGACTTCATCCAGTCCTACGGGCTGCCGGAGGAGGCGGCGGCGCTCCCGCGCAGATTCGACGCCGTGGACGTCAAGGAGATGGGCGGCGGCATGCTGATCATCACCCATCGAGCGGGCGTGCTCCGCCACGTGGCCTGAAGCCGAGGTTCAGCGGGGCAGCCCCCTGCGCGCTCCCCGAAGCGCGCCCGAGAGCCCCGGCGGAAACGCCGAGGCCTGCATTCCAAAACATCGACGAGAAAGCATGCGAGAGAAGGAGAGAGACGATGATCGACCACACGCTGCTGAAATACGACGGAAAGACCGGCTACGCGCTCGTCATGACGAGCCTGACGGCGCCGCAGCCGTTCGTGGAGTGCTACAAGTACGACCTTGAGTCCCGCGAATGGTCTCAAGGACATTACTTCTCGCGACTCGAGGAGGCGCTGGCCGCGTTCAACGAGGACACGGGCGGCCCCCATGTCTCGATCGGTCCGAGCGACGTATTCTGCGAGATCAAATGGTGCCGCGAGGACGTGCGCCGCCGCCTGGAGGATTTTCCCGGCGTCGAGTGGGCGACCGAGGAGAATATCGACCGCGTGATCGGCCTCATGGGCAAATGGCTGCAGGAGGGCAGCACCGAGCAGGGCTGGGAGATCATCGCAGACTCGTACTGCGAGAATGACCTGGTCCCGCCCGAAGCCGGCGGCCCGGCCGAATAGCCTCGCGCCCGGCTCGTGGCGAAAAACTCGTTTGCGAACGCTTCCGCCCTCCGCTCCCCGGCGCGCAACGCGCCGGGGGTGGGCGCGCTAAAATGCACGTAGGACGCTGCGAGGGACGAAGGAGAAAGAGAATGTCCGAATACATCGAAGTCCGCCCCGCCGGCGAAGCCGGCCTCGTTCCGGTCTCCTCCCGTGTGGCGGACGAAGTCCTGATGGAGCTCGAGTGCCAGGCGATCGAGGTCGACTGGGTGTACCGCAACGCGCTCGCGGCGACGCGGGGCGTCGGCCTGGAGACCTATCTCGGGATAGAGCGCGATTTCGACAGCCAGGGGTTCAAAGGAGAATGCGTCGTGCTCAAGGCCCGCGCCGTCGCAAGCGACGTCGCCGCCCTCCATCGCCAGGTCTACGACGACCACCCCGAGGCGGCGGAGGCCTTCTGCACGTGGCGCGAAGCAGACCCGGCGACGCGCGCCCTGAGCCAAGTCGATTGGTTTTCCGGCCTGGCCCATGAATACAGGCAGGCGAGGGAGGACGGGAACGAGAAATGGATTCAGGAGGTTGAGCTCAACCTCCTGAAGTTATGGCCGGAGATCCTCGACCTCGTAAACGAGGGGATGGAATACAGCTGCGAAAAGGGCGACATCGCATCGAACATGACTCTGGCGATGGAAAGAAGCAATATCGTCCGTTTCATGGCTGACTACGGCTGGATTTCCGAAACCGAAGCCGACGAGATCGGTTGCCCTGACGCCCGGGAGCTGTTCTGGGGCGAGTCCGAAGAGTCCGATTGGGTGAGGTGATGCCCCGATGTCTGGATGGTTGGACGACGTCCGGAACAGGATTCAGCGCGACTTCGAGAGAGGGCGGTTTCTCGAGAATGTCGCCGACGAGGACTTCGGCGACGACCATGTGTCGCGCCATATCGGGAAGTCTCCTTCTTATCTGATCGACAGGGGATTCGCCGAAAGGGGGTACGGCAAGTTCGCGATGAGCTCCTTCGACGAAGCTTGCGCGGGGAAAATCCTCGTTCGGTGCCTTTACTCGATGATTACGGAGGCGCCGGACTTCTTTCGCGCGCTGGCGGCGCTGAATCCCGGCGAGCGGCTTGCGGCGGATACGGCGCTTGCGGCGGACCCGCGCGTATGGGTCGACGAGTCCGGCGGCGGGCTGATTCTCGATCCTCTCCAGAAAGCCATCGTCCTCGAGCCGAGCGGAAGCCTTGTGGAGGTCGAGACGAACGTCGTTCGAATCGTATTCCGCTCAGACGGGCGCGCGCCCTACGGTTTCTCCGTCGTGACGGCCTACCCGTCGCCCATCGCGGCCCCCAAGATCCCCCTGATTGGGGTCCGCAAGGAGGACGTGTTCGCCAGGAGGACGGGCCGCGACCTGCGCAGTGACCTGGAAAAGACGCGGGTCTACCGAAATGCAGGGCCGCTCGAGAAGGCTTATCTGCGCCGTGCGGCCGATCCCGCGGGGTTTCGCGGGATCGTGCTCAAGGCGAGCTTCGACCCCGCCCGCGAGAGGCGGGAGCCTCGTCTGTACCTCGCATTTTCTTCATCGAACGGCAGGGAGTTTTTCAGCGCACAGGTGAGGCCGTCGGGCGAGGTTTCGATCAGACCCGTCAAGCCTTGCAGGAGCAGAGCGGGAGGGGTCGTGTTCAGTCCTGCCGGAGAGCCCGGCTGGGGCCTGCAAAGCCGGGAGGGTTGGGATCGGCTCTATCTCGCGAATGGCCGCGCGGCCAACTGCATTGCCGGCGTGGTCGAGGAGCTATGCAAGGCCGCCGGCGGCTCGAGACCCATGCCGCGATACGAAAAGAGTCGCAACCGCGCGCCCGTGATGAGCCGGGCGTCCGTGGCGGCGTCCTGCCAGTCCGGACGCACGAAATAACGTGGCCGCGCCGCGAAAGCGGCGGGCAGACGATGAGGCCGTAGGTCGAACCCGAAACGAAAGGAACCCGCCATGTATAAAATCATCAACGGCAAGAGGTACGACACAGACACGGCGAAGGCCGTGGGCAGCTGGGAGAACATGTACGATGCGTCGAATATCAATTACTACTGCGAGACGCTTTACCTCAAGCGCACCGGCGAGTTTTTTCTTCATTGCGAGGGAGGCGCCAGCTCGCCCGTCGCGTGCTACCGCGCTGACGGCTCGTCGAGCTGGGGCGAGGTCATCCGCCCCGTTGGCTACCCGGAAGCCCGCAAATGGGCGGAGGAGCGCCTGAGCGGCGATGAGTGCGAGGCCGTGTTCCCGCCCATCGACGAGGACGCCGGCAACATGACCGTCACGCTCTCCATCCCGGCGGCGACGATGGCCAGGCTCGACGAGCAGGCCGCGAAGTCCGGGCGCACGCGCTCCGACATCGTGGCGCAGCTGATAAGCGAGTCCGCCGCCGAGGTCAAGGAGCTGAGCGACCAGGCCATCCGCGAGATGAACGCGCGCAGGCCCTGCATCACCGAGGGCGGCGAGTGCCACGTGGTCAAGGTCATCTCCGCGTACGTCGAGGGCGACTGCGTGACGGCCTGGAAAATCACGGACATGGCCGTGTTCGCCACGGCGCGCGAGGCGTGCGAGTACGCCGCGAAGATGACGCTGGACATGTACCAAGACGTGGCAAGCACGGGAAAGCGCATGTACACGGTCGATGCCCGCTACATCCCGCAGGACTAACCGGAAGGAACCCGAAACGAAAGGAACCCGCCATGTATAAAATCATCAACGGCAAGAGGTACGACACAGACACGGCGAAGGCCGTGGGCAGCTGGGAGAACATGTACGATGCGTCGAATATCAATTACTACTGCGAGACGCTTTACCTCAAGCGCACCGGCGAGTTTTTTCTTCATTGCGAGGGAGGCGCCAGCTCGCCCGTCGCGTGCTACCGCGCTGACGGCTCGTCGAGCTGGGGCGAGGTCATCCGCCCCGTTGGCTACCCGGAAGCCCGCAAATGGGCGGAGGAGCGCCTGAGCGGCGATGAGTGCGAGGCCGTGTTCCCGCCCATCGACGAGGACGCCGGCAACATGACCGTCACGCTCTCCATCCCGGCGGCGACGATGGCCAGGCTCGACGAGCAGGCCGCGAAGTCCGGGCGCACGCGCTCCGACATCGTGGCGCAGCTGATAAGCGAGTCCGCCGCAGAGGTCAACGAGCTGAACCGATAAAGGAAGACGGAACCCAGTGCCGCGCGGCGAAAACCGCGCGGCATTTCTGTCCTTGCAGAACATAGGAGACGGCGGGAAAGGAAGAATCATGGCCGAACCGGAGAAAATCGACCTCGAAATCCTCAGTTGGAAGGACTTTTGCGAGGCGAAGCCCATCCTGACCAAGGGAGTCCCGAGCTCGGTGCCGGGCGCATATCTTAAATGCGCGCGTATCCAAGACGAGCACGCGTTCATGCTCGAGGGCCTCAAGTACGACTTCGACACCGGCGAGCGCACTCCGGTGAGGATCAAGGTGGGCGAGGGGGAGTTCATCGACGTGCTCGAGGCGATGATGGCGCAGGTCAGCATCGCCAGGCGTGGGGGCGGGAAGCTCACGACCACGCCATGCGTCGACACCAAGCCCGGAACTCGTTTCGAAACGCGCGTGGACTGCGAGAAGGGCAAGAAGTGGGTGTGCGACGGCGCCTACGCCTTCAAAATTCAGAAGACGCAGTACCGCTCGAAGAGCCCCTACTCGATCATCGAATGCTACCTCGATGGCTTCGACCGCGTTCTAGAGGAGGCCTTCGACACCCAGGGTTGGCGAGCATCCTGATCCCATCGGCACGACCCCGCCGCCCGGGGCGGCGGGCGTTCATGCCCTAGGCGAAACGCCTAGGGCGCTGACTGTGGCTATGCCGTCTCGAGCAGAAGAGACGAAAACGATCGAAAGGAGACGACGGCATGAAGAAATGCAGCATGGACAAGGAAACGGCAGCGATGATGAAGATCGCAAAGGTAGAGGTCGAGGGCGACACCTGGGATTTCCGCATCGGCGACCACCTGCGCGGCAAGCTCTCCGAGGGAGACATCGTCGTGGTGGAGGTCCCGTGCGGGCACGGGCGCGAGGGCTTTTTCCTCAAGATCGGCGACGTGCAGTCCCTGTGCATGGCAAGCCCCCACAACCCCGAGAACGTCCACCACGTGGTGGACAAGGTGCGCATGGGGCGCTATACGAAGGGGCTCGCCCGCGAGCGCGAGCGCGCCGCCCTCGACCTCGCCATCCGCGAGCGCGCGGAGATGCACGAGCGCCTCTCTGAGCTGAGCAGCATCGCCCTGCGCGTAGAGGACGACGAGCTCGAGGGGATGATCGAGCGCTACAAGGAGCTGCTCGCCCGCGAGGTCTAGGCGGGCCGGGAGGGGCGCGGCGATGCCGCCGCGCCCCTTTCTTTGCGGGCAAGCGCCCTCACGCAGACGTCCGGTTCCCCGCGCCACCGCGCCGCAGGCGTCGACGAATGAAAGACCCCAGCCCCGCCGGCTTCCCCCGAGGCCGGCCAAGCCCCGCCGTCGGAGGCGAACCCCGCAAGTCCGCGGGCGGAAACGCCCGCGCCATGTCTATGCATCGCAGATAAGGGACAAAACCGAGAAGAGAAGGAGCAAACGGGAATGATGATCTCCAAGAGCGATTACACGTCGGCCCTGCAATGCGAGCGCATGCTGTGGCTCAGGAAGAACATGCCGGAAGAGGCCGACGAGTCCTATGCGAACTCCGCCGCCGCGACCGGCGGCGACGAGGTCGGCGCCCTCGCGCGCGCCTATTACGGCCCGGACTTCGTCCTCATCGAGAACGACTTCGACTACGAGCGCATGGCGCGCGAGACGCGCGAGGCGCTCGATGCCGGAAAGACGGTCTGCGAGGCGTGCTTCATGGCGGACGACCTGGTCTGCCTGGCGGACATCGTGCGCCCCGTCGGCGGCGGCCTCGAGCTCACCGAGGTCAAGTCCACGACGAAGGCGAAGCCGCATCAGTATGACGACGTCGCCTTCCAGGCCTACGTCATGGAGCGGGCGGGCTTCAGGCCGAAAGCGTGCCATCTGCTCCACATCGACGGGGCCTATGTGCGCGAGGGCGAGCTGAACCTTCGCGAGCTGTTCGCCTGCGAGGACGTGACCGAGGAGGTGCGCGGGCGCATCGCGGGGACGGTGCCGGCGGCCATCGACGCCGCCCGCGCGGCGGCGTCGGCGGCCGGCGAGCCGCGATGCTCGATCGGGAAGCATTGCAACAGTCCCCACCCTTGCCTGTTCCAGGGCCGCTGCTGGGCCGACGTGCCGGCGGATTCCGTGTTCTCGATGGCGGGGATGGGCCGCGTGCGCGGCTGGAAGTGGTGGAACAAGGGCGTGCGCACGCCGGAGCAGGTCGCCGAGGCCATGCGCACGGGCGAGATGTCGGAAAACGTCCTGCGCGCGCGGCAGTGCGACGGCGAGTACCACGCCGACCGCGCCGCGTTGACCGCATTCCTCGAGAAGAACGTCTCCTGGCCGGTGTATCATCTCGACTTCGAGACGTTCCAGAGCCCGATTCCACGCTGGGACGGCGTCAAGCCCTACCAGCAGGTCACGAGCCAGTTCTCGATTCATATTCAGGATGCGCCCGCCTTGATTTCGCGCCATCTGGAGTTTCTGGCCGAAGCCGGCCCCGACCCGCGCCGGGCGGTGGCGCTCGCGCTCGTCGAGGCTATCCCGCAAGGTGCCTGCGTGGCCGCGTACAACATGAGCTTCGAGCGCGGGCGCATCCGCGAGCTCGCGGATGCATGCCCCGACTTGAAAGACCGCCTCATGGGGATTCATGACGCGATCATCGACCTCATGGTGCCGTTCCAGAAAGGCTGGCTGTACAACCCGGCGATGGGCTCGTCGTATTCCATCAAAGCCGTGCTCCCGGCTTTCTTCCCCGGCGACTCCGGTCTTGATTACCATGCCCTGCCGACGGTTCACAACGGCGCCCAGGCTGCGGCGGCGTACCTCGCCCTCGAGGGGTTGCCTCCCGACGAGCTCGAGCGCGCCCGCGAAGGCCTCCTTCGCTACTGCGAGCTCGACACCCTGGCGATGGTTAAGGTGCTCGACGCCATCGTCGCATGCGCGTCCTAGCGAGTCCCGGCGTCGTCGGCCCTTGCCGTCGAATGGCCCCGCCGGGAAACGGCGGGGCTGTTTGCCTTTTCAGCGAGAGACATGCAAACGAAGGGAGACGGTATGGAAGTCAGGCTGACCTGGGATGACGGCTGCGCCAACAACGGCGAGCGGGCCTTCGAGGTTCCCGATTGCGTCGACGAGTCGGCGTTTTGGGGGCCGGTGGCAAAGCGGATAAGGGAGATACCGATGCCTTTCGCGGGCGACCCCGACCTCGCGATCTCGGTCGCCTGCCCGCTCGGTTCCTGCGCCCTCGACGTAAAGGGGCGCGACGAGCACATGGTGGAAGGGACCCGCGTGGCCTCGCCGGCGATCTTCCCGGCCGTAGGCTCCGAGGGCGGCATCCCCGGCCTCGCGCCGGGAGCCTACCCGGAGAAGTACCTGACCTTCTGCTCCGAGGAATCCGCCGGCGGGCGCGGCTCGTACAAGTTCTACCGATTCATTCCCAACCCGGACGGCACGATCGGCGCCGAGTACGGGCGCATCGGCCAGAACTCCGGCTTCGGCGCGCCGCGCCGGGTCAAGACGCCCTATCCGGGCTGGATGTTCCACATCAAGCTCGCGGAGAAGCTGATGAAGGGCTATCGCGACGAGTCGAAGGCATACCTCGACGAGAGGCGATCCGCCGCCGACGGGAAAGACCGCCCGAGGCCCGCCCTCGAGGCGCTCAGCGCCTCTCAGCGCCTCTTCCGGCTCCTGACCGAGGCCGCCCACGCCCGCGCGGCGCGAGACCTTCGATTTCCCGACGGCGTGACGGTGGAGCAGGTGAGGGAGGCGCGCCGCCTCATCCGCGAGATGGGCCGCCGCAAGACGGTGAAGGCGTTCAATCGCCAGCTGAAGCTGCTGCTGCAGGTCGCGCCCCGCAACCTCTACGCCGTGCGCGAGGCCATGGCGGAGAGCGAGAGCGACATGCCGTCCGTCATCGCGCGGGAGGAGGACGTGCTTGCGGCGATGGAGGGCGTCGTCGGCATGAAGCGCGCCCGCGGCGAGGCGGGCGGCTCGGCGCCCTCGTTCGACGCGCTAGGCGTCCACGTGCAGCTCGCGTCCGCCCGTCAGCGCGCCGAGGTCGAATCGCGCCTATCTGGACGCCTGCGAGCCAAGGTGAGGGAGGTCTACGCCGTCGACTGCGCGAGGCAGTCGGAGCGCTTCGAGGCCTGGGTCGCCTCTCGCGGGATAAAGGACGTCCGGAGCCTTTGGCACGGGTCCCCCGCCGCCAACTGGGCGTCGATTCTGGAGAACTCCCTCTGGGTTCCCCAGGCCGGCGGCGTGGCCCACGGCGCGATGTTCGGGCGCGGGATTTATTTCGGCTCCAATGGCGCGGGCGCGGATTCCGCCGCCGACGGCGGTGGGGAGAAATCCTGGGGCTACGTCGGAGCGAGCGATTCGTATTGGGACAGGGCGCGCCCGGGCGGCGCGCGGGACGTCTACATGGCCCTGTTCGACGTGGCGTACGGCAACCCCTGCAGCCCTGCGTGGTGCCAAAGCTACACCCAGCGAGAGCTCGACGAGCGCGGCTTCGACTGCGTCCACGCCCGCCGCGGCACGTCGGGGCTGAGAAACGATGAGATAGTGGTGTACGACGAGCGGGCGGTGCGCATCCGCTACCTCGTCCGCTTCGAGGCATGAGCCCCATGTGCGCCGGCGCGAAAGCGCCGGCGCCGTGTTCTCCCTTGCAGATGCAGGATGAGAGAAAGGATGCTGAAAACATGGACATGAGCCTTTTCGGAGACATCGAGTTCGACCGCCCGATCGACCAGCTCGGCCCCAGCCTGGCCTTCGGCGGATTCGAGGTGGAGATGGACGACGGCGAGGTCGTCGAATTCGATTTCGTCTGCGACGAATGGGAAGTGGACGACGAGAACCCGCGGCTCGTTCACGTGACGTGCTCGACGCCGGACTATGGCGAGTTCCCCCGCATGCGCTATCTGACGGAGAATCTGGCCCGCGTCAGGAAGCTGAGGGAGTTCTACGTCGACACCGAGGCGTTCGACGGCGAGGCCGCGCCGAAGCCGTTGAAGGCAGTCGATGTCGAGTTCGCGCTGCCCGTTGGCGAGCCCTATCTCGTGGGAGAGACGGAGTTTATGAAGGTCACATGCTGCGACTCTCCCTGGTTATGCTACGACCTGTCCGAGAAGGCGCTCGAGGGCTGCGTCCTCTGTTAGCTGGCCTGCGCCCCGCCGCCGCCCGCCGGGCGGGACGGGGCTCCCGCTCCGCCGCCGCAATGGGCGTATCATCTTAGGTGGAGAAAACGATTCCGAAAGGAGCCGGACATGGTTTATATCGAACTTGATCTGGAATTCCCGTCTGAAGCGGCGGCGTCCGAGGCCGCAGACGAAATCGCTTCCTGGGCGGGCGGCGCGGGGCGCTGCGCGCAGCTGCCCGAGCGCCGCGTGGCCCTCGCCGAGGTTTTCGCCGCCGCCGGCCTCGGCGACGCCTCCGAGGACGGGCGGGCCTATTGCAAGGTCGGGGCGTTGGCGGGACTCGAGCGCGCCGGCGCCGTCGTGACGCTGTTCATGGATGCTTGGCGTGCCGGCGCGGTGCGCGCCTGGGACGACTTGGCGAAAAGGCGTTTTCCTGCGGCGAAGCTGGCCTATGAGGCGATATCCGACCAGGAGATGCTGACGAGCCGCGATAGCTCGCCGTACCTCGTCGACGCCGTCGACGTCTGCAACAGCGAGGCGGCCGAGGCTCTGGTCGCGATTCTGGGAGACGGGCTCGTGCGGGATTACGCCGACGCCGACTTCGTGCGCGAGTGCGCCGAGGCCGTCTCCGGCGAGGTCCCACAAGACGAGTTCGAGGCCGCGGATGTATTGGGAGACCTGGGCGTGCGCGTCTGCCCCTGGTACATGGCGGGACCCCAGCAGCTCGACTGAGGCCGCGACCAAGCCTGAAAGCCCCGCGAACTCGCCTGATAAAGGAGCCGCCCCGCCCGAAAACCGCGAGCGCGGCCTGCGCCGGGCCGAAACGCCCGGCGCCCGACCAACCGAAAGCATTCTAGAGAGAGGACTAGCGATGTATCCCGAGATTTGCCCAAGCTGGGACGACGACACTTTGGACCTGAACGCGGTTTTTCGCATCGCCGGCAACGAGGTCGGAATCCTCGTGGAAGCCGGGGAGTACGGCTCGGCGGCGCTCAAGGCGGCCGAGGCCGCGCTCGCGCGGTACTACCTCGAGCTGTACGCCGACGACGGCCCCGATAGCGTCGACGAGGTCATCTCCATCGCGGACGCCCAGTTGCGCGCCCTGCCCGCCGCCGACGCGGCGATGGCGCGCCTCACGCCCGAGTTCGTCGCCGGCCATGCCCTGGCGCTCGGCGCGGTGACGTACGCGAGGTGCTCGATGGACGACGCCAACGAGGGTTTTTGGGAGTCCACGTTCTATCTGAGCGCCGCGAACCTGGTGCCGATGGACGAGGAGATTCCGGCCGACCGCATGGACGGCGTGGATATGGGCGACGACGTGTGTGCCCATGTGGCCACGACCGCGCGCGATGTGAAGCAAGCCGTGTTTGACTGCCTGCGCGTCGGATTGAGCCCCGAGGGCGACGCGATAGTGCAGTCGCTTGCGCCCTCGGACTACGCCAATATCGCCGAGAGGGTCATGTCCGACTGCTCCGACCGCTACGAATTCGACATGTTCGATTTCGAGCTCATGGAAGACCTCGCGCTCGAGCGCGCGAAGGCCAACCCCGCCTTCACAGCGACCCTTGCGGCCTGCCTCGCCAGGTACGAGTAGGCTTTCTTGCCCGTCCGACAACCCGTGCGCCAACCCGTGCGCGGGCGGCTTGGAACCGCCGCTACGTCGTCGAGTCCGCGGATTAACCCCCCCCGAGAAAACCCCGGGGCCCTGCGGTGAAAACCGCAGGGCGCGAGGGGCGATGACGGGAAAAATCGCGAACGAGACAAGGAGAGACGTCATGGAAATGAAACACGAGGAGATTATCGGGGCGGCGGCGAGGCTCCTGGAGAGCAGGGGCTGCGAGATCATCGACCGGGGGTGGCTGACCCCAGGCGTCGCCGACGGCATCGACCTGGTGGTCGTCGATGACGGCGCGCTCGCGTTCGTGGACGTCGCGGCCCGTCGCGGCACCGACGGGTTCCCCGCCCGGTCCGCCGGCCGAGAGACGAGCGAGATACTGGCTGCGAAATGGCTCGCCGAGTGCGGCGAAGGATACACAGACATGCCTATCCGCTTCGACGCCGTCAGCATGATGGTTCTTGGCAACGGCCGCGCGATGGTGAGGTGGCATCGCGACTGCCTCGGCGCCATGGAGCCCTGCGCCTAGCGACCCCTTCCAGGCCGGGGGGTGTCCCCCGGCCCGGCTACCGGGCGGCTTGGCCGCGCTGGCGGGAAAACTTTGCACGCACCGGATTTATTCCATGTCCGCAAACCGGACACGGGATAATGACGCTCAGCGAGGGCATGAGGCAATCGCGAAACCTGAAGGGAGAACATCATGAAATTCGAGAACAACGCTACCCGCCACAACGTCGAGTCTTACGAGACCGCCACTATCTTCGATGCCGATGGCAAAGTAATATTCAGCACAGGCGCGACGCTTGGCGATGGCATGACCATATCGGAACTCGAGAACAAGGCCCGCGAGCTTGGCAACGCCGCGAAAATGACCGTCTGCCTCAACGGCTATCGCTCAAGCTGGTACTCATGGAGCGCCGATTATTCCGGATGGAGGACGGTTTTCTAAGCGTAGAAACCGATCACTCGGCGGGGCTTCGGCCCCGCCATCACCCCATAAAAGCAAAGGAGACGAATCATGGCGACGGAATGGCGGGGCGCGGGCTGGTACACGGTTGTGGCGTGGAAAAACAAGCGCAATAGCTGGATGTGGAAGTGGGTCGAGGCTCCGGAGGCGCATTATCTCGAGTGCAAGGACGAATTCGAGGAGTTCGCGCAGGTGCCCGAGCGGTGCGAGGCGGTCGTGGAGTACTACGGCGACGGCCTGCTGCCCGACGAGCCCGTGCCTCTGTGCGAGTGGCTCGACGAACTGCTCCACCAGTACGATGACCTGACCGGGCAGCATGGCTGGGAGCTGTACCATCGGGCGGTCGATGAGCCCGGCGCCCCCTGGTACGACGAGGAGGAAGCCGAGGAGCTGGGCATCCAGCCCGGCGAGTTCGATTACGACAAGTGGCGCAAGGAGTATGAGCGTCGATACTGGGAGGCCGTCGACGCCCTCGCCGGCGAGGTCGCGGGCGCTTTGCTGGATCGCGGTTGCAACGTCTAGATTGTGTACCTTGATGATTAGGGGGGCGTTGAGCTCCTCCCGCAGCAAGCGCGCGGTGTAGACTACGGAGACCGAGAGGAGACACCATGAAAATCACCGCCGAGCAGCTTCGCCTCATTAAGGAAGCCCCGAACTCGTGCTACGACCTGATCAAGCCGCAGTTCCTGTTCCATTCGAACCGCTTGGAGGGCTCGACCTTCACCGAGTCGGAGCTGCAGCGCCTCGTCGACGAGGGCGTGGTGAGCGGCGAGCATGGCCTGGACGACGTTCTCGAGACAGTGAACTCCATCGCGTTGTTCGACTTCATGGTCGATACGCTCGACTGCCCCCTGGCCGACAACCTGCTTGCCGAGATGAACAGAATCCTCTTCCGGGGCACGCGCGAGGAGGAGCAGGGCTTCTCCGGCCACTACAAACTGATCGCGAACCGCATCCGCGGCTCGCGAATCCAGACGGCGCTGCCGAGCGACGTGCCCGCCGCCATGGCGGAGCTGCTGCCCGCCATGGACTCGCGACATGCCGGCTTCGAGGGCATCGCGCGCAACCATGCGCGCTTCGAGCACATCCACCCGTTCCAGAACGGCAACGGCAGGATAGGCCGTGTGCTCATGCTCCGCCAATGTATCCTCGCGGAGCGTGATTTGATAGTCATTGACAGCGAATTCGAGCGAGATTACAAGACTTGGCTCGAGATTGCCCAAGCCGATGGCGATTTCAGGTTTTATTTCGACGCCTTGGAAAAATGCGCACGCCGTTTCGATGCCAAAATGCGGGAATTCGGGGTGGATAAGATGCTTCCCACCGCCGAGGAGACGGACGCTTCTAAACACGCACTTGCCGGCAGGCTGATAAAACAAGACAACCTCCGCCGATTCGATCCCCATTCCGCGCGGATGGGAAGAGCATAGGGCTATAGGTACGAATGCCGAAAAACCCTAAAAGACAAAAAAGCCCGACCTCGAGGTTCAAGCGAGGCCGGGTTTTTTCTGACAGGTGGGAGTCTCGAGTGTCAAAACTCCCAATTCGAAATATATCACGTTCGGCCGTTATTTTTACAAGTGGCCCGTTTTTTCATATTTCTACCACTTTAATCTCATGCAAGGCTTCTGAGCGTATATTTCCAAGGATTCAGTTCTAACGTTTTATCTATTTTTATCGCTCCTCTTTTTTCTTCTCTCTTCTTTTCGCCAAGCGCGCGGGGACCCCCTGCCAAACACTGAAAACCCATTTATCGCCGGGCGAAACGCCCGGCTCCTTCTCAAACCATCGAAACCAAAGCCACGGCAAAGGAGGAAAGAAATGATGCACATGGAGATCATGGAGGAAGAGGCGCTGCCCGACGGCTACACGATCGAATGGTGCCACGACGACGATGCGGCTTCGCCGCGCCGGCATGGCCTGGGTCATATGTACACGTGGATGCGCCGCTACGCATCGCCCGACGAGAACCCCTACGACAAGCCGGAAGACTTCCTGCGCGCCGAGATAAAGGATAACTTCACGCTCGACGAGATGATCGACGCCGTCAAATCCGGCGTTTTCGAGTCCTTGCGTTTCACGGAAGGCGAAGACGGGGCCGAGAGCCTGCAGGCTTACTACGAGAGCACCCTGGTGCCGAACTGCGCCGGCTGGGAGGACGTCGAGGATTACAACGAGTGGGGAGACGCCGAGGAGCTTGCCCGCGTCATCGCCGAGTGCGCCGAGGCTCCCGGCTTCCTCGCGGGCAAGGGGACGCTTCTCACCGTCTACTGCCTCGATCACTCGGGCGTCGCCTACTCGACGCGCCCGTTCTGCGACCCCTGGGATTCGGGCGCCGTGGGCTTCATTTGGGTGAGCGACCGCGAAGCCGGACGATATTTAAGCTCGACGACTTACGAACCGGCCCGCGAGGATGTGCGCGCAATACTCGAAAACGAGGTAGAGGAATATTCCGCATGGGCGGCGGGGGAATGTTACGGCGTGTTCCTGTTCAAAGGCGATGAGCTGATCGACAGTTGCTGGGGATGTATCGGAGACGCCGATCTGAAAAACGGCATCGACGATATGCGCAGTCAGGTTCCGGCAATCGCCTGACCCGCGCATGCGCGGAAACCGGATGCGCCGCGGCGAAAGCCGCGGCGCCCTTCTTGCCCATAGCGAAAAATACGATGAAAGGAAACAGGCCATGGGAAATCGCGCCGTGATCACCACGGAGGACCGTAAGATGGGCGTCTATCTGCAATGGAACGGCGGGCGTGATTCCGTCGAGCCATTTCTCGAGTACTGCCGCCTCAAGGGCTACGCCTGCCCGAGCCGAGACATGGATT
>CAVCPR010000040.1:0-22524 GCA_963604235.1 Anaerovoracaceae bacterium | reverse complement strand
TATCGCTTGGGTCCATGCTGCCGCGCAAAAAATGCGTCACACGAAATCTTGCTGCCGCACGTTAGGAGCGTGTCGATTCTGGTCTAACGGAGCTTTCGGTTATGCAAGGGATGCCCGCCTCCCGTGCATAACCGAAGAGAACTCTTACGCAAACCAGGAGTGGACGGTTTTTGGTTGGATGTGGGGGAAGGCTGCGAGCACTTCTTCCTCGCGCATGCCGCCGGCGAGAGCTGCCGCCTTTGCGCGCTCGTTATAGCGCTGGGCGCAGGCCCCGTGCTTGCAGTAAGCCGAATTACCGATGAGCGGGCGACCGCAATTCGGACAGGCGTGCAACTTGCCGGAAGCGATGGCATCGATGAGGTCGTCGAGCATGGTGGTGCGGCCAAGGCGCGAAAGGCATAGAGTCCGAGGATTAACGCGCACCGGACGCAGGCTGCGATGCAGGGCATCGGCGAGTGCGATGAGCATCAGGTTGGCGGCGACCCTGTTTGCCGCCCCGGCAACCGGCTCGCCGTCCTCGAGCGGCACGTAGTCGAAATAGACCGTCTTTCGCATGCCGTTCGGCTGCAACTCGTAGGTGCGTACCAGATTGAAGGTCAACTCGAACTGCGTCCCCTGCACCCGACGCAGGCGCGCGTGGAGCGGCTCGGCGGCACTGCCCTCACCCACCGTCTCCTCCAAGACAATCGAATCCTCGCTCGGCGCAAGGCACTCCGGAACCGTGAAGCGGTACGCCTCGCCGCGGCGATCGCGATGATCGAACTCAAGGCCGCTCGCCTCACCGGTCATGGACATCAATCCAAGGCGCGCTGCATAGCCCGCCGCGTCGAGGCGCGAATTCACCGAAGGAGCCGCGTCTTCCGGCGCGTCGATCGGCACAACGAACGTAGCATATCCTTCCCCAAACGTTCCATCGGTACCCTGCTTGAGTACCGCCTTGTAACGTTTTCCCATTGCTGCATTCCGTTCGATGCAATAGCCAAGCTTCTTCAGAGCAGGCTCGTCGTAAACCTCGTTGGGCAAGAGCGACAGACCCTCCGCAAGGTCGATGCGATAGCGCAACCCGTACTTCTCCAGAAACGGCTGCACCTGCTTTGCGAGGTAGTCACGCGTGCCGGGTTTCAGTAGCAGCAGGTCGCGCAGGTGGTACTTTCCGCCATCGTCGTCAGCATCGCCAATGGAGAGGATGGCGAACTGCGAGCAGATATATTCAACGTTATGCATGGTCAGCGCCCCTGTAACGATTTCTTTTAACTCTAATACGTAAGATATTTGACTAAATTAAGCCTGTCAAAGCTTTTCAGATTTTCATTACGGAAGATACAGGAGTCACTGCGCGGATCCAAAACGATCGATAGGTGAGTCCAGGGCGTTCGGCAGAACCTTTCGCTCCCACCACCCGCCATGCACCCCCGTTAAGAAACATAATCAGGCCATCCCGAGTGCTATACTTGTCGGCGATTTCCATACGACAATGCAAAGGTTTTCATCATGGCAGACAAAGATCTTCCGAGCGGATTCACCGGGTTCGCCCGTCGTAATACGAATAGCAATTTCGAAAGCGCCGCCGACGCCATCCGCGCGCGCGAGGCACAGCGCGCTGCCGGCGGAGCGGCCAAGCCCGCACCCCGTCGCGCAGCCGCAAGCTTCCTGTCACAAGCCGAGGCGCGCAACGAAGCTGCGTTCGACGCGCAGCAGCCGACCGACTTCGAGGATGTGCCCGAACAACCGAAGGCCTCGTTCGACCCCGACAAGTTGGCGACTATCCCGCACAAGGATCGCCGTTGGTCCTGGCTTGAAATCGACTTGAATGCCATCCGCCACAACGCGCAAGCCGTCAAGAAAGCCATCGGTGCCGGGCGTCATTTGATGGCGATCGTAAAGGCCGACGCCTACGGCCACGGCGCCGTCCGCGTGGCGAAGACCGCGCTCAATTCCGGTGCCGACTATCTGGGCGTGGCGACCGTCGACGAGGGTATCCAGCTGCGCGAGGGCTTGGTGAACGCACCCATCCTCATGCTGGCCGAGCCGCCCGCGTCCGCTATCCCGCTGCTGCTCGCCTACAAGATCATGCCTGCCGTCTACACGTCCGAGTTCGCCATCAGCTACGCCGAGGCAGCCGACTCCATGGGCCTCAAGGCGCCGTTCCACCTCGCGGTGAACACGGGCATGAACCGCATCGGCGTGCGCCACGATGAAGTCGTCTCCTTCATGAATCAGGTGGGCTTCCATCGCGCGCTCGATCTGGTCGGCACCTTCACGCATTTCGCGACGGCGGACTGCCCCGAAACGCTCGACTTCCAAATCCAGGCAAAACGCTTCATCGAGGCGGTCGACGCCATGCGCGAGGCGGGCATCAATCCGGGCATCGTGCACTGCGCGAATTCCGCCGCCGCCATCCGCTACCCCGACGTGCGCTTCGACATGGTGCGCCTCGGCATCGGCCTGTACGGCTACTACCCCTGCCCCGAGTGCTTCCCGCTCATCGATCTTAAGCCCGCCATGAGCGTGCACGCGCGCATCACCGACACGCGCCTGGTGCCCATGAGCGAGGGTGTGAGCTACGGCCTGAACTACCGCAGCTCCGGCAGCGTGAAGATCTGCACGGTGCCCGTCGGATACGCCGACGGTCTGCGCCGCGGGCTTTCGGGCCGTACGGACTTCATCGTCGACGGCGTGCGCTGCCACCAGGTAGGCAACATCTGCATGGACCAGTGCATGTTCGAAGTCGACCTGCGCTCCTACGCGCGTCGCCAGCGCATCGACCCGCAGATCGGCGACGAGGTGCTTATCGTGGGTGAACAGGGTGAGGCGGCCGTCTCCATCGAGGAGCTGTGCGAGACCCTCGGCACCATCCCCCACGAGCTGTGCATCGGCTTCTCGCACCGCATGCCGCGGTATTACGTGTAGGGAATAACCGCGGTTCGAATCGCAGTTGAAACCAACGAGGCCCTGCGAGTTAAACACTCGCAGGGCCTCGTCTCATTAACATAGTGGTGCGCTTCGCGCTTTCTATTACGGCGCGCACTTGCGTACGCGCCTACGGAATCTTGACGCAGAGCAAACTTGCTGTCGCAAGGACATACCCTCAGGATCATCGCTGCTGCGAGTTTCGGCATATCGTCAAAGTCATCGCTGTTGCGAGTTTTCGTAGGTTTGAACGCAAGTTCAAACCTTTTTAGATAGCGCCTTTAGGCGCGTCACGAATTTCGCGCGAAACCTTTTCGCGCCTCCGCGCTCCGTGCGCTTCCTTTACAGCCTTAGTGGCCGCCGCCGGCCATCATCTTTACCGCGTGCGGCAGGGCCGCCACGATGCCATCCCAGTTTTCGCGGGCGGCCTTCTCGCTTCCGGGCAGATTGATGACCAGGTGCGTCCCGCGCTGCATGCACAGCGCGCGCGACAGCATGGCGAACGGCGTGATGGCGAGGCTGTGCGCGCGCATGGCCTCGGCGATGCCGGGGACGTTGCGGTCGCACACGGCCTGCGTCGCCTCGGGCGTCACGTCGCGCAACGACAGGCCCGACCCGCCGCACGTCAACACCACGTCGGCATCGACCTCGTCACACGCGGCAACGATTGCAGCGCTAATCTGGTCAACCTCGTCCTTCACCACCACATGGCTTGCGCATGTCCAACCCGCGTCGGCGATAAGCCCCTCGAGCGCCGCGCCGGCGGTGTCCTGCTTCATGCCGCGCGTGTCCGAACACGTGATGATGGCGAACTTCAACGGAGCCTGCTCATGTTCATGATCGTGAGACATCGGTCCCCTTCCTTTCTTTCACAATAGTGTCCCGCCTCGCGCTTTCCAACACTGCGCGCACTTGCGTACGCGCCTACGAAATCTTGTTGCGGTACTACCATCCACTGCAAAGGCTGAACCGCTTTCAATTTTCGTACGAGGTACGAGCAAAAGCTCGTACCGTATAAGAGAGCGACTTGAGGCGCGACGCTGATTTCTCAAATCGAGCGTCACAGAGCTTCTACAGGCACACGTCTTCCGACACGTCGAGCAGGATGCACTCGACTTCGCAACCGGCCTGCCTGCCCTCGTTGCCCTCCGGCAGGATCGCGAGGCAGTTGCTGCGCTGCAGCACACCGAACAGCCCGGAGCTTTGGTTCTTCGCCGGCTCCACCACGTACGCACCGCTCTCGTCCTTCGAAATCGTCGAACGCAGGTAAATGCGACGCGGGTCCTTCTTCTTCGCGTCACGCGCCAGGCGCGCCTTCACGCGCGGGCGGTCGAAGTGCACGTAGCCCTGCATCTTGCGCAGCGCGGGACGGATAAGCATCTCGAAGCCGCAGTAAGCGGCGGCGGGGTTGCCCGGCAGCCCGAACACCGGCGTGCCGTTCACCACGCCGAACGTCTGGGCCTTGCCCGGGCGCATGTTCACCGTCGTCATCAGCAGCTCACCCGTCTGCTCGACGCAGGGTTTGATGAAGTCGAAGTCGCCGTTCGAAGCGCCGCCGGACGTGACGACGAAATCGAACTTCTCCGTGGCGCCCAAAACAGCCGCCTTCAACGCCTCGAGCGAATCCTCCACAATGGGCAGAATCTCAGGCTCGGCACCGGCCGCGCGCGCGGAAGCGGCGAGCGCGTAGCTGTTGGAGTTGCGGATCTTGCCCGCCGTCGGCATGTCGGTCGGGTTCACCAACTCCGATCCGATGGAGATAATGGCCACCTTCGGACGACGCGGCACGGGCACCTCGACGATGCCGCACCCGGCCAGAAAGCCGGCTCCGGCAGGGTTGATAAGCTCGCCCGCCGCCACGACGGTCTCGCCGGCCTTCGCCTCTTCGCCCGCCTCGCGCACGTTGCCGCGCAGCTTCGCCGGCTCGGTAAACGCAACGCGCCCGCCCGGCTTCCCCTCGCCGGCCACGTTCGTGACGATCTCGTACTTGACGACGCAGTCGGCGTCGGCGGGCAGCGGAGCCCCGGTCATAATGCGCACGCATTGCCCCTCGTCAATGGTGCCCTCAAAGGTATCGCCCGCCGCAACCTCGGCGATGACGTCGAGCTCCACCGGACGGGCGGCGGACGCCTCGGCGATCTGCGCGGTGCGCAGCGCGAACCCGTCCATCGCCGCATGGGCGAACGGGGAGATGTCGATGTCGGATGTAAGGTCGGCGGCGGCAACGCGCCCTGCGGCCTCAAGAACCGGAACAACGCAGGAATCAAGTTGAGAAACTCGGGAAAGCACCAGTTCACGAGCTTGCTCAACGGAGATCATCTCCGGCATAGATTGTCCTTCCTCAAGCATGTAATCAACGTGAGCCATTATAACGCTTCAAGAAGGAATCGAGGCCGCAAGGAGGGACGCCGAAGCCCGACGAGAAATCACCGCCGCGCCCAAAGGCGCTCTCCAGTACTGACCGAACTTGCATTCGGCCCTGCAAAATCTCGTGGCTCCGTGAGACCGGAATCGACATGGCAAGCTTGCCTTATCTTCGTGAGTCCGAAGCCGACTGCTCGCGCCTGCCATACATTCAGTGACGCGCTTCGCTCTTTTTATTAGGGCGCGCACTTGCGTACGCGCCTACGAAAATCAACCGAGGATGGTAATGCTTCTCCATGCTTATCGTTACTGCAAGATCGGCTCTGTTAGACCAGGATTCACACGCTCCTGATGCGGTTCGAAAAGCGGCTGCATGTGCGCAGGATCGGGCATGTGCGCAGGCTCGGGCGGCTTCAAAAACCTATTTCGCAAGCATTCTGCAGGCCCATTGGGCTGCTACCATGCTTCCTTTCGCCAACACGTCCTCGTCGATGGTGTAGTAGCAGCTATGCTGCGGATGGGTCGCGCCCGCTTCGGGATTGCGTGTACCCACGAAACAGAACACGCCCGGCACGTAGCGCAGATACTCGCTGAAATCCTCGCCGGAAAGCGTGCCGCGGTAGTCCGCCACGCCCTCCTCTCCCAGCACGTCGACCACCGCACAGCGCGCCACCTCGGCGCAGTCCGGGTCGTTCGCCAGGCCGGCGTTTCCCTGCTCGAAGGCAAACGTCGCCTTCGCCCCGAACGCGCTTGTCACCTTCCGCACAATGCGCTCGAGGCGTTCAGGCACCTCGGCGCGCAGCTCGGGCGACCATGTGCGCACCGTGCCGGTAAGCCACGCGCGGCCCGCCATGATGTTGCGCGCCTCGCCGCCGTGGAACTCGCCGACGGTCACCACCACCGGCTCGAACGGCGAAACATCGCGGCTGACCAGCACCTGCAGCGACATCACCAGCTCGGCGCCAACCACGACGGCGTCGACACCCTTGTGCGGCATCGACCCGTGCGCGCTCACGCCCTCGATGTCCACGCGGAACCAGTCGGTGTTGGCCATGCGCTGCCCCGGCGCGCAGGACACCTCGCCCGCGTCCACCTCGCTCCAAATGTGCGCGCCGTAGATGGCGTCAACGCCCTCGAGCGCGCCGGCCTCGATCATGGACAGCGCGCCAATGGAAATTTCCTCGGCCGGCTGGAAGATGATGCGCACCTCGCCGGCGAGCTGATCGGTCAGGTCCTTCAGGATGCGCACGGCGCCGAGCATCATCGCCATATGCGCGTCGTGCCCGCACGCGTGCATGACTCCCTCGTTTTCGGAGGCGAACGGCGCGGCGGTCTTCTCGGTGACGGGCAGCGCGTCGATGTCGGCGCGCAGGGCAACCCGGCGACGCGGGCGGCCCGCGGCGTCGTAAGCGCCGGGCGCGGTACCGGCGATGGTCGCCAAGATGCCGTTGTTTGCCACGCGCCTATAGGGAATGCCCAGCTCATCAAGGTGTTCGCACAGCATTTCGCACGTATGCTGCTCGTGCCCGGAAAGCTCGGGGCGGCGATGGAAGGCGCGGCGGGCGGAAACGATGGCGGGCGCGGCGGCCTCGCCGAGGGCACGCACGCGGGAAGCGCTCGCGCGTCCTGTTTCGGGATCTTGGGCGCGCGAGCAATCGAGCTCACCGGGCATGACGGGCGCCGTCGCGGCGCAGGGCTCTGCGGGCGCGGCGGCAGACGCGCCAAGGGCGCTGGACAGGGCGGATTCGGGCGTTGGCATGACGCTCCCTTCGCGAAGTTTCTCCACGCGCACCGCGGACGGCGCGCGCATCGGGCAAGCTCAGCCTACCACATCGTCGTCGCCGAGCTCGCGCGAGACGCGTTGCGCTTCGGCGAGCATCCCCTGCACGTAGCGGTGCGCGCGGCCGAATTCCCCGCGATCGGCCAGCGCGGTGGCAACCTGCACCTGGTTTCGCAGGTCGTGCCGCATGCGCGCAGCCGAGGTCACCCGCTCCATGGTCTGCTCGTAGAAGCGCAGGTACTCGTCGAGCTGCGCCTGCATCGCCTCGGCGCGCGCGGCCTCCTTGACGGCGCGGTTCGCGCGGGAAAACGAACGCAGCAGCAGCACGTCGACAAGGGCACACAGCCCGGCGAGCACCGCAAGCGCCGCGTTCATGAGCGCGTCAAGGCCGCACTGGTACGTGATGACGAAAAACGCGATGGTAAGCAGCATGAACTGCATGATCGGGAACCACATGAAATGATACAGCACCGCCGGCACCTCGTCGCCGCCCGTGCCGGCCGCGTCGGGAAAGAAACGCCCGACGAACCAGATAAGCCCGTAGGAGAGGGCAATCTGCATCGCGAAGCGCATAAGTTCGAGAGACGCAAACAGCGCCGGGAACTGCGAAATGGCCCCCAAGCTGATTTCGGCGAAGCCCGACAGCAGCGCCCATGCAGCCGCGATTAGCGCATCGCACAGCAAATTCAGCGCCATGGCGATGGCGGTGAGCAGCAGCCGGCGCCCGAGCGAACCCGCCGACAGCACGACGGGAATCGCGATCACGCACAGGCTCACCACCAACACCAGGACGGGCGGCGCAAAGGAGCGGACAAAGGGCGTCGCGGCCATGAAAGCCAAGGTCACCACCCAGTACAGCGTCTTTCTCGGCACCCTGACCAGATTCGTCATGAGCCACGCGAAAATCAGCTCCGAACCCAGGGACATCGCGTTCGCGAATAAGCCGACAAACAGCCACTCGATCAAGGAATAGGAGCCCGTCATCGCGCACCTCCCCCGTCAATCTCCATCACGACGGTGGCGACGTAGAGCCCCGCATCGTTGACGGACGCGTCGAACGTGCCGCCATGGCGCTCGGCGATGGAGCGCACGATGCCCTGCCCCCACCCGTGCTCGACGGCAAGCGACGGCCGCGAATCGGCGCCCGCACGGGGCGCTACACCGGCGGCGGGCTTGCCGGCAGCGGGCGCGGAACCCGCCGCACCCTTCCCGCCGCCTGCCGCCGCGCAGCTGTTGCCGACGGTCACGACCAGGAAATTCGCCCGCACGCGCGCGGACACCTTAACCAGACGGCTCCCCTCGTCGAGGGCGCGCGTGGCGTTCATCGCGTTATCGATGAGGTTCGCCAGCACGGCGCACACTTCCACCTCGGGCAACGCCAGATCGATGGGAAGGTCGACGGAGACGGTGAACTCGATGGCGGCATCGCGGGCCGCATGGGACTTCACCTGCAGAAGCGCGTCGACCGCATGGTTTGCGCACAGGCGCGCTGCCCGCGTCCCCGCAATTTCCACGGCCCGCTCCAAATCGCGCGCGACACCGGCGGCGCTGCGTTCGTCGAGCTGGGCGTCGGCGGCGCGCAGCTGCTCGATCATCGAGCAGCGCACGCGGGTGGCTTCGACGGCTTCCACCTCGGCATAATGCTGGCACGCCTGCTGCACCGCTAGCTGCCTGCCGAGCATTTGGGAGCGCATTTCCTCGGCCTCGGCGTCGAAGGAGCGGTCGAGCGCCTGAAACAGGCGTGCGTCGACGGGAAGGCAGCCAAGCCCCAGGCAAGCAAAGGCAACCGATTCATATAGGGGCAGCTCATAGGCAATGCAGCAAGCAAAGAGCAGCGCCACCACGGCAAATTGGCTTGCCGGGAACAGCAGCTGCGCAATGCGCTGCGTGCGCCGAGGCCCGCCGAATCGGTGCATCAATGCCGCCGTGGAGACGACGAAGCCCACCGCGACGAGCGCGAGCAGCATGAGATTGCACGTTTTCAGGGTCATGGAAAGCTAGTTTGCGAACCCAATGAAGTTGCAGAAGGCTTCACGAACGCTGCGGCGCTGACGTTGGCTGACGGGAATCTCGGCGCCGGAGTGCACTATCGCCTTGTCGGGCTGCAGCTCCCCGATCGCGGCCATGTTCACCAGATAACTCTTATGGCACTGCACGAAGCTGTCCGGCAGCATGCCGAGCATGTCGCCGAGCGTGGCGTAGGTTTCATACATGCGGCCCGACGCGGTGAAGACGCGCACTTTGCGGCGATCGCTTTCAATGTATTCGATGTCGGCGGGGTCGACCATGGTGACGGTGGCGCCATGCTGCAGGGCCACCGGAGACGAAACCGACCCGCGCAGATTGGCGATCGCCTTGTCCAGGGCGGCGTTCAGGTCGGACTGCTTCACCGGCTTCAGCAGGAAATACGTGTGATCGGTCTGGTAGACGGGCGTGCAGTACTCCACGTAACCGGAGATATAGACGATCTGGGTTTTGCGGGAATTCGCGAAATAGCGGCGCACCACTTCGATACCGCTGGGCTTGTTCTTGCCCAGGTTGATATCGGTCATGAAGATATCGATGCGAACGCCGGAGGCGATAAGCGCCTCAAGCGTGGAGACACTCGAGATGACGTCGACGATAAGGCCGGTCGACCCAGGATAGGTTGCCACCATATCCTGCAGCACGTTCCCGTACTCCGGATCGTCCTCGAGGATAAGAAGATGCATCCCGCTCATGACACTCCCCACTCCTTCCGGCTAAATCGAGGATGTTCACTGTATTGGAGTATACACGAACACTGAACACCCCCCCCCGAGCAAATTGCGGTATTTCCCAAAATAAGGAAAACGGTCATATTCGCAGGGTTGAATGCGCCGTCCGCGCGCCCTCATGTGGCGAACGCCGTTTACTGCATGGGGCGACATCACCGTCTTAGCGCGAAGGCGCGCCTTATTTACGGCCCCCATTGCGCTGCTGCGGCTTGCGGCGCGTGGGGCGTGCGCTGGCGGCTCCGCTAGCCGACCCGCGGCCTCCTCGCGCCGATCCGCTTGCCGACCCGCGGCTCGCGTATCCACCGCGGCTCGCATGTCCGCCGCGACTCGAGGCGCGCGGCTTCCCGAAATCGCCGAGCTTCCCAATTCCGAACGGCAGCCCCGACTTTCCGCTCCTGCGGAAGCCGTAACTCGGCCCATGGCTCTCCTCGCCGGCGAGCTTCGCGACGATGTCCGGGTCCACCGCCGCGTCGCCGATGCTCGCGGTCGAGCGCCCCGCCGCCGGCAAGGCCCGGCTCGCACGCGGCATCTCCGCATCGGCCGTTTCCTTGCCCGTCAGCTTGCGGCGCAGGTCGGTTCGAATGGAGATGTACTCGCTCACCAGCAACACCAAAAGGATGCACATGACGATGAGGTAGCCGATGACCGCGCCGGGAAGCCCCGTGAAGTTCACGAGCAACACCGGCACGAACAGGCTGAAACCGAACGTGATGAGATAGAGCTTGGTGACGGCGCGCTGACGACGCAGCACGGTGATCACCTGGTAGAGGAACTCGATGCCCGCGGTTACGCCGCCGGCGGCGAGCATCACGTAGCACAGCCCCCGGTACGGCTCGAAGTCGATGCCGTACAGAAGGCTCATCAGCGCAAGGCCGAACCATCCCATGATGCCCGCCATCACCAGCGATATCACCACGATCACGCCGAAAATGATAAAGATGATCAGGTCGAAGCGCTTGCGCTTGGCCGGGTCGGCCCAGGCGGCCGCCATGCGCAGAAGCAGCGGCTTGTAGATGAATCCGCTCGTCAGCAGGATGGCGTGCGCGGGGAAATACAGCGCGTTGTAATACAGCTGGTTGTCGTAGGTCAGCACGCCTTCCATCACGAATTTCGGCATATTGTCGATGAGGTTGTACATGAACAGCGCCACGAACAGCGGGAAGCACTGCTTCAAAAGCCCCACCACGTGGGCGGGTTCCATCCTGCGCGACTTGGGGGTTTCCAGAAGCGTGAGCGGGAAAGTGAACACCGCAAAGGTGGCCGCGGCAGCGACAGCCATGGCGATGGAAGCGGCCGCGACGCTGTGCGAGATAAGCAGCACGAAGCTGAACACCACAAGCGCCGCGAGCGAGCGAGCCGCCTGCGACATGCCGGCGAGGTAAAGCTTGTCCATCTGCTGCAGGCGCCCCTCGTAGACGTCGGCGAGCGCGTCGATCATCTTGTAGACGTACACGCCCATGCTCATGAGGAACATCTGGTCGGAATACCCGCGCAAAGAACAGTACGCCACGCCCGCGATAAGCATGATGACGCAGGTGAGGATGCGGTTTGCCTGGTAGTCGTTGAACGAGTATTCCTCGTCGAGATCCGACGCCTGGAAGTTGCGCACGCCGTAGTTGCCCACGAACATGAGCAGCAGCGCCGTGACGAAGGCGAGCGAGAACATGCCGGCCTGCTCGGCGCCGGCGAGCTGCGTGACCACGATGGTCAGAAGCGGGAACACCATGCCCCACAGCCCCACGCCTATCGTGTTCCAAATGTAGTCGCGCGTGGTGCGCCCGGCGGCGTACTCGGCCTCCTGCTCGGCCAACGTGCGCTCGTTCACGGCGCCCAGCAGCCGTCCGCACCACTCCTCGATGCGGCGCGTCAGGAAATTCTTCTTATGCGGCTTGGTGCCGTTGTGCCCGAAAATGCTCATGCGGGGCATTATACCGGCGCCCGCGCGCGCCTTTGCGCGTTTCCACAGCACCGGCACGGCGCAAGCAGGAGGGCGCGGCGCAGAGGTAGCGCGCCGGGGCCGCGCGAGAGCCGCGACCCTTGCGGCGAACGAGCGCAACACGCGTCAACAAAGCATCAAATTATGCCCGCCATCAGCAATTATTCCCTTCTAAGGTGCTATACTTAAATGAGCCGGTGTATTTTTCAGAGAGAGGCTTCGCCATGGGAACTGAATTCGACGACACTCGCTTTGCCGCCCCGCGCGGCGAATCATCTACCGACTCCGCCCTCGACCTTGAAGCCGCCACGTGCGCCCTTGCGGCAAACCCCGTGCTTTCGCGCCGTTCCTTCGTGAGCGCCACCGCCGTCGCGGGCGCGCTGACCTTCTTGGGCTCGGTCACCCTCGCGTCGGGCACGCGGGTCAACGCCTACGCCGACGAGGACGGCAACGAGCACTTCAGCATTTACGTGCTCAACCGCGAGGAAGTGCCCATCATGGCGATGCGCGAGACCGCATCCGGCAAGGTCGCCGTCGGCGGCGTCGCCGTCACGGTGAAGTCGCTCTACAACCAGAAAGAGCTTTCCGTCACCACCGACGACGACGGCTTCGCGGTCATCAACATCCGCGCGCTGTCGTTCGAGGCCGACGACGACAGCTCCCCCACGTACTCGTTCTACGGCGAGGTGCTCGCCACCGCCGAGGGCTGCCGCGACGTCTACTTCCCGCAAACCTTCATCATCTCCGGCACCACGGCCGACGAGGACGGCGTGCGCGCGAACACCATCGAGATCCCCGTGGAAGCTGACGATGGTTCGGCCTATCTGCGCTACGTGACGCTCGACAATGTCGACGCGCTGCACTACGCAGAACCCGCCGCCGTGGGCGACTACAACGACTTCGACCACACCTTCGCCGCCCAGGTGGCCTGCGAAAACACGAGCGCCGCGGTGCAGGTTTCCCTGCTCATCGACGACGAAGAGGTGGCAAGCCAAAAGGCGACGCGCGACGCGGATGAGCCGCAGTTTGCGCGCGCGGCGTTCACCGACAAGTACCTTCGCATCATCGAGCCCGGTCAGAAGGTGAAAATCCGCTTCAGCGCCGACGGCGAGGCGACGAAGACCGCCGAGCTGCCCATCGAGTTCCAGAAAGCCATCGTGTTCAACGGCGGGCTCGACAGCGGCAAGGCGCTCACCATCGGTTTCGATCCCCTCGGCCAGCGAGAGGTGCGCCCGAGCTTCCCGATCTCGCTGTTCTTCGACCTTCAGGACACGTTCCTTTTGGGCATCCCCGGACTTCCCGTCGACATCTTCGACGACCCCTACGGCAACTTCGGCGTTTCGGTGACCATCGGCGTCATGCCGACCTACAAAAGCGTCAATGGCGAGAACAAAACCCCCGATGAAAACTTCAAGCTGTGGGGCGGCAGAGACCTTTCCGCAGGGTTGGCGCAGTGGAAGAACGCCTGGAATGAGAATATGAAATCCTCCAAATCGGCGTATTCCGGTGTGGGCAAGGATAACGCCTATTGCGGCGCCTCGCGCGTAACCCGAGCCGTGACCGCCCAGATGGAGTTCACGGCTTTGGCGTTCGGCACCGGTTCGGTGACCGATGACGACGTGTACAAGGGCACCTTGGACTTCGCGGCCGCCTTCAAACTCGGCGTCGACGGAAGTTTCGGATCCCAATTAGCCCTGTTCGGCATCCCCCTGTACTGGAATTTCGACTTCAAAGTCTTCATGCAGGCTCGCATCGCCGCCGGCATGGCGTTCGACAACTGGTTCCAAAACATCCAATGGAACCACCACTATGCCGGCGGCATCGCCGCGCAGTTCGTGTTCGTCATCTGCGCCGAGATCGGCATCTCCGTCTGCGTGGGGCTGAAGGGCATATTCGGCGTCGGCGTGAGGGGCTACTTCAGGTTCATGCTGAACATCAGGTTCGACCGCAGCTCTCCCAAGACGTACATCCACGCCAAAGCATACCTGGAAGCCAATCTGCAGCTCGTCATCCAGTCGATCCTCTTCTCCAAGGCGTTCCCGATTTTCGCCGAACCCTGGACCTGCCCCATCTGCGACACCGATAAGGTCTCCTCGTCGCTCGAGGCCGCCACGCAGGCGATGAACGAGGCGCTGAAGAACGCCGACTTCTCCGATGCGAAGATGTTCACGCAGGCCGCGCTCGACACGGTTTCGGAATTCAAGGCGACCATGAAGGACGCGGCTGCGCTGCAGGCTCCCGAAGGCAAGGTGCTCACCGGATCCGATGGCGAAGTTGCCGTCGACGCCGTCTCGCCGGCAACCTACACGCGCACGCGCATGGGCGTCCCCGATGCCGTGATCGTCGCGGCCGGCCCCGCCACCGCGGAAAGCTTCGCGAGCCCGTACGCGGCACTGAGCGCGGCGGGCAAGCTCACCGCCGGCTTCACGGGCACGAGCGATCTGGCGAAAACCGGCACGCAGGACGACTTCGCGAACTTAAGCACCTACAACCCGCTGCTCGGCCTCGTTCCCACCGAGCAGAAGCTCATTTACGGCGACGTCTACAGCAACGCCCGCCTGCGCACCGTTTGCGCCTACCCGCGCCCGAACGTGGAGCCCGAACGCCACACCGTCATGGCGCGCCTGGTGACCGCCCAGGTCCCCGTCGGCGACGGGACGTCCTCCCGCAGCCGCGTATGCCTGCGCCTCTGGGATGCCGAGAACCACAAGTTCGACGACGAGCAGATCGTCGATTTCGCCGTCGACGGCGTGGCGCCCGAGAACCGCTACGACGTGGACTTCGACTTCGAGGTGCACGTCGATCCGGGCATAGAGGGCCTTCCCGACCTGACGTACGCGACGCTCGCCATCACCTCGCTGGTCATGGAAGACGGCGAGGAGCTAACCTACGAGGAGTCCGTGGCCAGGCAATTCGTCACCTTCGTCGTCTGGTGCCTTGAAGCCGAGCTGCCCGTGCGCGTGGCGTCGCTTAGGTCCAAGCTCGACGAGGGCGTGGCCACCTACCATCCGCACGCGGTCATCCAGAAGAGCATCGGCTCGGGCGGCTCGACCGGTTGGGTGCAGGGCCGTCGCTGCAGCTTCTACTACTACCACGACAAGGCGGGAAGCGAAGCGGAAAGCGGCATCTACGTGACCACGCTGAACCTGCTCGGCCTCGTGGTGCGCGACTTCGACCTGGCGCTTTCCGAGAACACCAACGTCGCCTTCCCGGTGTCGAACCGCACGCTCATCGGCGGTTCCTTCGAGGTCGCAAGCGAAGAGGATTCCGCCTATATCTCCGAGGGCGTCTACGACAAGCGCCTGCATACGCTGCTGGCCTGGAGCGGCATGGACGGCGACGCGGACGTGAGCTTCGTGCGCTCGTTCAGGTTCGACGACGAGAACATGGACTGCGACGACCAGGTCACCATCGACGACGTCGCCTCGTTCTCGCGCCGCCAGCACGAGGCATCCGACACCGTGTTCTCGTACTTCAAGACCAGTTCGGTGCTGCGCGAGAAGAAGAACAACGTCGTGCGCTTCGACGCGGGGACGCGCAAGCTCGTCGCCGGCGAGGTGGACGGCTACTCCAACGAGTCGAACTGCATCGCGACCGCCGACGGCAAGCGCATGTACACCGTGCACATCAGCGACGGCGCGCCGGGAGGGGCAGCGCTTTCCGAGGACGTGGCGGCGCTTGTGGCCGACGGCGCGGAGGTCTACAGCGCGAACCACTACAACCCCGAAACGGGGGCGAACTTCGGCGGCTGCTCGTACACGAACACCACCTCCGAGCCCATCTACCAGCTGTTCGAGTCGCGCTGGATCGAGTCGCTCGGCGCCTACCACGAGTTCTACCCCATCGCGCGCCTGGCCTTCCCGCCCGACAGCGTCGAGGTGCTCACCTGCTCGAACGGCAAGCGCGACTTCGTGATGACCAGCATCACCGACGCGGAAGAGGCGAAGTGCGACATCTACCAGGTGTCGGTGCCCGACGTGCTCGCCGTGCAGTGCGAGAGCGTGAAGTCCGAGTCGCCGTTCGCCGCGGCGGGCTGCACGGTCGGCTTCTACGTGGACGTGGTCAACGTCGGCAACGCGCTGATCACCGGCTTCACCGTCACCGTGACCGACCAGGCCGGCACCGTCGTCCATGAGCAGGAGTACTCCGACCTGCGCGAATACTATCAGCCGTCCGCCGAAAACTGCCGCACCGTGCGCGGCGACGACGAGATGCCCGTGGAGGACGAGAACGGGTCCGTCACCTTCGAGGTCGTCGAGGACATTCGCGATGCGTCCGGCATCCTGTGGCCGAGCTTTAGGAGGACCTACCGCTTCAGCTTCGTCATGCCCGAGGGCTACGAGGGCTCGACCGACTTCGAAGTGCACCTGAGCAACCCGCGTTCGAACCCGTACGCGGACGACTCCACGCCGGCGGCCGTTTTGGCGAACATCACCGCCGCGAAGGCATCGCTTGCCGCGCTTGCCGGCGTCGACGAGGAGCCGGCGACGCTGTGCGCGCAGGCCGACCACCTGTCGTGGCTTGCCGCCGACGAGTTCTCCGAGTCGCTGTTCGGCGCGCAGGTGCAGCAGATCGTCGACCCGCGGCGCCGTCCGCTCACGGTCGGGGCCGAGACCACCTCGGGCGTGGCGAGCGGCTTTGCCGCGATGCCGGCGAAGTACGTGGTCGAGGGCGGCGGCACGCCCGGCGGCGGCGAGCCGACTGGCGGGACCGGTAACGAGCCCGGCAGCGGCAACGGCTCCGGCAGCTCCGCCAAGACCTCGGCGAAGACGGGCGACGGCACGAATATGGCGGCCGTAGCGGCTGCGGCGGTTGCCGTCGGCGCGGCGGGCGTCGCGGCGAAGGCGGCCAAGGAAGCCGCGGACTCGTCGAGCGCAGCAGAGGAGTAGTCTGCCGACATGCAAGCCTGGGTAGCCGCCGCATTCGCATCCGCCCTGTTCGCAGGCGTGGTTTCCATATTGGCGAAATGCGGCATCAAAACCACCGACTCCGACGTGGCCACCGCCCTGCGCACCTGCGTCGTGGTGGTGTTCACGTGGGTGATGGTCGGCGTGGCGGGGTCGTTTGGGCAAATCGGCTCGATCTCGCCGAAGTCGTGGCTGTTTTTGGCGTTTTCGGGGCTGACCACGGGCGGGTCGTGGATCTGCTATTTCAAGGCGTTGTCGTGCGGCGACGTGAACAAGGTCGTGCCCATCGACAAGTCGAGCACGCTCATGGCAGTCGTGCTGTCCATCGTGCTGTTCGCCGAAACGAACGATTTGGCGCTCAAGCTTGTCGGCACCGCGGTGGCGACCGCGGGCACGTTTCTGATGATCGAGCGGAAGCCCGCGAGCAGCGAGGCGGGCGACGGGCGCGCAGGCGACGGCAATGCGTGGCTTGCCTACGCACTTGCCGCCGCCGTGTTCGCCGCGCTCACGTCCGTGCTGGCGAAAGTGGGCATCGACGGCGTCGAGAGCAATTTGGCGACGGCCATCCGCACCTGCGTCGTGCTCGTCATGGCATGGGCGATCGTCATCGGAAAGGGCAAGGGCGGCCTCGTGGCGCAAACAAAGCGCGGCGAGCTCGGGTTCCTTGCCGCATCGGGCCTGGCCACGGGCGCTTCCTGGCTGTTCTACTACTACGCCATCCAAACGGGCGTGGTCAGCGTGGTCGTGCAGATAGACAAGCTCTCGCTGCTGGTTTCCATCGCGTTTGCCTGGATAGTGTTCAAGGAACGCCTCACGCGCAAAAGCGCCATCGGCCTGGCGATGATAGTGGCCGGCACCGCGCTCGTAGCCTTGTGCCGATAGCGAATCGCAGGGCAAACCCTCGACGCTCCCCCTTGCCAACTTCGATGACGGGGGCATGACAAAGGCGGACGGAACCTTGTTTCTGGGGTAAGATGAATTGAATGCACACGCTGCGCCTCGCGGGCCTCCGCAGGCAGGAAGGCGAATATGACGACCCCCAACAACAACGCAGATCACGCTGGAACCGATCGCCGCGCGCAAACGCGGCACTCCTCGTCCTCCGGCCGCTTCAGCTACTCCTATGGGCCGGCGGGGGAAGAAAACGGCACCGGGCGCTCCGCAACGGGAAACGCCGGCGACAAGCAAGCCCCCACGGGAGGAAGCGCCACCATGCAAAAGGCTTCCCAGGCGAAAGATCGTGCAATGCGAGGCTCGGGACCGGGCAAGAACGCGCTCTACGGCAGCGCCACCGGGCAGCGTGCGGTCGGCGCGGCGTTCATCGTCGGAGGCGCGCTCGTGGCGGTGCCCGTGCTTATTTTGGGAGCGATCGCGGCGCTCGCCAGCATCACGGGCATGATGGCGCTCTGCGGCATCGGCGTGCTCGGATGCGGCGCGCTCGTGTTCGCCGGCATGAAACGGCTGCGGCTCGCCGCGGCCTTCGACCGCTACCGCAACCTCATCGGCACGCGCGAAACGATCGGCATCGCCGAGCTGGCCGAGGGCAGCGCCGCCTCAACCGGCAAGGTTCGTGTGAACGTGAAGACGATGATCGCGAAGGGGCTGTTCAAGCAGGCGACGCTCGACGAGACCGCCGACATGCTGCTGGTAACCCGCGCAGCCGCCGAGCAACACAAGATCGCCGGTGCGACCGCCGCGCAGCAGCAACGCCAGCGCGCCATGGCTGCTTCGGTTATGCCCGATGCGAACGAAAGCGCCGAGACCGCAACGCCCGATCAGCGCAAAACGCTCGAGCGCGGCGAGGCGTTCATCGCCGCCCTTCGCGAGGGCAAAAGCGCAATCAAAGGCCAAGAAGCTTCGCGAGCGCTTGATCGAATGGAGGAGCTGCTTCGCGCCATCCTGGACACCGCTGCCGAAAATCCCGAGGTCATCGGCGACCTCGATCAGCTCATGGACTACTACCTGCCCACTGCGGTGAAGCTCATCGACGCCTATCGCGACCTGGAAGGTCAGCCGGTCCAAACCGACAGCACCCGCGCGTCGAAGCAGGAAATCGAAGGCGCGCTCGCCAGCCTGAACACGGCGTTTGAGAAGCTGCTCGATTCGCTATTCCACGACAAGGCGATCGACGTCGCCGCCGACATATCGGTGCTGCACACGGTGCTCGCGCAAGACGGCCTGACGAAAAGCCCGTTCGAAAACGCAGGCAAAGAAACATACGGCAAGCAGTAAACGGCAACAAAGCAACCAGCAACCAGCAACCAGCAGTTCCCAAGCAAGCAGCCCATCGTCCAAAAGGAAAGGTACCCACATGACCACCGAAAACGCTCTCCAGCAAACCCCGCAGCTCACGCTCACTCCCTCGCTTTCCGACGAGCCGACGCCCGCGCCCCTAGTGGCGCAGCCGGTGGACAGCACGGCCATCGCGCCCGGCACCGAAGCCGCCGCCCAGCTCGACGACAGCATGCTCACCGACGAGGAGCGCCGCATGGTCGACTCGTTCGCCGAGCAAATCAACGTGCGCGACTCCACCGCCATCCTGCAGTACGGCGCGGGCGCCCAGAAGAAGATGGCCGACTTCTCCGAATCGGCGCTCCAAAGCGTGCGCACGAAGGACCTCGGCGAGGTGGGCGGGCTGCTCACCGACGTCGTGACTGAGCTGCGCAGCTTCGACGCCACCGAGGAGAAAGGCCTGTTCGGCTTCTTCAAGAAGGGGGCGAACAAGATCGAAACGATGCGCGCTCGCTACGACAAGGCCGAGGCGAACGTCGAGAAGATCACCGACGCGCTCAAGGCGCACCAAATGACGCTCATGAAGGATGCGGCGATGCTCGACCAGATGTACGAGCTGAACCTGACCTACTTCAAGGAGCTGACGATGTATCTGCTCGCGGGGCGCAAGAAACTCGCGGACGTACGCGCCGGCGAGCTGGCCGAACTGATCGCGCGCGCCAACGAGACCGGCCGCGCCGAGGACGCGCAGGCGGCGCAGGACTTCGAGTCCATGTGCAACCGCTTCGAGAAGAAGCTCAGCGACCTCGACCTCACCCGCACCATCGCCATGCAGACGGCCCCGCAAATCCGCCTCGTGCAGAACAACGAGATCGTGCTCGTCGAAAAGATCCAGACCACCATCGTCAACACCATTCCGCTGTGGAAGAGCCAGATGGTGCTCGCGCTCGGCATCGCGAACTCCGAGGAGGCCGTGCGCGCGCAAAACGCCGTCACGAACATGACGAACGACCTGCTCAAGAAGAACGCCGAGATGCTGCACACGTCCACCGTCGAGGTTGCGCGCGAATCGGAGCGCGGCATCGTCGACATCGAGACGCTCAAGAACACCAACGAGACGCTCATCAAGACCTTCGACGAGGTTATGCAGATCCAGGCCGAGGGACGCCAGAAGCGCGCCGAAGCCGAAGCCGAAATGCGCCGTATGGAAGCCGACCTCAAGCAAAAGCTTCTGGAAATCCCCCGCGCGTAAGGGCGCAGCGAGCGTTTGCCAGAAATTTGTGACGCGCCTTCGGCGCTATCTAGAAAGGGTCGAACTTGCGTTCGACCCTACGAAATTTTGCCGACAAATTAGCACATCTACCAGGACTTTTGTTTGGGCATATTATTTGTAGGTGTGAGCATGCTATTTGCAGATGCGAGCGCGAGCTCGCACAGTTTAAAAGCGCCGAAGGCGCATCGCTGTTTTCCGCAATGGCAGCGACGACAAAACCCGCCGATACCCGGCTTACCTTATAGCCCGTAAAACTCCGTCGTCAAGGGTCGGGCGAAGAGTTGCTTGGCGGCCTCTTTCGGATCGGCGCCTTCCCACACCACGGCGCGCACCACGTCGGTGATGGGCAGCTCCACCTGGTAGGCGTCGGAGAGCGTCTGCAGCGTTTTGCAGGCAAGCGCCCCCTCCACGACCATGTGCGTGCGCTCGCGGAACGCGTCGAGCGTGCCGCCCTGGGCCAGCTCCACGCCGAAGCTGCGGTTACGCGAATGCTCGGACGTGCACGTGGCAATGAGGTCGCCCGCGCCGGCGAGTCCCATGCAGGTCATGGCCTGCCCGCCGCACTTCACGGTCAGGCGGCTCATTTCCGCCATGCCGCGCGTCATGAGCATCGCCGCCGTGTTGTCGCCATATCCCAGGCCGTACGACACGCCCACCGCAATGGCGATGACGTTCTTGAACGCCGCGCACAGCTCCACGCCGGTCACGTCGTTTGACGTGTACGTGCGGAACGTCGGCGATGCGAACAGGTCGCGGAACAGCTCGGCGGTCTGCTGGCTGGTGCTGGCCACGACCGTGCCGGCGAACTTGCCCTTGATGACCTCCTCGGCATGGTTGGGGCCGGAAAGCACCGCCAGGCGATCGGCGTTGCCCATTTCCGATTCGAATATGCCCACAGGGAGCAGGCCGCTTTCGGCCTCGGCGCCCTTCGAGCAGATGATGATGGGCATATCGGCGTCCACCACATCGGCAAACGCGCGCGCCACGCCGCGCAGAAGGTTCGACGGCGTCACCACCACGACCGCCTTCGCACGCAGCAGCGCGTCGGTGTAGGACGTGGTCGCCACGATGTTGCTGGACAGCTCGGTGTCGGAAAGGTAGCGCGGGTTCACGTGCTCGTGGTTGATGCTGCGCACCACCTCGGCCCTGCGCGCCCACAGCCCCACGTTATGCCCGTTGTTCGCCAGCGTTTGCGCCAGTGCGGTTCCCCAGGAACCGGCGCCGATGACCGCAACCTTCATGTCGCCCCCTTACGCTTCCGTCTTCTTGCTTCCGATGCGCCGCTCGGTGCCGGCGCGCAGGCGCTCGATGTTGCCGCGATGCGCCCAGATGACCGTCAAGCCCACCGCCAGCGTGCAGGCAAAGGCCGCCGGAGCGAACGTGCAGATGAGGAAATAGTACGCGCCGAGCACGGGGCACAGCGCCGCGGCCGCGATGGAGCCGGCCGAGACGTACTTCGTGGCGGCGACGATCACGCCGAACAGCGCCAGCTCGAGGATGGCGCCGATAGGCCCGAACGTCACGAACAGGCAGCCGATGGCCACCGCGATGCCCTTTCCGCCGCGAAAGCCCAGCCACGGGCTGAAGATGTGTCCCCACGTGCAGCCGAGGAACGCCACGGTGACGAAGTCGCTGTAGCCGACGGTGCGGCCCGTCAGCGACGTGCCGCCGCCGAACATCCCAACCGCCATCAGCGCGATTGCTCCCGAAGCGAGCCCTTTGCCGAAGTCGAGCAGGAACACCGCGCCACCGCCGACCTTGCCCATGGTGCGCAGCGCATTGGTCGTGCCGATGTTGCCGCTGCCGTGCTGACGGATGTCGGTGTGATAGAACACGCGCGAGATGATCACGCCCCAGGGGATGGACCCCAGGAAAAACGCCACCACAAAGACGATCAAAGCCCCGATCAGTTCCACGACTCGCTATTCCTTCTTCTCGAATTTCAACTTGCGCCATTGTACCGCGCCAACCCGCCCGATGCGCACGCACGCACGAAACCCCCGCGGAAGGGCTAAAGCGGCTGCCCGCCCCAACGCAACCAAAAAACACCGACGCCCGCTAACGCGGGCTACCTAATAAGGAATCCGCCTGCCCGAAGCGTGGCCTGTGGAAGGAACACTGAAGCTGTCTGCCCGGAATGCCCCTCCGAAATAACGGCGGAATCTGTCTGTAGGGCCGTACGCAAGTGCGGCCAAAACGGCCCGGGGGCACTCCCTGACGGACAACCACGCCCGGAAATCAACCCCGCTCGAATTGCCGTCCGCTCGGGCCGCCCGCGGCGGCGCCTCGCTGGGACGGCCCCCAAAACGCAGAAAGGCCCGCATCCCGAAAACTCGAAATGCGGGCCAAACGCCAACCGAAAACGG
>CAVCPR010000039.1:0-22720 GCA_963604235.1 Anaerovoracaceae bacterium | reverse complement strand
GCTGTCGCTCATGGCTTCCTTTTCGCTGGTGAGGGTGTGCATCGTTTGCTTGCGGGTGAGTATATCATTATGCTTCGCCGCGCATGATGTGGGCGCCGGGTGCCGGGTGTTGCTCGCCGTTCAGCTTCCCGACACGGCTCTTGTATCTCGCAACGGTGTATGCGATACTCTATTTGGTCTTTTCGAAAGAAGGGGCTTCCAGGAGCCGGAGGTTGTCCTCCGGCATTTTTTATCTCGCGAGGAGAGCCTGTGCTCGAAATCAGCCTGTTCGCCGACGAGTCGGGCGAAAGCGGAACGGAATCCAAGTATTACCTGCTGACGCTCGTGTTCCATGAGCAGGATGAAAGCATCTCTCATCCTATCAACATATACGAAAACGACTTGCGGGCGAAAGGCCTTCCCGACATCCCGCTGCATGCATGTCCGCTCATGAACGGGCACGATGATTACGAGGGCATGGACATCCAGGACAGGAAGCGCCTGCTGCAATCGTTTTTCACCATGCTTCAGCACCTACCTATCAAGTACCATACGTTTTCATATAGGAAGGACGAGTTCTTCGGCAGCGCCGCTCTTGGGGCAAGAATCAGGCGCGACATAGTGAACCTCATCTTCGATAATCTCAACTATTTACAGCGCTTTGACAAGGTCAAGGTGTATTACGACGATGGCCAGTACGTTGTGACCAAGGCCCTTCATGACGCCGTGGAGTACGCCCTGTCCACAAACGCCGTCATGTACAAGGACGGCAGCCCCAAAGATTACCGGCTCGCGCAGGCGGCCGACTTTATCTGCACGATTGAGCTCACGGCGCTAAAGTTCGAGGCGAAGGAAGCCACTAAAACAGACGATCGGTTTTTCGGCGCGCGCAGCAGTTTTAAAAAGAACTGGCTCAAGAAGATCCGTAAGAAGCTGCTGTAGTTGCTCCTCATAAGCGCTTGGCGCTACGTTGGGCGCATCCTGGATACCGGGCCAGCTCGTGCCGCCCGCCGTCCGCCCGCCGCGGCGCGCATACCTTGTGCTATCGATTCGTGCTATAGTGCGAACTAGATATTTTCGAACGCGATTCTGCGGCGTTCTTCTTCTTGAACACCTGAAGTTAGAGAGCTTCAGGCAGTCTGTACGGTTCTGCTTCATCTTCATACGAAATCCCTGCCAAGCAGGGTTTCGCCGCGGTGTATCGTTGCCGCGCATACCAGACGAGGGGTTTTGGGCGCGGGGGCGCCCGGCCCGAAAAGGAGGCATCATGACCGACCGCCACGACCTTTGGAAAAGCCTTGGCATGGACCTGGAAACGCACGATCAGCTCTGCGCGGTGCTGCCGCAGGCGTTCGGCGACGTGTACCTGTCCCAGGAAAACCGCCCCGAGAACATGGCGTTCTACGATTTCGTCGTCAGCGACATTCACGGTATCCGCCCGCAGGAGCTCGTCGAGCTCAAGGAGGCCGGCGGCAAGGTCTTCGGCACCTTCTGCGTCTACGTGCCCGACGAGATCGTCATCGCATGCGGCGGGGCGGTGACGGGGCTGTGCGGCGGCAGCCAGTTCTGGGTTCCGGCCGGCGAAAAGGTGCTGCCCACCGGCGTGTGCCCGCTCGTGAAGGCGTCGCTTGGCGCGCATTTCGGCCATACGTGCCCGTATTTCGGCGTGGCCGATATGTACGTGGGCGAGACCACCTGCGATGGCAAGAAGAAGGCCTACGAGATCCTCGGTGCGGACAAGACCACCTACGTCATGGACATGCCGCAGATGAAGCGCCCGAAGGACATTCAGAAGTGGGCGGGCGAGATCGCCGATTTCGCGAAGATGGTCGAGGAGTTCACCGGCCGTGAGCTGACGGTCGAAAACCTCGCCGCCGCCATCAAGACCGTCAACGCCAAGCGCCGCGCGCTCGCCCGCGTCTACGAGACGCGCAAGGCCACGAACTGCATCCCCATTTCCGGCAAGGATGCCCTGCTCATGACCCAGATCGCGTTCTTCGACGACCCGGCGCGCTGCGCCGAGATGGCCAACAAGCTCGCCGACGAGCTCGAGGGCCGCGTCGCCGAGGGCGTGAGCGTGTTCCCGGCGGGCACCAAGCGCATTCTGCTCACCGGCACGCCGCTGGCCATCCCGAACTGGAAGCTGCACCACATCATCGAGACGAGCGGCGCGGCGGTCGTGTGCGAGGAGATGTGCACGGGCACGCGCTACTTCGAGCATGAGGTCGACGAGACGGCGACCACGCTCGAGGGCCAGTTCCAGGCACTGTCCGAGCGCTACATGAAGAACAACTGCGCGTGCTTCACGCCCAACCCGGGCCGCATCGAGGACATCATCCGCCTCGCGCGCGCGTACAAGGTTGACGGCGTCATCGACGTCAACCTGAAGTTCTGCACGCTCTACGACGTGGAGAAGTCCGCGGTCGCAACGGCGCTTGAAGCCGAGGGCATCCCGTGCCTGGGCCTGGAGACCGACTACACCGACAACGACGCCGAGCAGCTGCGCACGCGCATCGGCGCCTTCGTGGAGATGCTGGGCTAGATATGGGCGAAGAAGCGGGGACATCCTGCTACGTGCTATTCGACGGCTATACCGACGCGCTGGCGCTTTACCAGGCCGCGCGCGGCGCCGGCATCGGCGCGCGGGTGTCCCCGACGCCGCGGCAGGCTCGCAGCGAATGCGGGTCGAGCCTGCTTATCGATTGCGCCGACCGGCCGCGCTTGGAGGAGCTTGCCTGCGCGCAGGGTTTGGCGTTTCAGCGAATCGTCGAGCTTGAGCGGCAAATAGATCCTGCGCGCGATAGGTTCTGCTAAGGTAAGGCTATAGTGCTTCCGGGCCTCTTCGCCTAGTGTGCGGAGGGGCCCGGAAGTTGTTTCTGGTGCAGGTTGGCGGCGGAGCGGGCTCGCGCGTTTCTGCCGCAGGTGGAAAGGGGAGCGCATGGCGGAAATCGAAGGTGCGACGGTGGGCATCGGCATAGACATCGGCTCCACGGCCACGAAGGCCGTCGTCGTCGATGCGGCGGGCGCCATCGTTGCCAAGATCGTCATCCCCACGGGCTACAGCAGCGTCGAGGCGGCGGGCGAGGTGCGCCGCCGGCTTGCCGATGCCGGCTTCAACGTGGACGTCTCGCCGGTGGTCGCGACCGGCTACGGGCGCATCGCGGTCCCCTACGCGAACAAGGTGGTCACCGAGATCACCTGTCACGGGCGCGGGGCCTGGGCGCTCTTCGGTGCGGACGGCACCGTCATCGACATCGGCGGGCAGGACACCAAGGCCATCGGGCTTAAGGCGGGCAAGGTCATGAAGTTCGTCATGAACGACAAGTGCTCGGCGGGCACGGGCCGCTTTTTGGAGATCATGGCCGACCGGCTCGGCGTCGGTCAGGACGAGATGGCGGCCATGGCGTGCGCGGGGCGCCCGACCGAGATATCCAACATGTGCACCGTGTTCGCGGAATCCGAGGTCATCAGCCTGGTGGGGAAGGGAGAGCCGCGCGAGAACATCGCCAACGGGGTCATCTCCTCGGTGGTCAAGCGGGTGGCCACGCTCGTGGGGCAGGTTCCCGCGAGCCGCTATTTCCTCACCGGCGGGCTGTGCGAGAACGACTACGTGCGCGAATGCTTGGAGGCGCAGCTTTCCGCGCCGGTCGAAAGCGCGCCCGAGGCCCGCTTCGCCGGCGCGCTCGGCGCGGCGCTTGCCGCACGCGAGCTGGCAGGCGCCTAGGGCTTCGAACGAGACGAGCAAGAAGGCTTGTCGCTCCGGTATAAATCGGTAACCGACAGACAATAGGACATCAGGAGCGTATCGTGATCTATCTGGACAACGCGGCAACGACCATGCACAAGCCTCAGGAAGTGCTCGATGCGGTATGCGCGGCGATGAGGTCGTTCGGCGGCCCGGGGCGCGGTTCGCACAAGGCGGCGCTCGACGCGTCCATGGCCGTCTTCGGCGCCCGTCAGGCGGTGTCCGATCTGCTCGGCGCCTGGGGGCCGGCAAGCGTTTCGTTCGCGATGAACGCTACCATGGCGCTCAACATCGCCATCGACGGCCTGTTGCGCGACGGATGCAGCGCCCTCACCACGCAGGCTTCGCATAACTCCGTGCTGCGCCCGCTCTTCCGCGCCCGCGACGAGCGCGCATGCGAGGTGCGCGTCGCGCCTATCCGCCCCGACGGTTCCCTTGATTGGGAAGCGTATGAGCGCGCGCTAGACGGGGTGTCGCTCGTCGCGGTCACGCACGCCTCGAACGTCACCGGCGACGTGTACGACGTTGAGCGCATGGCGCGCGCCGCGCACGATGCGGGCGCCCTGTTCATCCTCGATGCCGCGCAGACGGCGGGCGCCCTGCCGTTTCGCGTGCAGGACATCGGCGCGGACGTCGTGTGCTTCACCGGTCACAAGAGCCTCTACGGCCCGCAGGGCACGGGCGGGTTGTGCGTGCGCCCCGGCCTTGACGTGGCGCCGCTGGTGGAAGGCGGATCGGGCGTGCATAGCTTTAACGAGCGCCATCCGCGCTTCATGCCCGAGGCGCTCGAGGCGGGCACGGCGAACGCCCACGGGCTGGCGGGGCTTTCCGCCGGCTGCACGTGGTTGGCCGGGCAGGGGTTGCAAAGCGTGCATGCGCATATCGATGACCTGGTGAAGAGTTTCCTTGCGGGTGCGTCGGGAATAGAAGGCGTGCGGATTTTGGGCGGCGGCTCCGGTGCGCGTTGCGGGATCGTGGCCGTCAACATCGGCGAGGTCGATTCCGGGCTTATCGCCGACGAGCTGTCGCAGCGCTTCGGCATCTGCGTGCGCCCCGGCGCCCACTGCGCACCGCTCATGCACCGCGCGCTCGGCACCGAGCATCAGGGCGTGGTGCGTTTCAGCTTCGGCGCGATGAACGAGCCGGCCGACGTCGACGCGGCGCTCGCGGCGCTGCGCGAGCTTGCCGGAGAGGTGGGGTAGCGGTTTTCGCCAAGCGCGTCGCGCAATCCCGCCCGCCGGAAGCCGGCAACCGATGAAGTCTCCGTGCGCACGCCGGTCTTCATCGCCCGTCGCAGCCGTCGTGCTACGCTGTCAGCTCGCCCGCCCCACAGAAAGGTTCCCCATGCGCATCCTCTGCATCTCCGCTCAGAAGCCCGACAGCACCGGCAGCGGCGTCTATTTGGCCGAAACCGTTCGTTCGATGCTGTCCGCAGGGCACGAAGTCGCCGTCATAGCCGGCATCGATGCAGCTGACGAACCCGATATCCCGCGGGGCGCCGCGTTCTTCCCCGTGCGTTTCAACACGCCCGAGCTGCCGTTTGACGTGTGCGGCATGAGCGATGTGATGCCTTACGCGGCCACGCGCTACCGGGACATGACGCCGGATATGGTTGCCGCGTTTCGCGCGGCGTTTCGTGCGCGCATCCGCGAGGCGGCGCTTGCTTTCAAGCCCGACGCGGTTATCTGCCATCATTTGTATCTCGTGTGCTCCGTCGCTTGCGAGGTGCTCGATGAGCTGGCCGGTGAAAACTGGTCACCGGGCTGGGTGCGCACGGACAGCCCGCAGGAGCATTGCCCCTGCGCCATCTGGGCGGTCAGCCACTCGACCGACTTGCGCCAGCTGCAGAAGCACGACCTGGAAAAGGAGCGCATCGCAGAGGCGGTGCGCAGCCTCGACGGCATCATGGCGCTGCATGAGGCGCAGAAGGCCGAGATCGTCGATCTCTTCTCCGTTCCCGCCTCGCTCGTGCACGTGGTCGGCACGGGCTACAACGCCGGCGAGTTCAATGCCCGCGGCGCTCGGCGGCAGGCAAGGCCCCTGCGCATCCTCTACGTGGGGAAAATCTGCCGCGCCAAGGGCGTCGAGAGCCTGGTGCGCAGCCTTGACGCGCTGCCGTTTGAAGCGACCGAAGTCGAGCTTTCCCTGGTCGGGGGCTACAGCGACCAGGAACAGTATGATCGCATCGTCGAACTCGCCCGCGAAAGCCGCATCCCCGTGCGCTTGCATGGGCGCGTCAGCCAAGACGAGCTCGTCGAGGCCTACCGCGGCGCGCACGTGTTCGTCCTGCCGTCGTTTTTCGAGGGCCTGCCGCTCGTGACCATCGAGGCGATGGCCTGCGGCTGCCGCGCCGTGGTGACCGACCTGCCCGGTGTTGCGCCTTGGCTTTGCGCAAGCCTGCCCGGCGCGCCGGTCGACTACGTGGCCCCGCCGCGCCTCGTCGGCACCGATCAGCCCGTCGAGGAGGATCTGCCCGCCTTCGAGGCCGCCCTCGCGCGCACCCTCGCGCGTTCGCTTTCCCAGTGCGCGCAAAACCCGACCGAGGGCACCGGTTTCGACACCACCGGCGTCTCCTGGGACTCCCTCGCGCGTCGCATGGCGGCCCTGCTCGATTAGTCGGCCATGCGCCGGGCGTCCCCTTCGCGCGACTGCGCCCTTTGGTCCCCGCACGCAAACCCATGCAAGCCGTTCGCGAAAATTCGTCGACAGGGGGTTGCAAAACCTTTTCGCGGCGCGTATGCTGCGCCCAGTTCCTTTAAATGCGGTACAGAGAGACCGACAAGGTAACATTCAAATACGCTCTACGCAGCAAGGCCAACACGGTGGCATGCGAGCGTGGAAGCGAACGTGAGTCGAAGCCTTTGTCTGTCGCAAGGGCTTTTTTCATGCCCGGCGGCAGGACACGGGGCGGCGGATGCAAACTCGGCCGCACGCCTCAAGCCAGCTCTCTGTGCGCACTCGACGCAAGAGAAAGGGTGTGTATGACTGACGCAGGAACGGTCAAGAACGTCTGCATGGATGCAGACGAGATCGAGCGGTCGCTGACGCGCATCGCGCATCAGATCCTCGAGACCAACAAGGGCGCCGCCGAAATCGCGCTCGTCGGCATCGTCACGCGCGGCGATCTGCTGGCGAAGAGGCTGGCCGCCAAGATCAAGCAGATCGAGGGCACCGAGGTCCCGCTCGGCAAGCTCGACATCAGCTTCTACCGCGACGACTTCGCGACGCATTTCGCTCCCGAAGTGCACTCCACGGAAATCCCCTTCGACATCGACGGCAAGGACATCGTGCTCGTCGACGACGTCCTCTACACCGGGCGCACCATCCGCGCGGCGCTCGACGCGCTCATGGACATCGGCCGCCCCGGGCGCGTCGAGCTCGCGGTGCTGGTCGACCGCGGCCATCGCCAGCTGCCCATCCGCGCCGATTACGTCGGCAAGAACGTCCCCTCGGCGGCCTGCGAGAACGTGCGTCTGTTCCTCGAGGAAGTCGACGGCAAGTCCGAGGTGGAGATTCTGGAAATGAAGGAAGGCGCCCATGTCGGCGCCGCACCGCTGGGAGGTGAATAGCGCATGGCTTTCAATCACAAGCATCTGATCGACATCACGGAGTACTCCGCCGACGACATCATGGCCATTCTTGAGACGGCCGTCCGTTTCAAGGAAGTCAACGAGCGCCGCATCAAGCAGGTGCCCACGCTCAAGGGCTACACCGTCGTGAACATGTTCAACGAGCCCTCCACGCGCACGCGCTCGTCGTTCGAGATGGCCGAGAAGCGCCTGTCGGCGACCAGCATGAACTTCGGCGGCAGCTCGACCTCCACCGTCAAGGGCGAGAGCCTCGTCGACACGGTCGAGACCCTGTGCGCCTACAAGATCGACATGATCATCGTGCGCGACAAGCATGCCGGCGTGCCGCGCAAAATCGCCGACGTCTCCGGCGTGCACGTCATCGACGCCGGCGACGGCAAGCACCAGCATCCCACGCAGGCCCTTCTCGACCTGTTCACCATCTGGCAGACCAAGGGCACGCTCGACGGCCTGAAGGTCGGCGTGGTCGGCGACATCGGCCACTCCCGCGTGTGCGGAAGCCTCATCCCCGCGCTCAAGATCATGGGCTGCGAGGTCACGGCCATCGCCCCGCCGACGCTGCTTCCCGCGCGCCCCGACGTGCTCGGCGTCGACCACGTCTCGCACAACATCGATGAGGTGCTGCCCGAACTCGACGTCGTCTACATGCTGCGCATCCAGCGCGAGCGCCTCGAGGGCGCGCCGTACCCGAGCCTGCGCGAGTACAACATGCTCTACGGGCTTACCGAGAAGCGCAACAAGCTGATGCGCCCCGACGCCATCGTGTGCCACCCCGGCCCGATCAACCGCGGCGTCGAGCTCGACAGCTTCATGGCCGACCACCCCGAGCGTTCGGTCATCCTTGACCAGGTCTATGCCGGTATCCTTACGCGCATGGCCGCCCTGTACCTGCTGCTTGGAGGGAGCGAAGATGGCATTACTGCTTAAGAACGCGCACGTGATCGACCCGCAGGTCGGTCTGAACGAAACCGCCGACATCCTCATCCGCGACGGCAAGATCGTCGAGGTCGGCCAGAACCTCGCTATGGAGAAGGGCGTCGAGCGCGACCTGGGCGGCAAGATCGTCGTCCCCGGCCTGGTCGACATGCACGTGCATCTGCGCGAGCCCGGCCTCGAGCAGAAGGAAGACATCGAATCCGGCACGCGCGCCGCGGCCCACGGCGGCTTCACGGCGGTCTGCGCGATGCCCAACACCGACCCGGTCGTCGACGACGCGGTGGCGGTCGAATACGTGAAGGCCATCGCGGCGTCTGCCGGCGCGTGCCGCGTGCACGTGGCGGGCAGCTGCACGAAGGACCTCGCCGGCGAAGTGCTCTCCGACATGGGCGACATGGTTGCCCACGGCGTGGTCGCCTTCACCGATGACGGCCACGGCGTGCAGGGCGCGGGCATGATGCGCCGCGTCATGGACTACGCCAGCCAGTTTGGCCGCGTGGTCATGAGCCACTGCCAGGACAACGACCTGGTCGGCGACGGTCAGGTCAACGAGGGCGTCGCCTCCACGCGCCTCGGTCTTCTCGGTTGGCCGGCCGAAGGCGAGGAAATCCAGATCGCGCGCGACATCGCGCTGTGCCGCCTGAGCGGCTGCAAGCTGCACATCCAGCACGTCACCACCGCGCGCGGCCTTGAGCTGGTGCGCGCGGCGAAGGCCGAGGGCCTGCCGGTGACCTGCGAGGTCACGCCGCACCATCTGTTCCTCACCGAGGACGCCATCGGCGACGACTACGACACCAACCTCAAGGTGAACCCGCCGCTGCGCACGGCCGCCGACGCCGAGGCGCTCATCGCGGGCGTCGTCGACGGGACGGTCGACGCCATCGTCACCGACCATGCTCCCCACATCAACTTCGAGAAGGACCGCGAGTTCGAGCTCGCCCCGTTCGGCATGATCGGTCTCGAAACCTCTCTTGGCCTGGTGGCAACCAACCTCGTTGCCGCCGGCAAGATCTCTTGGGAGCGCGTCGTCGAGCTCATGGCCGTCAACCAGCGCGCCATTCTCGGGCTCGAGCGCGTCGCCCTTGAAGCGGGCAGCACGGCCGACCTCACCGTCATCGACCCCGAGGCGTCCTGGACCGTCGACGCCGCCGAGTTCTGCAGCAAGGCGACCAACTCCGGCTTCATCGGCGCCGAGCTGACCGGCCGCGCCACCGACGTCTACGTCGGCGGCTACGCCACCATGGAAGACGGCAAGCTGGTGTAGGGAAGCGGGGAAGCGGTCGGGCGGGGCGGCCGCGCGAGTGCGCCGCCGCCCCGCCGCTGCCGCTGCCGCAACCCTCGCCGTTTGCGGCGAGGCGGGCCCCGCTCACGGGGCAGGTCCCGCCTTTTGGCGCGCGAGCGGGCGCCTGTTCGCCCGCGCCGCCTGTCGCCGCGGCGCGCTGTTCAGGCGCTCTCGTGCAAGCGCACAATTTAAGATGCATAAATCGTCAGGTATTGTTAAAAACTCTGCATAAGCAGGTCGAAAACATCATTCCTGGCGTATAATCTGCAGCAACCTTTAAGGGCGGTACGGAGAGACCGACAAGGAAGCATCTTTTCGCCGCGAGCGCTGTCGCGCCGCGCTCACGCCCTCCTTGCGGGAGGGCGTTTTGTTTTCCGGGCGAAAAGGGCAAGCACTCGAGAGGAGTATGTGTGAGCGACGTTTCGAAACGACTGCTTGCGGGCACGTCGAAGATAGGCGGGGCACCGGCGGCGCTGGTGCTCGAGGACGGGGCCGTGTTCCGCGGCACCGCATGCGGGGCGAGCGGGGAGGCGTTCGGCGAGATCTGCTTCAACACCTCGCTGGAGGGCTACCTCGAGGTCGTCACCGACCCGAGCTACGCCGGCCAGATCATCACCATGACCTATCCCCAGATCGGCAACTACGGCGTCACGCTTGACGACGCGCAGTCCGCGCGCCCGGCCCTGCGCGGGCTGGTGGTGCGCGACATGTGCACCACGCCGAGCAACTGGCGCTCCGCGATGTCGCTGCCCGAATTCCTCGAGCAAAACGGCATCGTCGCCATCGAGGGCGTCGACACGCGTGCGCTCGTGCGTCACGTGCGCGACCACGGTGCCCAGCGCGCCGTCATCTCCACGACCTGCACCGACGCCTCCGCGCTGCTCGATCGCGTCCGCGCATCCGAGAGCATCGTCGGCGTGAACCTCGCGGCCACCGTTTCCTGCGACGCCGCCTACTCCCACGCCGCGGCCGACCTGCCCGCGTCCCAGGCCTTCGCGCTGGCCTGCCCGCCCGCGCCGGCGTTCAAGGTCGTCGCCTACGATTGCGGCGTCAAGCGCTCCATCCTCGACGGGCTCGTGCGCGCCGGCTGCGACGTCACGTGCGTGCCGTGGAATACCCCGGCGCAAGAGGTGCTCGCCCAAAATCCCGACGGTGTCTTCCTGAGCAACGGCCCGGGCGACCCCGAGGCGGTCGAGGCCACCTATACCCAGGTCGAGCAGCTGCTCGGGAAGGTGCCCGTTTTCGGCATCTGCCTGGGCCATCAGATGATGTGCAAGGCCGCCGGCGCCGAGATCGAGAAGCTCAAGTTCGGGCATCGCGGCGGCAACCACCCCGTCATGAACCTGCGCACGTCCCGTGTGGAGATCACGGCGCAGAACCACGGCTTCGGCCTGGTGTTCCCCAGCTTGGGGAAGCTCATCCCCGAGGAGTCGGGCGGGTTTGCCGAACATGAGAGTGACCTGCGCTTCTGGTCGAGCCGAGGCATCGCGCCCGTGGTGCGCAACGACCGCTTCGGCCGCATCCAGCTCACGCACGTCAACCTCAACGACGGCACGGCCGAGGGCATCGCGTTTCTCGACATCCCGGCGTTCTCCGTCCAGTACCATCCCGAGGCCAACCCCGGCCCGACCGACGCGCACTACCTGTTCACCGCGTTCAATCGCCTGATGTCCGGCCGCGCCGACTACCTGGACATCGACATCGCCGCCGATCGTCTGGCGGGCTGGCGTTTCGGTGGCGAGGCCGCCGACGCCGCGCAAGCGAGCGAAAAGGAGGCCTGCCATGCCTAAGCGCACCGATATCTCTTCCATCCTCGTCATCGGTTCCGGCCCCATCGTCATCGGCCAGGCCTGCGAGTTCGACTATTCCGGCACGCAGGCGTGCAAGGTCCTCAAGGACGAGGGCTACCGCGTGGTGCTCGTGAACTCCAACCCGGCCACCATCATGACCGACCCCTCCATGGCCGACCGCACCTACGTCGAGCCCATCACGGCCGAGTTCGTCGAGCAGGTCATCGCCGCCGAGCGCCCCGACGCGCTGCTGCCCACCCTGGGCGGGCAGACGGGCCTGAACACCGCGGTTGAGCTCGCGAAGAGCGGCATCCTGGACAAGTACGGCGTCGAGATGATCGGCTGCGACCTTGCCGCCATCGAGCGTGGCGAGGACCGCAAGCTGTTCAACGACTGCATGGCCGACCTCGGCATCGAGACGGCGCGCAGCGGCTACGCCTATTCCATCGACGACGCCCTCGAGATCGTCTCGCGCCTGGGCTACCCGGTCGTTTTGCGCCCGAGCTTCACCATGGGCGGCGCCGGCGGCGGCATCGCGCACGACGAGGACGAGCTGCGCCTGATCGTCTCGCAGGGCCTGGAGCTCTCTCCTGCCGGCGAGGTGCTCGTCGAGGAATCCATCGAGGGCTGGAAGGAATTCGAGATGGAGGTCATGCGCGACCGTGCCGGCAACGGCATCATCGTGTGTTCCATCGAGAACTTCGACGCGATGGGCGTGCACACCGGCGACTCCATCACGGTGGCGCCCGCGCAGACGCTCTCCGACGTCGAATACCAGCGCATGCGCGCGGCATCGCTCGCCATCCTGGAGAAGGTCGGCGTGGAAACGGGCGGCTCGAACGTGCAGTTCGCGCTGAACCCCGAAAACGGCCGCATGGTCGTCATCGAGATGAACCCGCGCGTGTCGCGCTCCTCGGCGCTTGCCAGTAAGGCGACGGGCTTCCCGATCGCCAAGGCCGCCGCGCGCCTGGCCGTCGGCTACACGCTCGACGAAATCGTCAACGACATCACCAAGGCCACGCCCGCTTGCTTCGAGCCTTCCATCGACTACTGCGTCGTGAAGGTGCCGCGCTTCGCCTTCGAGAAGTTCCAGGGCACCGACGACACGCTCTCGACGCGCATGAAGGCGGTCGGCGAGATCATGTCCATCGGCCGCACGTTCGAGGAAGCGCTCGGCAAGGCGATGCGTTCGCTCGAAAACGGGCGCGCGGGCCTGAATGCCGACGGCAAGTGCAAGGAGATCCTCGACGAGTCCGCCTTCGACGATTTGGTGGGACGCCCCACGCAGGATCGCATCTTCTACATGGCCGAGGCGCTGCGCCGCGGCTGGACGGTCGCGCGCGTGCATGAGGCCACCGGCATCGACCCATGGTTTGTCAACCGCATGCGCGACATCGTCGTGGTGGAGGAGAACCTGCGCGGCATGAGCCTCGACAAGCTCGATGCCGACGCGTTCCGCCTGCTCAAGCGCATGGGCCTGTCCGACGCGCAGATCGCGCACCTCACCGGCTCCGACGAGGGGACGGTGCGCACGTGCCGCAAGCTCTTGGGCGTGGTGCCCGCGTTCAAGACGGTCGACACCTGCGCCGCGGAATTCCCCAGCAAGACGGCCTACCATTACAAAACCTATGACGCCTCCGAAACCGAGGCCCCCGGCGAGCGCACCCGCAAGCGCGTCATGATCCTCGGCGCCGGCCCGAACCGCATCGGGCAGGGCATCGAGTTCGACTACTGCTGCGTGCATGCAAGCTACGCGCTGCACGACGCGGGCTATGAGACGATCATGGTCAACTGCAACCCCGAAACCGTCTCGACCGACTACGACACGTCCGACAAGCTCTACTTCGAGCCGCTGACCTTCGAGGACGTCATGGACATCGTCGACGTTGAGCAGCCCGACGGCGTCGTGGTCACCCTCGGCGGGCAGACGCCGCTCAAGCTCGCCGCGGCGCTCGAGCACGCGGGCGTGCCCATCATGGGCACCAAGCCCGGCGCCATCGACCTCGCCGAGGACCGCGATCGCTTCCGCGCCATCTGCGACGAGCTCAACATCACCTATCCGGCCGCCGGCCAGGCATCCACCTTCGAGGAGGCCTGCATCGTCGCCGACCAGATCGGCTTCCCCCTGCTCGTGCGCCCGAGCTACGTGCTCGGCGGGCGCGGCATGGGCATCGTCTACGACGGCAGCCAGCTTGAGAAGTACATGGCGCAGGCCGCCAAGATCACGCCCGACCATCCGGTCTATCTCGACCGTTTCCTGGAAGGCGCCGTCGAGCTCGACCTTGACGCGCTGTGCGACGGCGAGCAGGTGTGGGTCGGCGCCATCATGGAGCACATCGAGGAGGCCGGCATCCACTCGGGCGACTCGGCATGCTGCACGCCGCCGTTCGCGCTTTCCGACGCGATGCAGGCCCAGCTGCGCTCCATCGCGCGCGATTTGGCGCTCAGGCTTGGCGTTGTCGGCCTGCTGAATATCCAGTTCGCCATTAAAGACCAGGTCATCTATATGATCGAGGCGAACCCGCGCGCAAGCCGCACGGTGCCCTTCGCCAGCAAGGCCACCGGCGTGCCGCTTGCGAAGGCCGCGGCTCGCATCATGGCGGGGGAGAAGATCGCCGCGCTCAACCTGCCGCCCGACGATCGCCGCCTCGAGCACTTCAGCGTCAAGGAGGCCGTGATGCCCTTCGGCCGCTTCCCCGGCGCCGACACCGTGCTCGGTCCCGAGATGAAGTCGACGGGCGAGGTCATGGGCATCAGCTACAACTTCCCGTGCGCCTACGCCAAGACGCAGCTGGCCATCAACTACAAGATGCCCGTCGGCGGCAATGTATTCATCAGCGTATGCGACCGCGACAAGCGCGCCATCGTGTCCATCGCGCGTGAGATCGTGCGCCTCGGCTTCAACGTCGTCGCCACTGACGGCACGGCGCGCACCTTGCGTGCGGCGGGCATCGATTGCACGGCGGTGAAGAAGATCCACGAGGGCGACCCGAACGTGCGCGACATGCTGCTCGGCGGGGAAATCGCGCTCATGATCAACACGCCGTTCGGTCACGAGACGCGCAACGACGGCTACGAGCTGCGCACCGAGGCCGTCAAGCACGGGGTCACGCAGGTGACCAACCTCGCCGGCGCCCAGGCCATGGTAGCCGGCATGGAGGCCTCCCGCGAGCGCGGCCTGACGGTCGTCGCCCTGCAGGATCTGCCGCAGCATGACCTTCCCGTGGAAGGCGTCGCGGCGAACTAGCCGCGCGCGCTGTGCGCATTCGCCTATCGTATGGTGGAAAGCCGTCGGGATGCTTCGTCCCGGCGGCTTTTCCTTTCGCGTGTTCGTTTGGGGCTGACCTGCGACGAGAGGCTCCCTGCCGCGGTAGGTGATGGTACAATTCCGGCAACGTTCATATCGCCTGTATCCAGGCGTATTCAAGGGGAAGGAGTTCCGTGGCGCTTGTCAACGAACGGGTGCGCGTCTTAAGCAACGTCTGCGTCGGCCCGCACCTGCATCTCATGACGGTTTCATCGCCGTTGATCGCCGAGGCCATCGCCCCCGGTCAGTTCGTCCATATGAAAATCCCGGGCATGGAGGGCCATATCCTGCGCCGGCCGTTTTCCGTCTACGCCGCCGACGCGGCCGCCGGCACGCTCGACGTGCTCTATCAGACGGTCGGTTTCGGCACCGAGCACCTCACGGTGATCGACGAGCATTGCGGCCTGCGCAACGACGCCGAGCTCATCGGCCCGGTCGGCAGAAGCTGGGAGGCCCCTGTTGGCACCAAGCGCGCGCTGCTCGTCGGCGGCGGCGTCGGCGCGGCCCCGCTGTTCATGCTGTGCGAGAAGCTCGTCGCCGAAGGCGTCGCCGTCGACGTCGTGCTCGGGGCGCAAACCAAGGACGCGCTCGTATGCCTGGAGCGCTACGAGCAGACGCTCGGCCATACGGTCGCCTGCGCCACCGATGACGGCTCGTTCGGCCGCGAGGGCTTCTGCACGTCGCTTGTGACCGAGGCGCTCTCCGGCGCCGCCGCGGCGGGCGAGCCCTACGGCTACGTCGCCTGCTGCGGGCCCGAGCCGCTCATGAAGATCGTCGCCGGCCAGGCGGCCGATGCCGGCGTGCCGTGCCAGATTTCTATGGAGAAGCGCATGGCCTGCGGCGTGGGCGCGTGCCTGTCCTGCGTCGTCGACACGGTCGACGGCAAGAAGCGCTCCTGCGTGGACGGCCCGGTTTTCGATGCGGAAAAGGTGGTGTGGTAGATGTCGAACCTTGCAAACGCGCTCGCGCAAACCGCGGCCCCGACCGGCGTGAACATGGCGGTCAACCTCGGTGGCCTGAAAATGAAGAACCCGGTCACCACCGCGTCCGGCACGTTCGCCGCCGGGCGCGAATATGCCGACTTCGTCGATGTCTCCTGCCTCGGCGCGGTTACCACGAAGGGCGTCTCGCTGAACGGCTGGGAGGGCAATCCCTCGCCGCGCATCGCCGAGGTCGCTTCCGGCATGCTGAACTCCATTGGACTTCAGAACCCCGGCGTGGAGCACCTGAAGGCCTGCGAGCTCGCGTGGCTTAAAGAGGTCGGCGCCACCACCATCGTCAACGTCTCCGGCCACAGCTTCGACGAATACGTGCAGGTCATCGAGGCGCTCGAGGAAGCGCCGGTCGATGCCTACGAGGTCAACATCTCCTGCCCGAACGTCGACGCCGGCGGCATGACCATCGGCACCGACCCGAAAAGCGTGGAAGCCGTCGTCGGCCGCTGCCGTGCCGCGACCGCCCGCCCGCTCATCGTCAAGCTCACGCCGAACGTCACCGACATCGCCGAGATCGCCCGTGCGGCCGAGGCCGCCGGCGCCGACGCGCTGTCGATGATCAACACGCTCATGGGCATGGCCATCGACGCCGAGAGCCAGTGCACGCGCACCGCCCGCCCGCTCGCCGGCTTCTCCGGCCCGGCGGTCAAGCCGGTCGCCCTGCGCTGCGTATGGCAGTGCCATAACGCCGTCAAGGTGCCCATTTTGGGCATGGGCGGCATCTCGACGGGCACGGACGCGGTCGAGTTCATGCTCGCCGGCGCCACCGCCGTCGCCGTCGGCACGGCGAACTTCGTCGACCCCGCTTCCACCGTCAAGGTCATCGACGGCATCTCCGAATACTGCGAGCGCCACGGCGTGCGCGACGTGAACGAACTGATTGGAGCTGTGAAATGCTAACGAACTTTTCCGAAATCCCCGAGCGCGACCGCGTCATCGTCGCGGTTGACTGCGGCATCGACGAGACGTTCGAGATCGCCGACAAGCTGCAGGGCAAGGCCAAGTGGATGAAGATCGGCATGACGCTGTTCTATGCCAACGGCCCCGCGGTGGTCTACGCGCTCAAGGAGCGCGGCTTCAAGGTGTTCTTGGACCTGAAGTTCCACGACATTCCGCACCAGGTCGAGGGTGCCGCCTATTCCGCCGCCGCCAGCGGCGCGGACATGGTGACCATGCACACGGTCGGCGGCGTCGCCATGATGAGCGCGGCGCAGAAGGGCGCCGAGCGCGCCGCGGCCGAGTACGGCTTCGACGTGCCCATCACCCTCGGCATCACGGTGCTCACGTCCATGAGTCAGGCCTCCCTTGCCGACACCGGCGTCACCCGCCCCATGGCAGAACAGGTAAATGTCCTTGCTGAGCAGGCGAAACGCGCCGGCATTTCCGGCGTTGTGGCTTCTCCGCAGGAAGCGAGCGCTCTGCGCAGCCTGCTCGGCCCCGAGGGCTACATCGTCACCCCCGGCGTGCGCCCGGCCGGCAGCGCTCTTGGCGACCAGAGCCGTGTGGCCACCCCGGCGCAGGCGTTCGCCAACGGCGCCTCGCACATCGTCATCGGCCGCCCCATCACGCAGGCCGACGACCCCGCCGCGGCCTTCGACGCCATCGTCGAGGAGCTGTCCTAGCTCTGGCCGGCTCGTCGCCGCGCGTCGCCCGTCACCGCTTCCAAAGTGGTCGCGTAAACCATATTCGGCGGCGTGTCAAGCGGATCGGTTAACGGCAAAAGCCGAGGTGTAAGCAGGGGTTTTGTCGCAAAACTTTTTGTGGTTTGGATAAATGGCACAATCTGTGGAGCAAATGCGTGCTAGTATCCAACTCAATGTGCCCTATACGAAGGAGATTACAGATGGCTATTCCTCAACTCAGCCCTGAAGATCGTCAGGCCGCCCTCGAGAAGGCCAAGGCCGCCCGCATCAAGCGAGCGCAGGTTCGTGACGACCTCAAGTCCGGCAAGCTGACGCTGGACCAGGTCGTCGATATGAAGGATGACCCGATCGTTGGTCGCATGAAGGTTTCCACCCTTATCGAAACCCTTCCGGGCTATGGCAAGGCCAAGGCCGAGAAGATCATGAAGGAACTGCAGATCGCCGAGAGCCGTCGCCTGCGTGGTCTGGGCGAGCGTCAGCAGACCGCCCTGCTCGACCGCCTGGGCTAGTGGCCGTGCGCAGCGGAAATCTTTTCGTCATCTCGGGGCCATCGGGTACCGGCAAGGGTACCTTGGTGGCCCGTTTGCTGCGCGAAGTTGACGACGCGTGGGTGTCGGTTTCGGCCACGACGCGCGCCCCGCGCGCGGGCGAGGTCGAAGGCGTGCACTACTTCTTCAAGACGAACGAGGAGTTCGACAAGCTCGTCGCCACGGACGGCTTGCTCGAATGGGCCGAGTACAGCGGTAACCGCTACGGCACGCCTCGTCGCAGCGTCGTCGACCACATGGTGCGCGGCGAACAGGTTATCCTCGAGATCGACGTGCAGGGCGCCTTCCAGGTGAAGAAGAAGCTTCCGGCCGCACATTTGGTGTTCATCGAGCCGCCGAGCATGGAAGTGCTCGAGGAGCGCCTGCGCGGGCGCGGCACCGAAGCGGAAGATGTGATTAGCAAGCGTCTTGACGCGGCTAAGCTGGAGCTTTCCCGCAAAATGGAGTATGATGTACAGCTTGTGAACGACAACCTTGACGTGGCCACCTCGGAACTGGTCGGCTACGTGAACGAGCAAGCTGAGAAAACGCGAGGGTAAGACCGAATGAGCATTATCGAACCGAGAATCAACGACCTGCTGAACGAGACGGAAAACGACCGTTTCCTGTTGTGCGCCCTGGCTTCCAAGCGCGCCCACGACATCAATGACATGATGCGCGGCCAGCGCGATCGCGCCATTCAGCTGCAGACGGCCGTGGAAATCGCCAAGGCCGCGGACAAGAAGCCGCTTTCCATGGCGTTTGCCGAAATCGCTCGCGGCGATGTTTCCTACGACGCCGACACCATCGACGCGCAGAACCACTAGATAATTCGCCGGCGTCACGTTTGACGCTTGGCTTCTTGAAGACGACGGGCCGCTGCGGCGTCTCGAAATCCCTGTTTGATTCGGTGCGGTTTTCCGCGCCTGGGATTACGAGGCAATGCGGCGGCTCGCTTCTTGCATATCCGTTCATTTCCTGTGAGGCGGGAGTTTCATGACCTCGTTCCAACGAATCTGCCTTGTGCATTACCACGAAATCGGGCTGAAGGGCCACAATCGCTCCACCTTCGAGATGCGCCTGCTGAAGAACCTCGAGGCGCTGCTCGTCGATTTCCCGGTGGTTACCATCCATCGCATTTCGGGGCGTCTGTGCGTGTTCCTCAAGGAAGGCACCGATTGGGAATGCGAGCTTGCCTGCGCCGAGCTTATCCGCACGGTTCCCGGCGTGGCGCGCGTGTCGTCGGGCTATAAGTGCGAGCGCGACTTGGGCCAGATGGAGCAGGCGGCCCGCGAGGCGCTTTCCGAGGTGGACTCGTTCGAATCGTTCAAGGTGCAGGCGCGGCGCAATCACACCGACTTCGAGACGAACTCCATGGAGATGAATCGCATCATCGGCGCGGCGCTGTGCGAGGCGTTTCCCGACAAGAAGGTCAAGATGAAGAACCCCGACGTCGAGGTAGGCGTCGAGGTGGTGCAGAACGCGGCATATGTCTATGCGCGCAGCGTGCGCGGCGTGGGCGGCCTGCCCGTGGGAAGTGCCGGCAAGGTCGTCTGCCTGCTGTCGAGCGGCATCGATTCGCCGGTGGCCACGTGGCGCATGGCGCGCCGCGGCGCGGTCTGCATCGGCGTGCATTTCTCGGGGCGTCCGCAAACGTCCGACTCCAGCGAGTATCTCGTGGACGACATCGCGCACGTGCTGGAGAAGTCGGGCTGCATCGGGCGTGTGTGCGTGGTGCCCTTCGGCGACTATCAGCGTGAGATTTCCCTGACGGTTCCGCCGCAGCTGCGCGTCATCATGTACCGCCGTCTCATGTTCAAGGTTGCCGAGGAAATCGCGCGCCGCGAAGGTGCGAAGGCGCTCGTGACGGGGGAGAGCTTGGGGCAAGTGGCCTCGCAGACGCTCGACAACATCCGCTGCACGGACGCCGCGGTTGACATGCCCGTGTTCCGCCCGCTCATCGGCACGGACAAGCTCGAGATCATCGACATGGCCAAGCAGCTCGGCTCCTTCGAAATTTCCTCCCAGGACGCGCCGGACTGCTGCACGCTGTTCATGCCGCGCAACCCCGAGACGCACGCGAAACTGGAAGACGTCGAGGCGGCGGAAAAGCTGCTGCCCTTTGACGAGTGGATCCCGGAGATTGCCGACCTGGCAGAGATGCACGACTATGCCTGCCCGTCCTACAAGCCGAAGAAGCCCCGCAAAGCCGAGGAAGCATAAGCGCAGGGTTCGTCTTGCGAGGTATCGCGAGAAAAGCCGGTGTGGCGCTTTGCACCTTCAAGTACGGTGCGAGCTTTTGCTCGCACCCGCGAAAGACCTGGTGGGAACGTTATCATCGCAGTAAAATTTCATCGGGTCGAACCTAAGCTCGGCCATTGCTGGAGAGCGCCTTGAGGCGCGACGCAAAATACTGCATAGAGCGCCAGCCCGATGATTGCACGCGGTCTATTCGAGCTGAAAATGCAAGGTTTTTCGGTCTATTAGGCAACCTTCGAGGAACCCCCGCGAAGCTCCTCTGCCCATCTTCATGCAACGTTCGTGCAAGCTCCGTGCAGCCATTCCGCAAGCTCAACCGTGCATACTCGAACGAAAAACGTTCGGGGGTGCACGATGGATTTCTTGAAATACGCCGATTCCATTCAGGCGAAACTGCATATGGGGCAGGTGCGTCTGCCGGTGCTGGTGGGCCTTACGGCGTTCACGCTGTGCTTGGCGGGGTTGATCGTTGCGAGTGCGGTCGGCGCCCTGAGCGCACCCTCGTTTTCCGTCGAGGCGGGCCCTTCGCAGCAATCGGCGGGCGCGGAAGAGCAATCGCCCGCCTCCACCAGCGTCTTCGTGCATGTCGCCGGCGCGGTTCACTCTCCAGGCCTCTACGAACTTGCAAGCGGTGCGCGCGTGCAGCAGGCAATCGACGCGGCGGGCGGCTTTACCGATGATGCCGCCACCGATGCGCTCAATCTTGCGCGGGTGGTTGCCGATGGCGAGCAAATCGTCGTGCCGCACGTGGCTGCTGCCGAAGAGGCGGCGGGATCGAGCGAAGCCTCGGCTGCGGCGGCAACGCCGCAGGCTGCGACGGATTCGGCTGTCGCGGGCGGCAAGGTTAACATCAACAGCGCCACATCCGATCAATTGCAGACGCTCAAGGGGGTCGGCCCCGCCTTGGCGCAGCGCATCATCGACGACCGGACGGCGAACGGCCCGTTCAAAACCATCGAGGATCTCAAGCGCGTATCCGGAATCGGTGACAAGACGTTTGCGTCTCTGTCCGACGGCATATGCGTCGGGTAGGAGGCGCTACTCGCCCGTGCAGTTGGCTCTCCGGCCTGGTAGACGCTGAAGACATCAGGGGCGACGAGGCTTTTCCCGAGCGTGGCGAACTACCCCCGCTGCTCTTCTTCGCACTTGCGGCGTGGGGCGCCTGCGCGCTTGTCTTCGGCTGGGGGCGCACCAATGAGACCATGATGCCGCCGACAGGAGTGCTTGCTGCGATTATCGCCGGCGCCAGCATCTTTGCATGGTGGTTCATGCGCAAACATTCGGCCCTGTTCGCCCTTCTGCTCGGCGTCGCCATCGGCGCTTGCGCAGGATGCGTTGGGGCGGCCGGCTTGCATCAACAGCAGGAAAGTCTTGACGGCACGACCGGAACGTGGACCGTTTCGGTCGTTTCGGATGGAAGCGAAGGTGCGTACGCGAAAACCTGCCTCGCACGCATTGAGACGCGCGGGCTTGGCCAAACGCCGGTTGTGGAGCTGCGCCTGGACGCCGAGGAGCCCCTGCCGCGCTATGGCGACAGGCTCACGGTGCAGGGCAAGCTCTCGGCGCCGAACGAGAAGCGATCGGAATACTGCTGGCAACACGGCGCGGCGGCAACGCTTGCGGCGAACAGCGTTGAGAAGCTTTCCGCGCGGGGCGTGGCGGGCGCTCTGACCTTCGTGCGCAATAAGACGATCGACCTGCTCGGATCGGTGCAGCCGACCCAGACGGAGGCCGGCCTGCTCTCGGCGCTGCTGTGCGGATGGCGTCCCTCGCTTGACGAGGAAGTGTATCGAACGTTCCAAGTATGCGGCTTGGCGCATCTGGTTGCCGTGAGCGGGGCGCATTTGTCGTTGGTGGTGTCGTTCGCGGCGCTCGTGCTTGCCCGTGCGCGGGTGCCGAAGCGTGCAACGCTGATCACGCAGCTGCTTCTCATCGCAGCCTATTTGGTGTTCACGGCATTCCCGATTTCGGCGGTGCGTGCGGCCGCGATGGCCTGTGCGGGCATGCTCAGCTTCACCGCGCGCCGTCGAGCGTCGTCCTTAAGCGCCCTTTCTGCCTGCATCGCGCTTGTGATTGTCGTGCATCCAAGCGATTCGCTGTCGGTCTCCTTCGCGCTTTCCGCAACCTCCACGCTCGGGATCGTGCTGTTCAACGGGCTTGTTGCGGCATGGATTCGGCAGTGCGTGCCGGCATGCCCCGACTTCGTTCGCGAGGCACTTTCCCTGACGCTGTCTTCCTCGGTGCTTTCGCAAGCGTTGTCGGTGGCGGTGTTCTCCCAGCTGCCGCTTATATCTCCGGTGGCGAATATCGTCGCCGGCCCTGTATTCGCGCCCCTGTGGTGTACGGCGCTTGCCGCCGTCGTGGCCGCATTCGCGCTCGGGGCCGTAGCGCCGCTCGTACTCGGGGCGGCGTGCCTGCTCGCGCGTATCCTCATCGCGGCTATCGGCTTGCTTGCAACCGTGCCCTATGCCTGCGTCCCCGCGTTCCTCTCCCTCGGCACCGCGCTCGTCGTCACGCTCGTCGCGTCGGCTGCGCTGTGGCTTGCGTGGCCGCGCCTCACGCGCCTGCGGTTGGCCCTCCTCGCATCGGTCGGTCTTGTCGCTGTGGCGGCACTTTCCCTCGTTGGGCCTTTATTCACGCCAACGCAGCTGGTGATGCTCAACGTGG
>CAVCPR010000038.1:0-23194 GCA_963604235.1 Anaerovoracaceae bacterium | reverse complement strand
TCGCTGCGCTACGCCGCGCCTCGGGAGTATGTGGAGAGCGTCTACCAGAAAGTGCTGCTCGGAGACGTTGCTGCGCGCAACGGCGTGCGCAACCCCGACGTCTTGCGGGTGCTCATGAAGAAAATCGCCGAAGCAGTTTGCAACGAAACGTCCGCCACGGCGTTGCACGGCGTGCTACGCGGCATAGGCTACAACGTCAGCAAGGGCACGCTGGTGGATTACCTGGCCATGGCACGCGAGTCTTACCTATTGTTCGAGGTGAAAAACGCCGTGGCGAAATTCGTCGAGCGAGAAGGGAACCCCAAGCGCTACTTCAGCGACAACGGACTGCTCAGCCTGTTCCTAGTCGGGCGTGAGCCGGCTCTGCTGGAAAACGAAATCGCGGTCGCCATGCGTGACGCATTCGGCGACGAGCTGCACTACCTGAAGTCACCCAAAAACGGCATCGATGTGGACTTCTACATGCCCGAACGGAACCTCGCAGTGCAAGTTGCCTATTCGCTTTCCGAAAGCGCCCGGCCACGCGAGGTAAGCAGCTTGATGAAGCTCGCAAACGTCAGCGACAGGCCGTTGCGTCTGATCATCGTGACGAAAGAGGACGAGGACGACATCACGGAAAGCGACGTGCGTATCGAGGTCAAACCCGCCTGGAAGTTCCTCCTGCAAGATTTGGCGTAGCGCCGCAATCCAAGACACATCACCCCCCTGTCGGATTTCCGCATCTTGCTTTAAAGGACGATTCGGAATGTCCCATGCGGCATATTTCGATCTTCTTGCAAAGTGCATCCGGATTTTCGGCAACCAACACGCAACCGCGTTGGTGAATCCCCCGAGTTTCCGAGCCTCCGTGCAACGATTTCGCCAGCGGAGCCAGGCGGGTTTCCGAAGTTCCCGTGGCACCCATACGCAGCAGAGGCACTGAACTGTGCTGGCGGCGGAAAGGGGTCTCGATTACGGCGAGGTCACCTTGTAACGCGAGAATCGACAGGCATGCATCGGCCTCCGGGTGCGACGCTGCCCCCGGAGGCCGATGCATTCGAAAATAGTGGGCGCGCCAAGAAGCTGCTAGGCTAGGATTGACAGCTACTTCAACAACTTGATCCTGATGGCCTTTGCGGGGCAAGCCTCCACGCACTTGCCGCACTTCGAGCATTCGGGGATGCGCTTGCTGTGCGGATCGAGCTGTTCCGGGCATGCGTTGACGCACGCGCGACAGTCGATCCCGCGCGTACGCAGGCACGCGCCATCCTTGACGCGCGGGCGCAACGTTAGGTTGAGATTGGAGACCAGACCAACCAACGCGCTAATCGGGCAGATCTTGCTACACCATTTCCGCAGGACGGTCACCTCAAGCACAAGGACGATCGGAAAAACGACCAGCGCCCATGATGGCTCGTTAAATTGCACCAGGTTCCACAGCCCGACGATGCTGGCAAACGTCAAGCCCACCGGGCAGATAAGGCAAAACACCGGGAAGCCAAACACGGCGGCCGATGCCAGCGTGCCCACCAGCACCGCATGGCGGCTATCGAACTGAATGCCGTCGCGTTTTCCGCCCACGGGGGCAAACGCTTTGGCACACTTTGCCGAACCCGAGCATGTTGCACATGCCGAGGGCAACTCAACGGCAGCAGAACCTGCCGCAGCATCTCCGCCCGTTTCCTTACCGCGCCTCCTTGCCGGGCGAAAAAAACTTTGCAACCAGGGCACCGGACATATCCAAGCGCAAAACGCTTTTCCTACCAGGGAAATCAACAGAACCACCAACGCAAGGAGCAGCAATGGATGGAGCGCGAACCCTTTCGCGGCCGCAAAGGTCTCAAGCACCCCCAGCGGGCAAATGGCCGAAATCTGCTGAACGCCGAATGCTGAGGGTGTGCCGATGCCAACATGCAAAGCCATGCCCGCCAACGCGAATACCACGCACCCGAGCGCAACCCATCCGCGCGCCGTGCGGAATCGCGATTTCCCACCGCAGCTCACCCGCATCCGTTGGCCAAGAACCCTAGGGGACGGCGCTTCATGAGCGCCGTCGGGCTTCGATGTCTCAAGAAGCGAATCCCCTGCAACAACCTCCGTGGCATTTGCGGGCTCTTCCAAAGATGCAGCGTTTTGAGAAGGCTGATTACATTTCTTCCTCATAGCCCTAGGACTCCTTCCCTGCCGCCCGCACGTTGATGCCACGATCGGCACCGCCGGCAAACGTAAGGTAGCTGCTCGACGGGCACGCATGCTCGCATGCGCCGCATCCATTACATCTCTCCTTATCGACGATGGGCCTTCGAGAGTCATTCAAACTGATAGCTCCATACGGACAGGCATCGACACACACCTGGCAACCGCCTTGAATCCAGGCGATACAGCGATCGCGATCAACCACGGCAACACCAATGACCTGCGACGAATCGCGCGCACCGACGATGGAACCCGCCGGGCACACGTCCTCGCATATCCCGCAAAAATCGCACAGACCACGACGGAAATCCATGATAGGAGTGCGCCAATTCAAAATGCCGTCCTCAAGCACCCCCGTGCGCAGGCAATGGCGCGGGCAAGCAGTTTCGCATCGATTGCATTTCAGGCATGATGCGCGGAAATGCGCTTCGTCCTGCGCGCCGGGAGGGCGTAAAAATCCCCGGTCCCGGCCTTCAAGCACATATGCCGCACCGCCGATGGCGAACATGCTCGCCACGGCCCCGGCACCCGCCAGCACACCGCGTCGCGAAATGCACGGCTGATCGCCCATGGGCACTTCCTTTCTCGTCTGTCGGACGACGCCCAGTCCCGCGTCGCAAACCAAAAAAATTACGCCGCCCGCCATTCGGCCAGTTCGGTCAGCATATCCAGTTCGTCGGCAATGACCTCACCATCCATGTGCACATAACCGCGCGTCACCTTCGCCACGCCACGGTAAAAGCGCGTCTCTGTCACATCGAGCACGGCGTCGCACAAATCGTCGATCCAATTCATCAGGTGCTCGCGATGGAACCTCCCCGCCGTTTCAGCTAATTCGCGCGCGAGATCGATGTCGCCACCAAGCAATGCGGCATTCGTGCGCTCGATGAGCGTCGCCAGAAATTCAAATTCAAACGATACGTGATCCTCGGGCATATGCAATTCCGCTTGCGGCTGTATACCCTGTTCGCAGTACATTTTGTACACCTCGTCGCGCGCCTGCTGCATCATGAGGCCCAGCTCGCTGGTAAATACGCTTTCGTACGGCGTTGCCGCAAACGTCTCATAATTGCCCGCAGCAAGAAACGTGTGAGCATAATCGCAGGCCAGCTCTTGGCGCGTGCCGGAATTCACGCGACGAAGATAGCGACGCATATCCTCGTAGCCCTCGGCGATCAGCTCTTCCCCGCCGTCCATGCCGGCGAAATCCGTGCCCGCAAGATGACTGATCTGCTCCTGCGTCAGTTCACGGAAATACAGCTCACCGAGCATGCGGTAGTACGCCGCACGACCGGCGTTGACTTCGACAAGCCGGGAAATCAGCTCATCGCGCTGCGCTTGCGGCATCTGCTCCGCATTGTTTTCGGCCATGGTTGCACCTTTCTGCCAAATGCCCGCTTGCAGCGGGGCGATCGCGGCGGCCACCTCCTCGCGCATCAACGCAAGACGCACGAGGGAATGACACCCGCAGAATGGGTCCGCCGGCCGTCAAGCCGGCGAACCTCGTTACAACACGTTCAGAAACAGGTTCGCGATAGGAACCGAAATGAGCCACATAATGCAGCGGTAGGACACAGCCCCAACCAGGGAGCACGCCGCAGAGCAACCGGCCAGCGCCATCAGATTCGCGGACCTTTTCGCCACGAACGCACCGCATGCGGCGGGCACGATACCCGCGCCGACAACCGCCAGCGCCAACAGCGCCCACTGCGCGCCGTCGGCGAGACCCGCCCACAACGTATAGGCCAGCGCGCCCACAGCCCCGAGCACGCCGCCCACCAGCAGCATCCTGCCGTACGGCTTCACGTCGAAGTCCTGAGCCTTCGCGGCCACGACCACCAGGTAAGCGGCGACACCTTCGGGAATGGCCGTGAGCAGATAACCGAGCGGCAACAGCTGGCTGCACCAGTTCGGGCGCGCCTCCATCAGGTAGGACTCGCCCGCCATGAACGACAGCAGCAGGCCGAACACGGCGCCGATGACGGCAACCGCCTTGCGGGCGCCCGCGCCGGCCCCGCGCTTGACCAGCACGATGTACGCGGCCACGCACACGCACAGGCAGCCCACCAGCAAAGCCTCGGTGAAGATACCCGAGGTCGGGTGGCCAAGCGCGCCCATGATACGGTCGGGGTGCGACAGATGCGTCACGGAAGCCAGACCGCCCACAACGGCGATCACGAACGCCGCCACCGCCGCGGGCAGCGCCACAGCCTTCGCACGGCCGAGGAACTCGTCGACGGCAACGCACGCGAACATGCAGCCGCCCATGCCTGTCAGGGCCGTGAACAAAACCAGGGACCATTGGATTTCCATCGCTTAGGCCTCCTTCGCGAACCACGCCGCATCCTGGGCGTCGGACGCCGGCGCAATGCCGTCGACATCGTGCCAAGCGGCGATTTTTTCGGACAAGATGTAGCGGGTCAGCGGCTTGTTGCCGGCATCGTGCAGGGTGTGCACGCTGGCCGGGTCGGCGGCCGCCACGGCCTTCGACGCATCGGAATTCGGGTCGTCCATATCGCCGTAGAATCGAGCATTCGCGCAGCAGCACGCCACACACGCGGGTTCCTGGCCGGCGCTGGTCAACTGGCCGCACAAGGTGCACTTCTCAACGGCCTTCTCCTTGGTATTCCAAGAACGCACGCCGTAGGGGCACGCCATCATGCAGTATTTGCAGCCGATACACTTCTCCTTGTCCACCAGCACCTTGCCGTCGGCGTCGCGGTAGCTCGCGCCGGTCGGGCAGACGTGGACGCAGGGCGCATCCTCGCACTGCTGGCACTGCACGGGCAGCCAATACTGCTCCAGGTCGGGGAAGGTGCCGTGCGGACCGATTTGCAGCACGCGGTTCCAATACTCGCCCAAGGCGACGCCGTTCTCGTTTTTGCACGCCACCTCGCACGCGTGGCAGCCGATGCATTTATCCAGGTCAATAATTAAGCAATTGCGGCTCATTTGGTGTAAAACGCTCCTCCCGTGAATTCCGTGGGCTCAGGCATCCAGGGCTCGAAATCGGTCGGCTCGTACCAGACGCCCTCCGGGCGCTGCGCCTTGGCAACCTTGATGTGGATGCCGCGCAGGGTGTAGGTGCCGAATTCAGGATTGAAGTAGCCCGTGTTCTTCGTCAACACGTTCATGTTCTCCGTAGTCCAGGACTTGCGACCGTCGGAACCGTCCTCCAAAAACTCAGGGTTCCAGAAGCGCTCCATGTACACGGTGCCTTCCGCGATGCCCTTCGTCACGCGAGCCACGGCGAAGATGCCGTCCTTGACGACGCTCTGGCCGTTGGCTGTAAGTTCCTCGCCAGGAGCGAACTCGGACGGACCGAACTTGGCATCCTTGCCACCGGCCAAGACGGTGTCGGCGGACAAACCCGTGGTGATATCGCGGAATACGTCCTTGCCATCGGTGCGCGGCGACTTGACGTTCACCCAGTCGCCATCGACGATGCCGTACTTGCTGGCGTTCTCCGGGCTGATCCACAGCTCGGGCGCCGGGTACAACTCGCGCAGGTAGGGATTGTTGCGCAGCGTGCCGTGGTGGTAGTACGGGATACGACCCTCGGTCAGGCGCAACGGGTACTCATCGCCATATTCGGTCTGATCTTCCGGCGTGAAGTAATACGGCATAGGGTTGTAGTCCACCACCGCTGCCGGCATTTCAAACTTCTCGTTGCCATGACGGCCCAGGTACAGCATGGTGTCGGCGTACGGGCCGCACTTCTTCGGGCTGTCCTTGATGTCACGGGCAGCCGTGGAGAAACCGGTGTAGGTGACTTTGCCGTCTTCTGCGCTGCTGCCTTCCATGCTCGGATCCACTTTTCCGCCCGCACCGCTGCTGGCATCCACCTTGCAATAACCGTCGTATTGCGTTCCGCCCCAATATTCATCGTCTTCGGACCACTTCAGCGGAAACTTGTCCCAAGCCTCTTCGAACGTGGTGACGGACTCGTCGCCACCCTGCTTGGCGACCCAATCCCAATACTCGTTGATGGTCTTCCAATACGCGGGAACCACCGGGGTGCCGATCTTCTCGTCGTCCATGCACGCTTCCATGTTCGGGTCGTACAAGTCGGAATTCGGGTCGGACATGGCCTCGGCAATCTTGCCCCACATCATGATCTCGTCGGCGGCCTCGAACAAGTTCGTCACCGGCTTGCGCATGAGGTTGACGTTCAGGCGGTCCTGCATAAACGAGTTCTCCAACCACTCGCACACGGGGAACACGATGTCGGCAGCCTCGGTGGTGAAGCTGGTCGGATACATGTAACCGTGCACGATGAGGTCGAACTTCGGGAACGCATCGACCCACGAACTGGAATTGCCCAGCGCGGCCATCTTATTGCCCGAACGCTCGATCCACACCTTGGGCTGGTACGGTTCGCCGGTAAGCACCGCGGAAAGCACCGTCGGGATATGGGAGTGCATCCATCCGCCCAGGCCCTTGTGCTCGCAATAGCCCAAACGCTCCAAGATGGCATCCTGCGTTTGGAACTCGTACTTCGTGTCCGCGATGAAGCCCGATGGGAAGATGGTGGACTCGGCGGAGGTCAGGCCCGATGCACCTGCCGCGCCAACCTTATTGGCCGGGCAGCCGGAATGCCATAGATGCGCAGTCATGCAATCCAGCGCGGCTGCGCCAATGGCAGCCTGCGCAGAACCCGGATACATGTCGGTGGCCACGCCCAAGGAGATGCCGCCGTGCGCGCTCGAGCAATACAATTCGATTGCCTCGATAATCTTCTCCTTCTTGCAGCCGGTGATTTCGGCCACGGTATCCAAGTCGAAGTCGGCACAGCGATCCTTGTAGGCCTCGAACGCGGTCTTGCAGGTGATAGTGGCGCCATCCTTGAGATTAACGTCGACAGTACCGAACAGCTGCGGATGGTACGTGCCGTCGTTGTCCGGGCCCAGGGCAAACGCCTTCACAACCTCGCCCTTTACAGTGTCAAAGTACACATAACCCTCGTTGGTGGCGTCAACGTCATCGAATACGTCGGACGCGCGCAAAAGCTGACCGTCCTTCGTGATGTTCTCGGCTACCGACGGCAGACTCACGTTGTCGCGCGGGTCGACGAGGAACGGCAGGTTGGTCCACTGCTCGCAGAACGTCTCGTAGCCGGGAATCTTCTCATAGAGCTTGTTCGCGATGATGTAGTGCATCCAGCCGAGCATCATGGCCATGTCGGTGCCAGGCTTGATGGGCAGCCAGACGTCGGCCTTGGAGGCGTCGGCGGTGAAGCGCGGGTCAACGACGACGGTCTTGCAGCCATTTGCACGCAGCTCGGACACGCAGCGACCGGAAGTGGAAGGCGAATGCCACGCCGGGCCGGTGCCCCAGATGACGTAAACTTCCGTCAGTCCCCCGTACTTCGCAGGTTTATACAGCTCCGAGCAGCCGGAATCGGCAATGGACGTATCGCCGATGCCGTTCACGAGCGGCATCGTGAAGTTGCGCGGCAGGTAGCACTGCGCGCATCCAGGTTCGAACACGTTGCCGGCACCCCAGAAGTTGCGAAAACGCGGCGGGCTGAAGAACTGCGGGTTGCCACCGCCGCCGGTAGTGCACAGAAGGCCGTGCTTTCCGGTCTTGTCACGCATGTCAATGAGGTGCTGGGCGACTGTCGTGGCAGCCTCGTCCCAACTGATGCGCTCCCACCGGTTACCCGGCTTGGCGCCGACGCGCTTCATCGGATACTTATTGCGATTGGGGTGATACAGCGCCTGAATACCCGACAGACCCTTCGGACACATGCGGCCCTTCGACATTGGGTCGATGGAATCGCCCCTCAGCTTGATGACGCGACCGTTGCTTACCGTGGCGACGACGCCGCAGTTCGCGATGCAGGCACGACAAGCCGTGCGAACCTCATGCACGTCATCGTCGGCCCACGCTTTGTCGCTCGGCTTCATGTTGTGCGCCGCGCCAAGCCCCAGCGCGCCAACGGCGCCAGTGACCGCAGCCGCCTTCATGAACGAGCGACGTGTCATAGTCGTAGACAAAGCTTTCCTCCTCCTTTTGTTCCTTGCCAACTCGTCTATTGCGATAGGGCGACGGTCTAAAGAGCCAGCCGCCTTATTGCCTGGTTGAGGCGCGGGCCAGAACCTCCGTGGAGCTTCGACCCGCAACTTTCTTGAAGATGCCCGCGCAAAACGTCTGCCGCGCGTTTTGGGGACGGCAGAGGGGGGGCAACGGGCCCGCCGCCCTGCTCCGACTATTTACCTTTACGCGCTTGCAGCGTGCGGGCGCCTGCGTCAGTCGTAACCCAGGCACCTCGCCACACAAGAGCGCCGGCTTTGTCGAGCTTATCGACATAGAAATCCGGCGAGAGCTTATGGTGGTCAGCCACGATGTCTTGCGACAAGCCTTCAGTGGTCATGAAGAATTCCTCGATTTCAGGGAATTTGCGCGGCTGCATACAAAAATCAAGCACGGCGAAATAGGTGTCGCGACGGTGCGGACGCAAGGAAAGCTGCGCTTCGATACGACGCTCAGGGGCAAGCAAACGCACCGTTTCCGCACCTGCCTTGGTGATTTCGATGCGGTACGTGGCCACGAGATCATCGACCTCGTCCTCGGAAAGGTTTGTCAGCCGATCGTCGGCGACTGCATTACCCTCGCCATCAAGCGGCGTTTGGGCGAGACCGCCAGCATTGATGAGCATTTGGATCATGGTGTACGGCGTCTGCATAATATGGCTGTACACAAACTCATCGCAAGCGGCAATGAAGTCCTCCACTTCGGCGAACGCATGCGGCTGCTGGCAAAACACAAGGGTTTTATACAGCGCTTCCCGCAGCGCATTTTGCGAGCCGATGCACATGACCACCGCATTCACTCGATCGGCGAAGGACGTCTCATCGATCAGCTCGTGCTCGGCTGCGGACGCGCCCTGCGCAATCATGGGCGCAGAAGCGGCGGCGTCGACAAGCGCAGCCGCTGAAGCAGCCGGCTTATGAGCGCCAAAGCTGTCCTCTTCGAGTTCGCGCACATCCATAAGATAGCCGCCCTCGGCATACTTTTCATAGCTCGACGGAACCTCGAACTTCGGCAGCGGTTTGTTCTTGATATTCATGAAGCCCCTCCTTTATGAGGATGCGGCGTCACGCGCCGCCTGCTTGCATGGCGCGTGCCTAAGCTGCAACGCCGTACTTGCAGATCCCTCCGATCGCGGCTTAAGCGCTCTCGCTCGCTTGTCCCGCGAAACCTCTCAACGAACGGTCTTCACTCTATGTATTTGACAAAACCCCTGCATAGACACTAGTTAACTATGTTGCTGCCCATATATCGTCAGTTGTTAACTAGTCGAGAACTGACGTGACGGTTTAGAATGACGAGCAAGGCTCGCACTGAAGCAGAAACGCAAGACACGACATTGGCGCATGCTGCTAAAACAGCGCACGCAAGGGGGAACATCATGGCGAATCAGGGGAACGCCGCAACTGAGACCGATAAACAATTTGCGAAAACCAGCATCAGAGAATGTATTTCGCAAGCGCTCTCTTCCATAGACCGACAAGCACCAAACCTTACCTATTTGGGCCTGGGATGCTGGATCGCATGGAACACCGTCGCCTTTTCCGGCTCCTTCTGGATGCACGAAGCCGACAACAGTGCCGTCACCGAAAACCTCATGCTCGTGCATTTGCTGTCGTGTTTTATCACACTTTCGATTATCGCTCTGTTCGCCAACCGAGCTTCAGGATGGATCGCGAAAAACCGTGCAACGCTTGCTGGCGGCATCGTTGCCTGTCTCGGTACATTCATACTGTGCAACGCACGCGCCGAAGCGCTTGGCGCGAACGTACCCCATGCGATGCTGACCGTCTTCTTCGCAAGCGGCTGTGTGCTTTCAGGCGCCGGCACAACCATGCTGTTCATACGCGCCGCTGCCCTTTTCGGCACGCTGCCGCCTCACCGCGCGCTCTACCGCCTGGCAGAATGCACGCTGTTTTCCATCGCGACGTACTTTGTGCTCAACGGCTGCCCGCAGTCCCTCGCCGCTGGCGGCTTTATAACCCTGCCGTTGCTCAGCGCCGCGCTGTTTTGCATACGCCAGCGAGACGTGCGCGGCGAGAAGCAAGTCCTCGGCACACCCGTAAAGCTTACGCGCAAGTTCTGGATGCTGTTGCTGTCCATTGGGCTTTGTTCGACTGCCCTTGAGATGATTCGATCCTATGTGCTGATCAGCATTCCCCCCTCCTTCGCCATTGACGCGAATATCACCTCGCAGATCATCGAGATCCCACTCATGATCGCCATCATGGCCGTGGTACTGCTCGCTCGTTCGCGACGCGATGGTTTCGCCAAGCTCTACTCCATAGCCACCTGCGCCCTGATAGCGCTTATCGTCTTCATTGCGATGTTTTCCCTATACACACCAGCAATAGCTGCTGGCTCTTGGGTCATTTGCACGTGCTATAACCTCGTAGTTTGGGCCCTGCTGTATTACTTAGTCTATCAATGGCGCGCCGGGGCCCTGCAAATCGTGACGCTCGGCAACGCCGCACTGTCGGGCGGCACCTTTGCCGCCGGCCTACTGGCCACCGCATATCAGGCATCACACATTTCCGATGACGTGATGAGGGTGCTCATTGCAGCCATCGGCGTGGCAGTACTTGTCGACGTGCTGTTCATATTTTCGGAAAAGCAAATCAATAGCATGCTGCTGCCCGTTGACGAGAGCGACGGGTCCTCGCCTGACAGCGACAACGGAGACAGCGGGGTAAAGCAACCCGGCAAATGGAAAATAGCCTGCGAAAGTATCGCGGAATCGGCCGGGCTTTCCGCCCGCGAGACAGAAGTGTTTATCAGCCTGGCCCGCGGGCGCTCCGCACAGGAGATTGCCGACCGCGATGTGGTTTCCATCTACACGGTACGCGCCCATACTCGCAGCATCTACGCCAAGCTCGACGTGCACAGCAAAAAGGAGCTTACGACTTTAGTACAGAAACACGTCGACCAGGGGTAATACCGCATAGCGGCCGCGCATGCACATACCCGGAGCCGACCTGCGCGACGGCACGCCCATCTTCGACATCAAGCCCTACATCCCGTTCGCCGACTGCCATCCCGACGCCACCGGCGCGGCAGATTTCGCGAGCTTCTGTAGCACCGCGCACGAGCGAAGTCAGTCGATCATTGCACCGCCTTACGATGCCCTCGATAAAACCTCCGCCATCGCCTCGGCGGGAATCTTGAAGCCGAGCGTTTCGCGGGGCCTCGAGTTGAGCTCCTCCTGGCCCATACGCAGCAGAAGCCCCGAATCGCGCCAGGCGTGTCGATTCCGGTCTAGCAAAGCCCTTCCCTAGTTGCTTATCTACTTTTGAGCCTATATACTTGTTGTACGTTGTACTGGTTGTTAGCCGCCTTGCTGGGCGCGAAGCCGAAGTTTAGGCAGCCAGGTTCGAAAGGGGGATCGACGATGCCCGATGCGATGGTGACGGCGCGCATGCCGCAATCGAAGAAAGATGCCGGGAACGAGATCCTTCACGAGCTCGGCTACAGCGCTTCGCAAGCGATAAACGAACTGTACGATCGGATTCTGGAGACGCGCGCGTGGCCGCTCGCGGCAAGCAAGAAAGCGCATATCAGCTCCCAGGATCTGGACGGCGCGCTCGCCTTCGTCGATGGCATATCCCGCGTTTCGCCGGCAGATTTCGTCGAAATGACCAGCGACGAAGCGAAGCAACGGCGTCTCATGGGGAAGGGCCGCGCAGCGAAGGAGGACTTCGCATGAACCTTCTGCTTGATACGAATATCGTCGTCGACGTGCTGCGCAGGCGGGAATTCGATTACCGGGAATCGCGCCTTCTTCTTGCCCTGGGCAAGCTGCATGAATTCGAGCTTTGGATCAGCCCGTCCCAGCTCTCCGACCTCTTTTACGTGCTCACCGCAGGTGGGAAGAAACGCCTTGCGAGGGCGGTGGGAGAAGAGCTTTCCGCCCTGCTGTCGTTCGTGCACGTTTGCACGCTGGGTCACGAGGAGGCTCGTGCCGCCCTCACCTGCGGGTTTGACGATCTCGAGGATGCCCTTGTCTATCAGGCTGCGCGCTCGGTGCGGGCGGAGGCGATTATCACTAGAAACCAAAAGGATTTCGAAACATCGCCGATTCCCGCATATAGCAGCAAGGAGCTCTTCGAGTGGCTGGCGGCGGAAAAGAGTCTCGACTACGGCGAGGTCGCCCTGTAGAGCGGAATCGACGAGCATGCATCGACGGCCGGGGGGCGATGTCGTCCACACCCGTCTCCGACCGATCATCGCCAGCCTGACCTAATCGTACGCGCCGGGGGGGGGCGATGTCGTCCACACCCGTCTCCGATCCGCGTGAATATAGTGGACGCCTTCGACACTTTCATACTGCGCGCACTTGCGTATGCGCCTACGAATAGCGGTCTACTGACGAAAGTCCTGGTAGAGGATGTAAAGGGGCGAGCCCCGTCCCTGGGTTGGGGCGGGGCTCGCTTTGCGGGTTTTCGTGCTTTGCTATTCCGTGGGCTTTACCACGGTGAGCTGCATCTTGAAGGCGGTGACGCCGCGCACGCTGTGCGGGCTGCCGGCAGTCATGACGATGCTCTGGCCTGCGGAAAGCTGATGCGGCACGTCGTTGACGGTAATCTCGCCGGTGCCCTCGAGCACGGTGATGAGCGCGTCGCCCGGAGCCGCATGACTCGACATGCCCTCGTCGGCATCAATCGCGAAAACGGTGACCTTGCAGCCGGGGGTCTGCGACAGCGTGAGGCTGTTCACCTTCCCCTCCTCAAGCTCGACCAGGTCTTTCAGACCGAAAATGGTACCGTGCTCCACGTTCTTGATGAGTTCTGCCATGATGTGTCCTTTCGCTTGGCATTGAACTGATTGACTCTTTGTTACTGGCTACCGACCCGCCCCGACACGTTTGCCTTTCTCCAGAGTGCCGACGCGCCGGTCGCTGCAGCCCCACTCACTGCTGCACGTTGAGTTGCAGCACTTTGAATCCGTGCTCGTCGGCAGGCTCGACCGCATGCAGCACATGCGCCGGCACGCGCAAAACCTCGCCCGCCGCTAGCGTGATGTCGGCATCGGGCAGCGTCACGCGCGCGGCGCCCTCCACCAGCAGGTAGAGCGTATCGCCAAAGTACTCCTCCTCGCTGACGCTTTCACCAGCGGCGAACGCAAGCAAGGTGAGGTCGAAGCCGGCGTTGCGGGCGAGCGCCATGCTGGAAACCTGACCGGGCTTAAGGTCGATCAGCTCCGCCAGCGGCGCCGCAGCGTCGGTCGGCAAATTGCGAAGCGGCATAAGGTCCTCCTTACACGTAGTACAAGAACGAACGCAAACGATCTTCGATGCTTTGATCGAGCGCACCGTCGAAGGCCAGGTGCAGAAGCGGCGCTTTCGACGGAATGCCCTTCAAGCGTAGCATGATGTCGGCGTTCTCGTACATCGATGCCCCTATGTTCTAACGCGCCCGCAAAACTGAAACGACGTCTTTTCTACTGATCACAATCGCGGGAATCAAATAACCGATGGCCATCGAAACAACTCCCAGGGCCAAAAGCAGCGCCACGTGAGCCGGTTCGAAAACCATGAGGTTAAAGCCGGCGCTCGTGATGGCCGACTCGTTAATCGGTATGCTGAGCAGCGCGGTTATCCCTACACCGACAGCAGCCCGATGAAGGCACCCTCCAACAGAAGTGTCAAGAACACCGTGCCGCGCGTTGCGCCCAAAACGCGCATAACACTCGTTTCGTGCCAACGGTCGCGCGAGCTGAAGAAGGTGATGGCTCCAATGGTCAGCGTCGTCACGATGCCCATGAGCAGCATGAGCGCGACAGAGACGATGCTCGCAACCTTAACGATATCCATCGAGATGTTGGTAACCGTATCCACCAGGTCGTAGTAGTCGATATGCTTCGAAGGCTCATTGCTGGCGTTAACCGCATTGTTGTAGCTGCCGATGAGGTTGTTCAACGCCGTCCTATTTTTCTATAACCTCGCGCGGGCCTACAAGCAACGTAGACGTCCCCTCAGCGAAAATCGTTCAGCGCCCCTCAGGGCGCGCCGCTTTATTCCGCACGAGTTAGCTGAGTTAGGTCGACTTTGCGAATTGCAATGCGCTCGGTGAGCGCGGGGGTGTGCGACACGAAGAGCATGCCGGCGCCTTCGCGCTTGACGTAAGCCAACAGCGCGCGCCAGATATGCGCCTGCGCAACCGCGTCCAGCATGGTGGAGACCTCGTCGCAAATCAGGTAGCGCGGGCGCGTCGCCAAGGCGCGGGCGATACAGAACCGCTGCAACTCGCCACCGGAAAGCTCATGCGGAAAACGCGTAAGCCATTCGCCGCGAATCCCTACTTCCTCGAGCAACGCCGCGGGGACCTCCCCGGCTTCGGCAAGCGTGTCGCGCATGCGCAGGCGCGGGTCGACGGCAAGCTCGGGATGCTGCCCGATCAGCTGCACCGGGCACGCCCCGAGCCGAGGAAGCGACGCCCCATCGCAAAGAACCTCTCCCGCCCACGGCCGCTCGTATCCGGCGAGGATTCGGCACAGCGTCGTCTTGCCGAACCCCGAGGGAGCCAGCAGAGCCACGCGCTCCCCCGGCGCGACGGAAAGCCCGACATCGCTCAGTAACGGTTTTCCGGATTTGTATCCGAAGGTGATTCCGCGCGCCTCAAGCATGCTCCACTTCCTTACCTTCCGCCGAGAAATCGTGCTCCGGCAAGGCGTGCCACAACTGGCGGGTGAAGGGGTGCCGCAGAAGTTCGGGGCTGGCGAAATTGGCGACCGCCGTCTCCTCGACGACCGTGCCGTCCTGAAACACCGCCACGCGGTCGGCGACGCGCAGGGCAAGCTCCAAGTCGTGCGTGATGAGCAGCACGCCGCCGCCCTCGTCGGCGAACGCGCGGAAGTCATCGAGGGCGCGCACGGCAAGTTCCAGATCCAAACCCGGCGTGGGCTCGTCGGCCACGATCACGCGCGGGTTGTCCATGAGCGCGCAGCACAGAAGCACGCGCCGCGCCATGCCGCCGGAAAGCTCATGCGGGTACATGCCCGCCACCTCTTCGCCAAGCCCGTAACGGGCGAACAGTTCGCGACGACGTTGCTGACGTGCGGCTTTTTCCTTACGTAATGGTTTTCCCCGGAAGCCTTCCACCTGTTTCCCGACCTTCATCATGGGATCCAGGCTGCTCACGCCCTGCGGCACGAGCGATATCCCGCGACCGCGCAGGGCTGCGAGGCCGGCTGCATCCATGCGCTCGCCGTCGAACCAGATGCGCCCCGTCACCGTGGCGTTCGGCTCGAAGCGGCCCAGTAACGAATCCGCAAGCAAAGTCTTACCCGATCCGGATGCGCCCACGACGGCCACGACTTCGCCTTCATGCACCGCGACGTTCAAGCCGTGCAGCACCTCGACGTCCTTTCGACGGGCGCGGAAGTAGGGCTCGCCCTCGTCGTACATGCGGAAGGAAACCGTCAGATTCTCCACCTGCAAAAGGTGGTGCCCATGCGCATGCTGCGACGCGGCCGCATGCGTGTGGTGATGATGCGCCTGGGTAGCGCCATGCATCGTCTGCTCGTGGGGAACTGGGGCCGGCGGGGCGGCCGTCTCGGGCGTCGCCTTCTCAGGGGTCGCCGCCACGGGCGCCGTCGCCCCAATCCCAGCGGCCTCGACCGTCAACGCGCCGGCCGCGCAAGCCATCGCCGCTTCTTCATTCTTCACGTCCATCACGCCCCCTTACCGTTGCGCCGATCGCGGGTCGACCAAGCGCCGCAGCGCCTCGCCCGCAACGTCGAAGAGAAGCACGGTCGCCATCAAGGCCAGCCCGGGGAACACCGCCAGCCACCACGCGCCCATCGACAAATACGACATCGACTCGCTCAGAATGACGCCGATCGCCGGAGCTTCCGGCGGCAGGCCGAATCCCAGAAACGTGATAGCCGCCTCATGCAGGATGGCATGCGGAAACATGAGAACAAGCCCCACGATGAACTGCGGCAGCACGTAGGGAACCATGTGACGCCACGCGATGCGCACCGGGCTCTGCCCCAGGCGCCGGGCGACGGCCACGAAATTCGACTGGCGGCACTGCAGCACCTCGGCACGGACCACGCGCGCAAGGCTTGCCCAGTGCGTGAGCGCCACGCCGACGGTCACGCCCCAAAACCCCTTCCCCAGCGCATAGGAGATGAGTACCAGAAGCACGATATGCGGCACGCCCATCATCGCGTCGATCATCCACGACACCACGGCGTCGACGCGCCGACCGCCCACGGCGGCCGCCGTTCCCAGCACCAGCGCGATGACCGACGACACGCAGGCGGCGACCAAGCCCACGAGCACGCTCGTCGACAGCCCGGCAAGCGTGCGCGCAAGCATGTCGCGCCCCATCATGTCGGTGCCGAGAAGATGGTCCGCCGAAGGGGCCAGGCCCTTCGCGCCCAAGTCTGTTTGCGTGGCTGCCCCGTAGCACGCCACGCCGCCGGCGACGACGCATGCCAGCAACAAAAACGCCGCCACGCACAAAAGCAGCGTCGCCTTCCGCCCCGCCACGCGGGCCTGGCGGGGCGCATGCAGAACGTCGGTCGTCACGCGCTCACCTCCTTGCCGCCACGCATGCGCGGGTCAACCAGACCGTACAGCACGTTCGCCAGCATATTGCCACCGAACACCAGCGCCGCGCTCACGAGCGCGATGCCGGCCAGCAGCGCTACGTCGCCGCCGAGGCCGGCCGTCACCGCGGCCTGCCCCAGCCCCGGATACGAGAACACCTGCTCGACCAGCACCGATCCGCCGAATATCTCGGAAATGGACGCGCACTGCAGCGTGAGCGCCGGCAGCGACACGTTGCGCAGCACGTGATGGGCCACGACGCTGCCGCGCGACTCGCCGCGCGCAAAGGCGAAGCGCACGTAGTCGCCGCCCATGACGTCGACCACTTTCTCGCGCGTGTGCAGCGCGATGTTCGCCACGCCGGTGATGGACAGCGTGAGCACGGGGAGCACCAGGTGCCGCACGGAATCGGCCAGCGTGACGCTCGCCGCGGAGGCGCCGATGGGCACCGACAGCCCGACGGGGAACCATCCCAGCTGCACCGCGAACACCATCAACACGAGCAACCCGAGCCAAAACGTGGGGGTGGAGGCCAGCACGAAGCAGTAGCCTTTCACGAAGCGGTCGAGCAGCGAGCCGCGGAAGACGCCCGCGGCCACGCCCAGGGCGAACCCGAGCACGCCGCTGATCACCCACGCGGCGCCCATGAGCGCCAGCGACGACGCGGCCCGCTGCGCGATGACCTGCGAAACCGGCGCGTTGAAGCGCAGCGACGTTCCCCAGTCGCCCTCGAGGATGCCGCCCATCCAGTGCAGATAGCGCTCCCAAAACGGCGTATCGGCGCCCCAGTACTGCGCCAGCTCGGCGCGCTTGGCTTCCGACATGTTCACGTAGGCGGCCTGCCCGACGTTGGCCTGCACCGGGTCGATCGGCGAAGCGCTCACGAGCGCGAACACCACCAGGCTCACGGCCGCCAGCAAAAGCGCGAACCGCCCGACAACGAGCAACGCGCGCGACAGGCGATTGCCTGCCGCGCGCGCTCCGGCCGCATCACCTGCGGCCTTGCGATTTCTTACCGCCAGGATCACATCCAGCTCCATGAATCCACGTTGTTCACCAGGCTCCAGCCGTGCCCGTGCGGGTGCGGCTTCTGTTCGGCCACGCGCAGGTTTTCCGCCACGAAGTACAGGTGATCGACGTTGGCGAGCCACACCCAGGTCGCCCCGCCCTGCGGCGCCACGCCGTGCTCGCCGTCCCACATGGCCAGCTTCCATTCGTCATAGGAATCGGCCACGTTCGGGAACGCCAGCGCCGCATCGAGGTGCGCGTCAACCGCGGCATCGTCGTAGCAGGCGTAGTTCCCGTTGCCGGCGGAATACGTCAGGTTGTAGGTCTCGATCGGGCTGTTCGTTCCCCAGCCCCACACGACCGGGTCGCTGAACTGATGTTGGTAGATCTCGTCCCAGCTCGCGCCCTTCGGCGTCACCTTGATGCCCAGCTCGGAAAGCTGATTGGCGAACTCCATGGCGATGGCCTGGCGCACCGTGTCGGACGCGGAATAGTACAGGTCGAACGCCGCCTGCACGCCCGCGCGGGAGCGCACGCCGTCGGCGCCGGCGGTCCAGCCCGCCTCGTCGAGCATCTGACGCGCGCGCTCGACATCGGTGGTGCAGCGCATATCGACCGACGACCAGGGCATGTTGTCGGCCACGCTGAAGGCCACCGCGCCGTAGCCGTTGAGCACGTGGTCGATGAGCAGCTGGCGGTCGACGCCGTAGTTGATGGCGCGGCGCACGGCGATGTCCTGCGTCACCGCATTGCCGGTCGCGTAGGTTTGCCCCGTCTGCGTCTTCGTGCCGCCCGGCGCGATGGAGGGAAGCGAAATGCCGCGCGAGTCGACCGAAGCGCAGTTCAGCAGGTCGAAGCCGCGCGGTTGCTGGGCGGCGAAAGTCGCCGAGGTATAGGCGACGTCGACCTGGCCCGACTGCGCGGCGGCCAAGCTGGCGTCCTCTTCCATGAACACGACCACCACGCGCTCGATGGACGGCGCAGCGCCGTAGTAGTCGGGGTTCGCTCGCAGGATGACCTGCTGGCCGCGGTCCCACTGCTCGAGCACGTAGCGGCCGCTTCCCACGGGGTTGCTCCCGTAGTCGTCGCCATGCCCGCCATCAGGCACGATGCCGATGACCGCCAGCGTGTAGAGCAGCGCGTTGAAGGGCTTTTCCAACTCGATGCGGCAAGTTGCATCGTCGACGGCGAGAGCCTCGCGCACGTAGGTCAGGTCGCACTCGCTCGCCTCGCTGGCCTTGATGCCGTTGATGGTATAGGCGACGTCGCGGGCAGTGAGTGTCGCGCCGTTGGAGAAACGCGCATCGGTGCGGATGGAGAACGTCCAGGTCAAGCCGTCGTCGCTGCAGGAATACGACGTCGCGAGGTCGTTTTCGAAGCCCATGTCGGCCGTGGTGCGCAACAGCGTGGACTGGATGAGCGGCTCGTGCACGTGCTCGCCGCAGCCCCAGCTGACGAAGGGGTCGAAGCCGGCGGCGGGCTCGCTGGAGGTCGGCATGCTCACGATGACCTGCGAGGCGCCGTCCGCCGACGTGCCGGCAGACGCACCCGCACCCGAGCCGCCGGCAGTGCCGGAGCCGCCCGCGCAAGCCGAAAGCACGGAGCCGAAGCTCACCGCCGCGGCCCCGACGGCTGCCGTCTTCACGAACGAGCGACGCGTGATGTTCTGCATGTTCCCTACCCTTTCCCCGCGGCGTGGGCCACGATGGTGCATGTCGCAAGCCGAAGCGCGGCGACTGGGGTCCGCGTCCCGCCTTGCGGTGTTACGATTCAACAATCAGTAACACCACTATAGCAGCATCGCAACCAGGGCAATGTTACGAATCCAAAATACGTAACCTCGCCACAGGGGAACGGCGAAAACCTTGACGCGAATAAGCATCGAGGAAGCGCCAAGAGGACGGGCCCAAAATCAAACCCGCATCGTCACTGTTTGGCCAACCAAGCCCCAAAAAGCTGCAGATCGGAGAAACCGCTACGCATCCGCGCCCGCAGCCGACGGCACCTCGCCCGTCTCCAGGATCTGCAGCAGCGCCGCCTCGTCGAGCACGGGCACGCCGAGCGAGACGGCCTTCGCCAACTTGCTGCCGGCCGCCTCGCCGGCCACCACGTAGCTCGTCTTCTTCGACACGCTGCCCGACACCTTCGCGCCGCGCGCCTTCAGACCCGCGCCGGCCTCGTCGCGCGTCATGCCCGACTGCGTCAGGCTCCCCGTCAGCACGAACGTCAGACCCGCAAGCGTCTGCGGCAGCGCGTCGGCGGCGGCCTCCGCGTCGTCGGCCAGGCTCACGCCGTGCTTCGCCAGCCGCTCGATTACCTGCACGTTGTCGGGCGTGCGCAAAAACAGGTACGTGGAGTGCGCGATCTTCGGCCCCACGCCGTCCACCGCCGCCAGCGCCTCCTCGCTCGCCGCCATGAGCGCGTCCATGCTCGGGAACGCGCGCGCGAGCGTTTCGGCCATGGTTTTGCCCACGTGGCGCATGCCCAGGCCGAACAGCGGGCGGGCGAACGGGCGCGTGCGCGACTCGTCGATGGCCGCCACCAGCTTCTTCGCCGTCACCTGCCCCAGGCGGATGACCTCGCCGTCCTTATTTGTGCGCCCGGTGTCCAGCTGCGCCAGCTCCACCGCATCGAGCGTGTAGAAGTCGGCCACATCGCTCACGCGCCCCGCGTCCACCAGGCGTTTCACAATTTCCTCGCCCATGCCGTCGATGTCCATGGCGCCGCGGCTGACCCAATGCAGCAGGCGCTCGACGGCCTGCGCGGGGCAGTCGATGGAAATGCAGCGGTAATCGGCCTCGCCCTCTTCGCGCACCACGGGGCTGCCGCAGCTCGGGCACGTCTTCGGCATGCTCCACACCGCCGCGTCGGCCGGGCGCAGAGACTCCACCGGCCCGAGCACCTCGGGAATGACGTCGCCGGCCTTGCGCACGATGACCGTGTCGCCCACGCGCACGTCCTTGCGGCGCACCTCGTCTTCGTTGTGCAGCGTCGCGCGCGCCACGGTCGAGCCCGCGACCAGCACCGGATCCATTTCCGCAACCGGCGTCAGCTTGCCCGTGCGGCCCACCTGCACGGTGATGTCGCGCAGCAGCGTCGTCTTCTCCTCGGGCGGGAACTTGAACGCGATGGCCCAGCGCGGGGCGCGCGCGGTGTAGCCCATGGCCTCCTGCTGCGCGAACGAGTTCACCTTCACCACCACGCCGTCGATGTCGTAAGGCAGCGCGTCGCGGCGCTCGAGGCTCTTGCGGCAGAATTCGTGCACCTCGTCGGCGGAGTTGACGAGCGCGATGTCGGGATTCACGTGGAAGCCGGCGCGGGAAAGCCACTGCAGAAGCTCCCACTGCGAGCTGATTTCGAGCTTGCTTTCCACGCCGATGGCGTAGATGAACGTGGAGAGGTCGCGATGCGCGGTGATCTGCGCGTCCTTCTGCCGCAGGCTGCCGGCGGCCGCATTGCGCGGGTTGGCGAAGGGCTGCTTGCCGTTGGCCTCGGCGGCGGCGTTGAGCGCCTCGAAGCTGGATTTCGGCATGTAGCATTCGCCGCGCAGCTCGAGGGATTCCGAGAGGTCGCGGATGGCGGGCAGGGCCTCGTCGCGCAGGCGCAGCGGGACGTCCTTGACGGTGCGGACGTTGACGGTGATGTCCTCGCCCGTGGTGCCGTCGCCGCGCGTGGCCGCGCGCATGAGGCGGCCGTTCTCGTAGGTGAGCGCCACCGACGAGCCGTCGATTTTCAACTCGCACACGAGCGGCGGGATGGTGCCGAAGAACTCCTCGACGCGGGCGAGCCACTCGTCGAGCTCCTCGGCGCCCATGGCGTCGTCGAGCGAGTACATGCGGCGGGCGTGCACGATGGGCGCGAACTGCTCGCCGACGTAGCCGCCGACGCGCTGCGTGGGGCTGGACGGGTCGATGAGCTCGGGGTGCGCCGCCTCGAGGGCGCGCAGCTCGTGCATGAGCGAGTCGAACGCGGCGTCGCTGATGGCCGGCGCGTCCTTGGCATAATAAAGGTAGGAGTTGTGCTCGATTTCGCGGCGCAACGCCTCGATGCGCGCCGCAACGTCGCTGGTCGCGGCAGCGAGGTCCTCGCTAGTGAGGAGGGATTGCTGGTCGGCCAGGTTGGGCGCCGCCGGCTGCTGGGTCGCCGGCTGGGGTGCGGCCGGGTTCGCGGCCGACTGGGACTGCGCGGCCGGCTGGGACGCCGCCGACTGCTGCGACGGTTGCTGCTGGGGTGACGCCGGTTGCTGCTGAAGTGATTGATCGGATGAGTGCTCGATGGCCATCGGTTCCTCCGCTATATCGTATCGGTCGGCTCCCGATTCTACCACGCAAGGAACCCCCGACAGCAAGGACGCGCGACTCGAGCCGGCGGCGCGGGCGGCCGATAGACTCAATGCGCCAAAAACGCCGCTATCTCCCGTAAGGCGGCCACCGCATCGTCATAGGTGACGTCCTCGTACAGAAGCGGCTGATCGCGCCGTAACACTTCGAAAGGCAAGTCCCGCCCTTGAACACGAGAATCTCGCTGCGCCTCATGACCTCGGCGAGCATCGCCATCGCCCAGTAGTCCTTGGAAACGAACTCCTCGCTCAACGAGAATTCAGCAGCCGCGCCGAGCAGCGCTTCCTCGAATAGGCCCGCGTCGTCATGCAAATACACCGAGCGCCTCGCATTCTATCAGCCTCTTCGAGGTCTTCGCCGGATAGTACGCGGCGTAGGCGAAGGCGCGTTCGCGCCCGGCCTTGCGCGCGAGCTCGCCCAGGTTGCGAAGGGCCGCCTTGCCCATCTTCGCCGGGGACAGCGATGTGACGGCGTCGAGGAACCTGAGCACGTCGACGTTCTCCACCGTCACCTCGCACCTGGGCTTCCTGATGACGACGTCCTTCCAGCCGCCGGCGGGGCCGAGGCTCCTTACCCTCCTCGATGCCGCGTTGGTCGTGATCTCCAGCACGGCGGGGACCTGCTCAGACAAACCGGCACGGTTTTCCAGGGTCAGCCCGGAGTAATACCCGAACACCTCGCCGCCGCGCGCGATGAACTTGCGCTCCACGACGGACTCAGCGGACAGGGGCACCTTGCCAAAGAGGCCCTGGCGGGGAATGTAATAGACCCCGCGGCCGTAACGCTCCAGGAAACCCCTAGAGATCGCGGCATCAATGTTCTGGTACACGGTAACACGCGAGACGTCGGGGAACAGGGACAGGATGTCCCCGACGAGGATGGGGCGCCCCTCGCCAAACCGCTCCAACATCATGTCGTCGAATTTCTCCATGGCCTCATTCTGCGCCGTAGCGAGCGGCTTTACAAGTTTTCACATTCTATATGCACAACAATAAGGCAGCCGGATATTCGGCAACGCGCGTTGATGAGTGGATTGGCTATACCTTCTTGGACGATTTCGGGAGGACCAAACCTGCCTTCCTGA
>CAVCPR010000037.1:0-23265 GCA_963604235.1 Anaerovoracaceae bacterium | reverse complement strand
TTGAGGCGTCTGGAGTGAAACTAGCTGACGAGGTCAGTGCTGCAGCCGAGGGCGATGCTGGAGAGCCAAAGGCTCTGCCAACCGTGACGGTTCCTGAATCCACGATGTATGAAATCGCGAATAGGGCCCGTCAGGCCACCGCTATTCAATTGACCGTGTACGAATCCGATGGGGAAACGCCCGTCGGCACGATTCCCTTCAACCTGATGTAGCGAACGCCCGCCTGCAAAACCGTTATACTGGTGAGCACTCGATTCAAGATAGCCGACCGACGAAACGAAAAGCGAGGCATTATGAGCGGCGACAGCTTTGAGGCAAGCAAGAAGCGCAGCGACGCAATCCGCGCCGACTTGCAGGTGAATCCCGGGAACTACTGCATGCTGACGGGCGATCGCCCCACGGGCCGCTTGCATCTCGGCCACTACTTCGGCACCATCCGCGAACGCGTTGCGCTGCAGAACCTCGGCATCACCACGCGCATCGTCATCGCCGACTACCAGGTCATCACCGACCGCGACACCACGGCCAATATCCAGGACAACGTGTACAACATGGTGCTCGACTACCTGGCCTGCGGTATCGACCCGGAAAAGACGATCATCTTCACGCACTCGGCGGTGCCGGCGCTCAACCAGCTGATGCTGCCGTTCCTCTCGCTGGTCACCGAGGCCGAGCTCGAGCGCAACCCCACGGTGAAGTCCGAGCAAGAAGCCTCCGGCCACGCACTCACCGGCCTGTTGCTCACCTACCCGGTCCACCAGGCCTGTGACATCCTGTTCTGCAAGGGCAACATCGTGCCGGTCGGCAAGGACCAGCTGCCCCACATCGAGCAGACGCGCCAGATCGCCCGCCGCTTCAACGAGCGCTACGGCCGCGTGTTCCCCGAGCCCGACGGCCTGCTCACCGACGCCGTGCTCATCCCCGGCCTCGACGGTCGCAAGATGTCGAAGAGCTACGGTAATGCCATCTCGCTGTCGGCCACGGCAGAGGAAACCGCCAAGCTCATCAAGAAGTCGCAGACCGACTCCGAGCGCTTCATCACCTTCGACCCGGACAACCGCCCCGGCGTCTCGGCGCTCATCACCACGGCTGCGCTGTGCACGGGCCGCGACGAGGTTGAAATCGCCGAGGAAATCGGCAACGGCGGATCCGGCCAGCTGAAGAAGTACGTCACCGAGGCCGTCAACGGCTACCTCGCGCCCATTCGCGAGCGCCGCGCCGAGCTTGCGCAGGACATGGACGCCGTCAAGGACGTTCTGCACGAGGGCAATCGCCGCGCGAACGAGATCGCCGAGGCGACGCTGACCGAAGTGCGCGAAGCGATGGGCATGGTGTACTAGCCGGCAGCTTCGCCGATCGGGGTTTTCCGGTTGCTGGTCGCCAATCGCCGGTTGCGCCCGCGTCCGGGCCCGGCTGTTGGTCGCAGCTGCGCCCGCCACCTGTGGACAGCCGGTGATGCCGCAGGAAAACCCTTGTCAAGTTGCGCGGACCGCCTTATTATGAATAACTGCTGTTTTGCGGTGCGCATGTGCGAGCCGCACCGTTAAGAGTTGGAAGCAAGAAGGAGCTCGTTTACATGGTTAAGATTCGCCTGGCCCGCCATGGCGCCAAGAAGCGTCCGTACTACCGTATCGTCGTTGCCGATTCCCGTTGCCCCCGCGACGGCAAGTTCATCGACGACATCGGCCGCTACAACCCGCTGACCGATCCCAAGATGATCAAGATCGACCTGGAGAAGGCCGACAAGTGGATCGCCAACGGCGCTCAGCCCACCGACACGGTTGCCGCGCTCATCAAGAAGTGCCGCGAGCAGGCGTAATCGCTATGGCAACCCAGACCGAGGAAATCGCCGGGCTCGTCGAGTCCGTGATCCGTCCCCTCATCGACTTCGAGGACGACTTGGTCATCGATGCGCGTGAGACCGAAGAGGGATCCATTCTCGTCGAGGTCCGTGTGAACGAGGAAGATGCCGGCAAGGTGATCGGCCGTCAGGGCCGCGTCATCAAGGCCATCCGCACGCTGGCGCGCGCGGCTGCATCGAACCCGAACAAGCACGTCGACGTGGAGTTGCTCGATTAAATGAGCGCTTGGGTCCGCATCGCGGAATTCACGAAAGCTAAGCATTTGAAGGGAGGGCTCGTCGCGCGTAGCGTGGCGGGTCTTCCCTTCTTGCTTGAAGAGGGGCTGCACGTCGCCTTCGTGCCCCCGCAACTAGACATGCCGCGCGAAGGTGTCGTCGAAGATGTGCGCGAAGACCCCAAGGGCGGCTTCGTGGTCACGTTCGACACCGTGTGCGACGTTGACGCCGCCGAGCAGCTTGTGGGCTGCTTCTGCCTTGCGCGTCGCGAGGATCTTCCCGACGACGTGCTTGAGCTGCAGGAAGGCGGCATCGAGGGCTATTCCGTGGTGGACGAGTCCGCCGGCCTTTTGGGCACCGCGGTCGCCATCAACGAAATGCCCGGCCAGCATCTGTTGGAAGTCGCGCGCGAAGACGGCGGCACCGTGCTCATCCCGGTGGTGGACGAATTTTTAGCGGGTGTGGACGAGGAAGCGCGCTGCATCCACGTCAACGTCCCGAGCGGCCTGCTCGAGCTGTAGCCCGCGCGCCGCCGCCGCTTCGCGGCCGCCTGCCGGCGCCGATGACCGGCCCGCCGCCGCGCCGATTCGCTAGCGGCCTTAGCTCTGATGGCCGGCGCACCCCGCGCGATTACCTGGCAGCCCTTGCGTCGTCAACCCGTCCTTCCCGCACCAACCCCCATGCCCTAAGGAGTTCCCCGTGATCATCGAGACGCTCTCGACGTTTCCCGATATGTACGCCTCCGTCATGGGGGCTTCCATGATGCGCATCGCCCAGGAGAAGGGCATCCTGCAATTTCAAGCCCATGACCTGCGCGATTGGACGCACGACCGCCACCGCACCACCGATGACGACCCTTATGGCGGCGGCGACGGCCTCGTGATGAAGTGCGAGCCCATCTTCGAGGCTTACGACGACATCGCGGGCAAGGCTCCCTCAAAGCCCCACACCATTTTCCTCGCCCCGCAGGGCCGCCGCTTCGACGACGCCATGGCCTGCGAGCTGTCCGCTCAAGAGCGCATCCTGTTCATCTGCGGCCACTACGAGGGCATCGACGAGCGCGCTTACACGCTCGCCGACGAGGTCATCTCGCTCGGCGACTACGTGCTGACCAGCGGCGAGCTGGCGTCCATGGTGGTCATCGACGCGGTGGTGCGCAAGCTGCCCGGGGTTCTCGGGGCCGAAACGGGCGCCCAGGGCGAAAGCTTCGCCGACGGGCTTCTCGAGTATCCGCAGTACACGCGCCCGGCGTCGTTTCGGGGGATGGACGTCCCCGATATCCTGCGTTCGGGCGATCACGGCAAGGTGGCCGTGTGGCGTCGCCAGCAAAGCCTCGAGCGCACGGCGCGCTGGCGTCCCGATCTTCTGGAGGACGTCGAGCTTTCCAAGGCCGACCGGGCGTTTCTGTCGAGTTTATCAACGGGCGCGGACGCGTAGGGCCGGCGCGGTATCATAAGGGTTCGTGAATAACCAGGGGCGCAGGCCCCTTCCCTTGAAAGGAACAGCCGCTTCATGGACTCTGGCCAGCATGCATCGGGCGAGCAACATCCTCTAGTTCGCACCCTGCTCAGCTTTATCGTCATGATCGCCTTCGTCGCGGGGCTTGCCTGGGCGTTGCGCACGTTTGTCTTCATGGCCTACGAAATCCCCTCGGGTTCCATGGAGGAAACCATCATGACCGGCGACATGGTGTTCGCCGAAAAGGTCAGCTACTACTTCCGCGACCCGCAGCCGGGCGACATCGTGACGTTCTCCGACCCTGAAATCCCCGGCAGAACGCTCATCAAGCGCTGCATCGCCACCGCGGGACAAACCGTCAACATCACCGGAGACGGGGTCCTCTACATCGACGGCGTCGCCCAATCGGAATCCTATACCGGCGGCAAGGTTACGCTGCCGCTTTCGAATTCGTCCATCACCTTCCCCTATACGGTGCCGCAGGGCTGCATCTGGGTGATGGGGGATAACCGTACCAATTCCCAGGACTCCCGCTACTTCGGGGCCATACCCGTCTCATCGGTGATCGGTCGCGGCGCGGTGGTGTACTGGCCCCTCTCCGATATCGGGCTTTTGCAATAGGCGCCGGCGAAGCCACGTCAGCGCATGGGATTAGCTAGGAACACGGAACAGACAAGGAGAACCATGTCAACCGAAACCGTTGCCGGAACGACGCCGGGGGCAACCCAGCCGCCCACGTTCCAGGATATCGTGATGAACCTGCAGCACTACTGGGCTGCGCAGGGTTGCGTCGTGCTGCAGCCCTACGACGGCGCGGTCGGCGCGGGCACGAACCACACCGCCACCACGCTGCGCTCGCTCGGTCCCGACACGTGGCGCACCTGCTACGTGCAGGGCTGCCGCCGTCCCACCGACGGCCGCTACGGCGAGAACCCCAACCGCCTGCAGTACTACTATCAGTTCCAGGTGCTCATGAAGCCCTCGCCCGACAACATCCAGGATCTCTACCTGGGCAGCCTGCGTGCCATCGGCATCAACCCCGACGAGCACGACGTGCGCTTCGTCGAGGACGACTGGGAGTCCCCGACGCTCGGCGCGTGGGGCCTTGGCTGGGAAGTGTGGCTCAACGGCATGGAGGTCACGCAGTTCACCTACTTCCAGCAGGTCGGCGGCTTCGAATGCTCGCCGGTGCCGGTCGAGATCGCCTACGGCCTTGAGCGCCTGACCATGTACATCCAGGGCGTCGATAGCGTCTACGACATCATCTGGGCGCGCGGCGACGACGGCGTGGAGTTCACCTACGGCGACGTGTACCTGGAAAACGAGCGCGAATTCTCCACCTACAACTTCGAGGTGGGCAACACCGACTTCCTCTTCGAGGCGTTCAACCAGTACGAGCGCGAGGCGGGGCTGTGCCTGGAGCACAACCTGGCGCTGCCGGCCTACGATTGGGTGCTCAAGTGCTGCCACACGTTCAACCTGCTCGACGCACGCGGCGTCATCTCCGCCACCGAGCGCATGGCCTACATCCTGCGCGTCCGCTCCATGGTGAAGGACTGCTGCGCGTGCTACATCGAGCACGTCGTCGGCGGCGCGTCCGACGATGCGGCAGCCAACACGGAAAAGAAAGGGGAGTAGCATGTCCGCCACGCATACCCTCGCATTCGAGATCGGCGTCGAGGAAATCCCCGCGTTCGACTTGGATTCCGCGAACAAGCAGCTCGAGCGCATGGTGCCCGCGGCCTTCACGGACGCGCGCATCCCCTTCGAGTCCATTGAAATCCACTCCAGCCCGCGCCGCCTGATCGTCATGGCCTACGGCCTGCCCGAGGCCACCGAGGCGCTGGTCGAGGAATACAAGGGCCCGGCCGCCAAGATCGCCTTCGACGCCGACGGCAACCCCACCAAGGCCGCCATCGGCTTCGCGCGCGGCAAGGGGCTTTCCGCCGACGACCTCGAGCGCCGCGAGGTGAAGGGCGTCGAGTACGTCTTCGCCACCAAGAACATCCCGGCAACGCCCGTGGCCGACCTGCTGCCTGAGGTGCTCGCCGGCTTCATCACCGCCATCAAGTGGCCGCGCAGCCAGCGCTGGGCCGCGTACGGCGACTACTTCGTGCGCCCCGTGCGCTGGATCGTTGCCATGCTCGATGACGTGGTGCTGCCCGTGTCCTTCGCCGGCGCCACTTCCGCCAACTACACCATGGGCCATCGCGTCCTCGCCCCCGGCAAGCACGAGGTGGACACCGCCGCCAATCTGCTCGACGTCGTGCGCGCCGCCTATGTCGTCCCGACGCAGGCCGAGCGTGAGCGCATCATCCGCGAGGGCGTGGCGGCCATCGAGGCCGAAACGGGCTTCACGGCCGAGCTCCCCGCGAAAACCCTGCTCGAAGTGGTGAACCTTTCCGAGTACCCGCAGCCGCTCGTCTCCACCTTCGACGAGGAGTTTTTGCAGGTGCCCGAGGAGATCATCGTCGACGCGATGCTCATGCACCAGCGCTACTTCCCGCTCTACGGCGCCGACCACAAGCTTACGAACAAGTTCATCATCGTGTCCAACGGCAACCCGGCATGCGCCGCGACCATCGTCGACGGCAACGAGCGCGTGGTGCGCGCCCGCCTCGACGACGCGAAGTTCTTCTATGAGGAGGACCTCAAGCACCCGCTGGAGTTCTACGTGGACAAGCTTGACAACGTCGTGTTCCAGGAGTCGCTCGGCACCGTCAAGCAGAAGGCCGAGCGCCTGGTGAAGCTGGCGGGACACCTTGCCGCCGACGCCAAGCTTGCCGAGGCGGATGCCGCCGACCTCACGCGCGCCGCGCTTTTGTGCAAGGCCGACCTGGTCACCAATGCGGTCATCGAGTTCACGAGCGTCCAGGGCGTCATGGGCAGCTACTATGCCGCCGCCGCGGGCGAGACGCCCCAGGTGGCGCAGGCCATCGGCCAGCATTACCAGCCGCGCTTCGCCGGCGACGCGCTGCCCGACACCACGGTGGGCAAGCTCGTGGCCTTAGCCGACAAGCTCGACACCATCTGCGGCCTGTTCAGCGTGGGGCAGGGCCCCACCGGCTCGTCCGACCCGTTCGCTCTGCGCCGCAGCGCCATCGGCATCGTGAACATGCTGGAGGCGGGCTTGGGCATCTCGCTGGCCGCCGCCATCGACTGTGCGCTTGCCGGCTTTGCCGCCCAGGGCGTTGATTTCGATGCGGCTGACGTGCGCTCCCAGGTCGTCGACTTCTTCGTCACCCGCACGAAGGTCATGCTGCGCGACGAGGGCGTTAACGCCGACACCATTGACGCCGTGCTTGCCACGGGCGTCGAGGAGCCGGCCGACATCGTGGCCCGCGCCCGCGCGCTCGAGCACGCCCGCGCCAACGATGCCGAAACCTTCGACAACCTGGCCACGGCCTATGCCCGCGCCAACAACCTGCGCAAGCCCGAGCTGGGCGAAACCGTTGACGAAGCGTTGCTCACCGAGCCGGAGCGTCCGCTGGCAGCTGCCGTGGCAACCGCCGAGGGCACCGTGGCCGCGGCGCTTGCCGCCGACAACTTCGCCGAGGCACTCGACCAGCTGGCAGCCCTGCGCGCACCCATCGACGGCTTCTTCGCCGACGTCATGGTCATGGACGAAGACCCGGCGCTGCGCGACAACCGCCTGCGCCTGCTCAACCGCTTCGTAGCCGTGTTCGCCAACGTAGCCGACTTCGGCAAAATGGCCAAGTCCAAGTAATCCCGGTAACCGGTTGTAACCGATATACCCGCCAACGCAAGAAAGGGGGATAGGAGCCATTCCTATCCCCCTTGCTTATTATTTCCAGGGCATATGCAAATTGAAACTACTTAGGATCAGTAACTTTTTCGGCCCCTAAACGAAGGTCGCGTTTACGAATTAGCGCACATGCGAACAATAGTGCGTAGCAGATAAGACTTGCTATTAGGAATATCATGTTTGGAGCAAGCTCCGCCCATGTGGTATTAAAGACACCTTGCTGCATTTCCCAAAGCAAATCAATTATGTGATAACAGATGCCGGGCGTTAGAGCAAGTGGAGCACATATTGCTATGGCAGCGGGCTCTATTTTGCGATTAGCTAGGAACAGCAGCCCAAACACAAGGAGCGGAATACCGCTCCCAAAATCAGTCATCATCCATCTATTGGCACCTACTCCGACTATTTGATTCATGTCGAGCAAAAACGAGATGTACGTATACCCTTCCGGGACATTAACGAATACGCCGTAAGCGGCAATAGAGAAAAGAACAAGACACAAGGCACCTCGCAGTGCAATTAATCCTGTGATAATTTTCATAATGCTCCCTTTCCGAATGAGATAAGGGGATGCGGACATTTCTTTGGACCGGCTACGCCGCCAGCCCCAAACTCCTACGGTACTGCATCGGGCTCATCCAGCCGAGCTTCTCCTTCGGCCGTCCCTCGTTGTAGTATCGCAGATACGCGTCAAGCATGCTAATTGGTGGCAAGTGCGGTGCATGGGAAAGAAGGCTGTAATGGATAATTGCAGCCTTCTTCGGGTGTTGGTTAAAGCAAAGGCCTCTTTGCGCCATTTCCCCTAGGCAAGCGTGTACACTTCAAAGGGCGGCAGCCATGCGGCTGGCCGCCCTTTTTTTCACACCCACAAGGCATCTTTCCCTAAGGAGGCCGCCTATGCAGGCAGAGTTCATCGTCCATGAGAACACGACCCCGCTGCCCACCATCCACGTCATCAGCGACTCGGTGGGCCTCACCGCCCAAGCCATGGCCCGCGCCGCCGCCGCGCAGTTCGGCGTCACCAACCCCAACATCGAGGTACTGCCCCACGTGCGCTCCTTCGAGGAGGTGAAGCGCTTCATCGACGAGCACGGCGAGCTGCACAAGCGCATCAGCGGCGACGAGCGTCTGCTCATCTTCTACACGCTTGTCGACGGCGATTTGCGCCGGGCGCTGTCGGAATACGCCGCGAGCAAGCCCAACGTGGTGGCGGTCGACCTCATGACCGAGGCCATGAACGCCATTGCGGAGCTGTCGGGCAAGACCCCCTCCAAGCGCCCCGGCGGCCTGCACGTGGCCGACCAGCACTACTTCAAGCGCATCGAGGCCATCGAGTTCACCATTGCCCACGACGACGGGCGCAACCCGCAGGAGCTGACGCAGGCCGACATCGTGCTTCTCGGCGTGTCGCGCTCCTCGAAAACCCCGACGTCCATCTACCTGGCGCAGTCGGGCTACAAGGTGTCGAACATCCCGCTCGACCCCTCCACCGAGCCCCCCGCGCAGCTTTACGACGTCGACCCGACACGTCTGTTCGGATTGATGACGACCCCGGACGTTTTGGTCGGAATCCGTCAGCGCCGGCTGGGAAATGCTTCCGTCGTGGCATCAAAATACGCCGACCCCGAATACGTCTATCAGGACTTGGAAAAGGCGCGCAAACTCATGCGCAAATTGGGCTGCATTGTCGTTCACACCGAAAATCGCGCCGTTGAGGAAACCGCTCAAGAGATTTTGCGGTACTACGAGAGAGTTCACCCTGCGGGTGCTGATATGATAACGAAGTCCTGAAGCGTTTCGTTTCGGGCACATGAACGACTTAGGTGAGGAGTTAAAAAAGTGACTGCAGAAGTCAAGCGTGTGTACGCGTTCGGCCATGACGCCGAGGGCAACAACGTTACCGAGGGCAACACGAACATGAAGGCCGTGCTTGGCGGTAAGGGTGCCAACCTGGCCGAGATGGCCAACATCGGTCTGCCGGTGCCTCCCGGGTTCACCATTTCCTGCCAGACGTGCATGGAGTACGCCAACGCCGACAACACGTGGCCCGAAGGCGCGCTCGAAACCATTCACGAATACCGCGAGGATCTTGAGCGCCGCATCGGCAAGAAGATCGGCGACGCCGAAGATCCGCTGCTGGTTTCCGTCCGTTCCGGCGCCCCCATGTCCATGCCGGGCATGATGGACACGGTCCTGAACCTCGGCCTGAACGACGAATCCATCAACGGCCTGATCAAGCAGACGGAGAACCCGCGTTTCGCATGGGACTCCTACCGTCGCTTCATCCAGATGTTCTCCAACGTCGTCATGGGTCTTGACGGCGACCTGTTCGAGAACGCCATCACCGCCATGAAGAACATCCGCGGCGTGAAGTCCGACACCGACCTGACGGCCGACGACCTCAAAGAGCTGGTCGGCGAGTTCAAGGGCATCTTCTCCGAGAACGTCAACGGCCAGGAGTATCCGACGCTCGTCGTCGACGGCAAGGTCGCTTTCCCGCAGGACCCGATGGTGCAGCTGCGCCTGGCCATCGAGGCCGTGTTCGGCAGCTGGAACAACGAGCGCGCGGTCATCTACCGCAAGCAGAACAAGATTTCCGACGACCTGGGCACCGCCGTCAACGTGCAGTGCATGGTCTTCGGCAACAAGGGCAACACCTCCGCCACCGGCGTTGCGTTCACGCGCAACCCCGCGAACGGCCAGAAGGAATTCTACGGCGACTACCTGGTCAACGCCCAGGGCGAGGACGTCGTCGCCGGCATCCGCAACACCTCCCCGATCGCCGAGCTCAAGCACGTCGACGGCCTGCAGGAAGCCGGTCAGCAGCTCGAGGACATCTTCGTGCTTCTGGAGAATCACTTCCGCGACATGATGGACATCGAGTTCACCATCGAGCAGGGCAAGCTGTTCATGCTGCAGACCCGCGTCGGCAAGCGCACCGCCGCCGCCGCGCTGCACATCGCCATCGACATGGAGCGCGAGGGCCTCATCACCAAGGAAGAGGCCGTCATGCGCGTCAACCCCGAGCAGCTCGATCAGCTGCTGCACCCGCAGTTCGACAAGAACGCGGAATACGACGTGCTCGCGCGCGGTCTGAACGCTTCCCCGGGCGCTGCCGTGGGCGAGGCCGTGTTCTCCGCCGCCGATGCCGTGGCCGCCGCCGAGGCCGGTCGCAAGTGCGTGCTGGTTCGCTGGGAGACCACGCCCGACGACCTGGCCGGCATGATCGCCGCCGAGGGCATCCTCACCTCCCATGGCGGCAAGACGTCGCACGCCGCCGTTATCGCCCGCGGCATGGGCGCCCCGTGCGTCTGCGGCGTTGAGGCGCTCAAGATCGACGCCGAGAAGAAGCAGGCCGCCGTCACCGGCACCGACGTCGTCATCAAGGAAGGCGACATGGTTTCCCTCGACGGCACCACGGGCATCGTCGTGCTCGGCGCCGTCGATTTGGTGCTCCCCGAGCTCACCGGCGACCTGGACACCATCCTGGAGTGGGCCGACAACTTCCGCACCTTGGGTGTGCGCGCCAACGCCGACAACCCCGAGGACGCTCAGCTTTCCCGTGACTTCGGCGCCGAGGGCATCGGCCTGTGCCGCACCGAGCATATGTTCCTGGGCGACCGCAAGAAGATCATCCAGACCTTCATCCTCAACGAGGACGAGGAGATTCGCGAAAAGGCCGTCGCCGAGCTGTTTGAGGCTCAGACCGGCGACTTCTACGGCATGTTCAAGGCCATGGATGGCCTGCCGGTGATCGTGCGCCTGCTCGATCCGCCGCTGCATGAGTTCCTCGAGAGCCCGCGTGCCCTCGACGTCGAGATCGCCCGCCTGGAGGCGACCGGCGGCGACAAGGCGCTCATCGCCGAGAAGCGCGCCCTCATGGAGCAGATCGACGCCATGGCCGAGGCAAACCCAATGCTGGGTCTGCGCGGCTGCCGCCTGGGCATCGTGTACCCCATCCTTCCCGTCATGCAGGTGCGCGCCATCGCCACGGCCGCTGCCAAGCTGAAGAAGGAAGGCCTGAACCCCGAGCCCGAGATCATGATCCCGCTGGTGTCTGTGGTTCCCGAGCTCGCCAAGCTGCGCGAGGTCGCCGAGAAGACCATCGCCGAGGTTGCCGAGGAGCAGGGCGTGGAGCTGTCCATCAAGGTCGGCACCATGATCGAGCTGCCGCGCGCGGCCGTCACCGCCGATGAGATCGCCACCCAGGCCGACTTCTTCTCCTTCGGCACCAATGACCTCACCCAGACGACGTTCGGCTTCAGCCGCGACGACGTCGAGGCTGAGTTCATCCCGCAGTACCTCAAGGAGCGCCTGCTGCCCTACAACCCCTTCGCCACGGTCGACCCGGGTGTCGCCAAGCTGGTGAAGATGGGCGTTGAGCTGGGTCATCAGGGCAATCCCGACCTGGTGTGCGGCGTGTGCGGCGAGCACGGCGGCGACCCGGATTCGATCCATACGTTCAACGGCATCGGTCTGGATTACGTCTCCTGCAGCCCGTACCGCGTGCCGCTGGCGCGCCTTGCCGCCGGCCAGGCTGCCATCGAGGCCAAGCAGGCCTAAGGAGCCTTGCACAACCCGCAGCGAACGCGCTGCGAACAGCTTCGCAACCAAGAAAGGGACCTGCGGGTCCCTTTCTTTTGGCTCTGTTAGACCGGAATTGACATGGATGGTCAATCAGTTTTCGTGAGTCTGGATTCAGCCGCTTATGCCTGCGCATTTGGAACTGTTTTTCGGACCGTATCAGGAGCGTGTCAATTCCGGTCTAACAGAGCCTTTCTTTTTGGGTTGAGGAGAGGGGAATCGTCTGCGTGCCGGGGGTGGCGCGTTCGCGGCGCGCAGACGCGGTTTGCGGGTGAAGGCGATGCCGTTGCCTCGTTACCCCAGGCGACGGGATTTCGTTTCCGGGCCGATGGCGAGCGTGATGGCGGCGGCCACAAGGGCCACGGCAACGATGGCGAAGTAGATCACGCTCGGCTCGAGGTTCGCCAACAGCCACGTGACGGCGAAGGGCATGAACACGTTCACGGCTTTGCCCGACCCCTGCGAGATGCCTGCGCCGCGGAAGCGGTAGCGCGTGGAGAACAGCTCGCCGACGTACACGCCGATCACCGAGGCGTTCAGCACGTAGAAGCCGATGGTCATCAGGAAGCCCAACACGGTGATGAGCGCGGTGGAGCCGGCGCCGAGCGCCATGGCATAGGCGAAGGCGAACACCGCCACCCAGATGAACGCGCCGGACACTTCGACTCTACGGCCGAGCTTCTCGATGAGCAGGGCGCCGATAAGCGCGCCGAGCGGCGCGGCCAGCATGGTGATGGTGGTGGAGAGCAGCGACGTTTGCGTGGCAAGGCCGACGCTTTTGAGGATGGAGGGGCCGAAGGTGGTGTAGGTATACTGCGTCAGCGACGTGCCGATGACGACCACTATGCCGAGGAACAGGTTCCGCGCCAGGTGTTTATCGGAATCCATCGGTGCGCAGTTGCTCACGACCTCGGCGGCAGGCGCGATATTGCTCGCACGCATTTCGCCCTCGATGCGCGAGATCAGTTCGTCGGCTTCATCGAGCTTGCCGTGCTGGATGAGCCAGCGGGGGCTTTCGGGCATCGATTGTCGCGCGACGCACACCGCAATCGCCGCCACGCCAATGACCGCGAACACGAGCCGCCACGAATCCTGTCCGAGCGGACTCCAGATGGTGATGAAGAACAGGCACAAAAACATGCCGATGGGCGAGCCGCAATTGGCGATGGTCGACGCGATGGCGCACCAGCGTCCGCGCTTGGCCACCGGGGCGAACTCGTTGATCATGCTGAAGCTGGTGACCAGTTCCGACCCCAAGCCCAGCCCGACGAAGAAGCGCATCACGATCATGAACGTCATGTTCGGGGCGAGCGCTCCCAAAATGGTGGCGACGCCGAACAGCAGCAGGTTGAACTGGAAGGCGCGTCGTCGCCCGAGTTTGTCTCCGATAAGCCCTGCGATGAGCGAGCCGATGAACAGGCCCAAGAATCCCGCAGAGAGGAACGTGGCCGTCTGCTCGTTGGTGGCGAACCCGCTTTCCACGAGCGTGGTCTTCACGCCGCCCGCCAGGTAGACGTCCATGGCGTCCACGAACACGCCGGCCGAGGTCAGCGCCATCACCTGCTTGAAAACGCTCGTCGGCTGCGTCGCGTCCATGCGGCGCATGAGTTGCGTCGCCCTATCGGGTGCGCCGGCCGGCACGCTCCGCGCACCCGTGCTCGCCGCGGCGGTATCTGCCGTTGACATATTCGATTCCTCTTTCTGCTCCTGCGATCGGGAACAAAAAATCCGCACGCGGGCGCACGACTACCGTGAAAACGCGGTCAGTGTGCAGCCAACGAGCGGATCGACGTTCCTGGTCGCAGGTTCCTTGGTGGTAATCGAAGGATCGCTTCGGGCACCATCAAGGAACCTTTTCCGTAACAACGGCTGGAAATCATACTCTTTTACTTTGGGATTAGCAAGAAAAGAGCCCGCGGTAAGGGCGGGCTCTTCGTGCGTTCGTGCTTGTGGACGTTCGCGTTATGCGGCGACGTCCTCGCGGCGGGACATGGCCTTCTCGTAGTCCTTCGTGCCGACGAACACCTCGTGCGTGTACGGGTTCACGCCGAGCTTCTTCGCGCGGTAGATGACATAGCCCACGGCGGCGATGTTGGCGAGAAGCGCGATGACGCTGATGACCAGGTTCACGTCAGGGTTGTTGACCGACTGCACGGCGAAGATGGAGTCGTTGGCGAACATCGGGACCACCTGGCAGAACATGCACCACATGGACAGCGTGTAGGCGCGGTTCTGGATCCAGCCGCCCTTGTTCCACAGAAGACCCGCGACGGTGGGGGCGAGCAGCAGCGCCAGGCCGCAGTACCAGGAGTGGGTGGGCAGGCAGTTGTAGGTGTAGCAGAAGTTCCAGATGTCGTAGGAGAGGATGAACACCCACGTCATGTCGGGCCACAGCATGTCCTGCTTTTTCTTGGACACGTAGATGCCCCACCAGCCGGTCATGACGAAGATGTTCAGGATGCCGGCGATGCCGTTGAAGACGTTGTGCCAGCCGCCGTAGAGCAGCACGCCCTCAGAGGAGATCCAGGTGGTGTTGAAGGCGCGCACGGCGCTTTCAAAGTCGCTGACCACGGCGATCAGGATGTTGATGGCCACGATCACGAACGGGAAGCACTTGAACCAGTGGCTCTTGCCAAGCGATCCCCAGTGGTACTTCAGGATAAGGAAGCCGATGCACCCGGCGGTGGCTGCGTAGAGCTTGGCGTAGTGGAACCAGCTGTTCATGTACAGGTACGTGGGGTTGTTGAGCGCCCAGTCGGCGCCGGCCGCCGCGCCCGCGTAGATGGCGATGAAGTACGCCGTCAGGATGGCGGGAATCACGAGGAAGATGGTGATGCCGCCGGCCTTGGTGCGTCGGGCAACCTCGTTGAGGCCGATGAGCGACAGGAATACGATCACCCAGCCTATCCATTGGTAGATGGCGGTGTCGCCATACACGTCGAATAACATGATGTCCTCCCTTTCCGTGCGACGGGGCGGGCGCGTGGTGCGCGACCGTTTGCGCTCCGTCGAACCTCCTTATGTCCCCGGGGCTTGCCCGGAATTGCCTTGCTTGCGCGGCTGGTTAAACCGCGGGTGCCGCTGTGGTGTTGGCTTCCGGGCTGCCTGAGCCGTCCGCTGCCTTTTCCGCGTTCGCCGCACCTGCCGCTTTCGCGTCCGGCGCCACGTGGGTGCCGCGTTCCATGTGCAGCGTTTGCGCGATGATGTCCTTCAGCACGTCGTCGTCGGCATCGCGATGGGTGCGGACGTAGCCACAAATTCCCAGGATGAGCACGTAAAACGTCTCGTAGAGATGATCGATCTTCACCTCGTGCAGCTTGGCGTAGTCGCGCACCGTCGTTTCGACGAAGAACGTCGCCGTGCGGTCGGCCACGCGGTTGATGAACTGCAGGTACAGCGAGGCGTTTTCCTTCGTGTCGAGCGAGCGGCGCAGGCTCGAACCCTCGAACACCCCCAGCCGCAACACCTTGACCACGCCTTCGAGCGCGTCCTCGATGTTGCCGACCTCGCGCTCGCTGTTCCAGAGCGCCAGCGATTCGATGTAGTCGGCGATGTAGTCGTCGAGCACGGCGGTGGTGACGGCCTGCTTGTCGGGGAAGTAGTGGTAGAACAGCGAGCGCGTCATGTGGCATCGTTCGCTGATGTCCTTGACCGATGTGCGCGAAAGCCCCTGTTCCTCGTAGAGCTGGCGCGCCGCCTCGACGATTTGCTGTCGGCGTTCGTCGCTCATCGTGCTGCCCTCCTCAACCGAAATCCCCTGCGCCTCGTCGCGTCCCCTTGCGCTTTGGCATGTTCAGAATACGCAGCGGTTTGACACGGTGTCAATGAACAGATTTGAAGATTCGTCAAACAAAAGATGGAAAAAACGTGCTAATCTGCAGCCGCAAGATTCACCAACGCAATGAAAAGCATGCGAAAGTGAAAGGGGATCGCAATGAGTGCGGAAAAGAAGGGAACACGACGCACGCCGATTGTGGTGGGCGTCATCGTGGTGGTGCTGGCCTGCGCGGCAGGGGGTTTCTTCGTCTGGCACAACCAGCCGAGCTTCTGTAACGCCGTCTGCCACGAGCCGATGGACTACTACGTGCAGGGCTATTTCGGCGAGGGGAGCGGTGCGGCTAGCTCGCAGGCAAGCCTTGCCCAGGCGCACGCGCAGGCCGACATCACGTGCCTGCAGTGCCACACGGCCACCATTAAAGACCAGGTCAACGAAGCGACCGCTTGGATAAGCGGCTCGTATAAGACCACCTCGGACGGCGGTCTTGCCCCGGCGCTCATAACCGCCGACAAGAACATGTGCGCCACGTCCGGGTGTCACGATTGGAACGAGGTTGTGGCTGCCACGCAGGATTGGGGCGGAGATGCGGGCGTGAACCCGCACGTGTCCCACCAGGGCGAGGCCATCGACTGCAGCAACTGCCATCGCGTGCATGAGCAGTCGGTCATGTACTGCAACGCCTGCCATGACTACAAGGTACCCGACGGATGGAGCGCCCCGGCGCGCAGCTAGCGCATCGGATGCGGGGAAGGAGATTCTCATGAGCAAGAAAACGGTTTCGGCCCTCTGCGCCGTCTGCCTGGGTGCCGCTGTGGCGGCCTGCACCCTCGTGGGGTGCGGTGCGTCCTTTGAGGGAACGGGCAGCAAGGACGCGGCGAGCGCCGAGCAGCTCGCGCAGCATGCGGACGACCCGTGGGACGCGCCCATCAAGGTCGATGCGTCGAAGGTGAGTGCCGTTCCGCTCGTTGACGGCGTCTACGAGGGCGAGGGCCTTGGCATGGCCGGCGTCATCGGCGTGAAGCTGGAAGTGAAGGACAACCGCATCACGTGTCTGGAAGTGACGCAGGACGGCGAGTCGCAAAGCGTCGGCGGCTACGAGGCGGTGCGCGACGGCACCTACGCCGAGCTGATCGAGGCGGCGCAGGGCGCGGACATCGACACGGTGAGCGGGGCGACCATCACCACGGCGGGCGTGAAGGCGGCCGTGGCCGACGCCCTTTCGAAAGCGCAGGCGGGCAGCGGCGTTGCTGCCAACCAAGGGTAAGGAGCGCATGATGAGCAAGAAGAACACGCGCGCGGCGGGCATGTCGCGCCGCGATTTCCTGATGGGCGCCGCCACCGTGGCAACCGGCGCCGCCGCTGCCGCGTCCGTTCCGGCGACGGCTTTGGCGGTCGAGGCGGGCGTTATCGGCGACTGGGCGGCCGACGGCAGCAAGCAGGTGGCCGTTCCCGAAAGCGCAGCTGGCAACGCCTCCGCATCCGACGGCACCTACCGCGATCATAACGCGGCCGCGTTCCCGGCCAACGACGCCACCCCCATCGAGCCGCGCAAGGTTCCCGATACCTGGGATTACGAGTGCGACGTGGTGGTCGTGGGCGCCGGCGGCGGTGGCTTGAACGCGGCGGCCCGCGCGGCTGAGCTGGGCGCGAAGGTCATTTGCGTCGAGGCGATGGGCCTGCACGGCGGCAACGCGCAGTCGGCGGGCATGTGCGGCATCCTGGGCGGCTATTCCGGCCAGAACGCCAAGCATTTCGCCTTCCCCAGCTACCCGTTCGACCCGCAGGCGCTCACCGACTGGGCGATGGACGAATACCACTACGCGGCTGATCCGAAGCTGATCTACCGCATCGCCGAGGAGGGCGGCAAGAGCCTCGACTGGATGGGCGATTGCGGCGTGCGCTGGCGTCTTGGCGAGGTGCCCGTGTACGTGGCGCCGAAAAACGCCACGCTCGACCATCACGTGCTGAAGATGAAGGACGCCACCGACGCCATGTTCGCCTTCGGGCAGCGCCACGGCGTGGAGTACAAGTTCCAGTGCCCGGCGTGCGCGCTCGTGCGCGACGAGGCGGGGCGCATCGTGGGACTGGTTGCCAAGGAGGAGTTCCGCCGCGAAGTGTACATCCATGCGAAGGCGGCGGTCATCCTGACGGCGGGCGGTTTCTGCAACAACAAGGCGCTGCTGGAGAAGTACATCCCCACGGCGGCGATGGGCTGCGCGTCGAGTTACCTGGTGGGCGGCGAGACGGGCGAGTGCTTCCGCATGGGGCTGGGCGTCGGCGCCGACGTTTCGGGCTTCAACAGCTCCGCCAGCTTCGACGGCGGCGTGGATTGGGAGGCCGAAGGCGGGCAGTGGGCGCGCTTCCTCTACGACGGCATGACGCAGCTGTCGCGCCAGCCGTGGCTGACCATCGACCGCGCCGGCAACCGCCTGCGCTACATGGACAGCCGCGTGGGCGAGGACGGCGCGAACGCCATTTACGCCCTGGGCGATTTGGCGACCATCCAGATGACGCCTCCGGGGCATCGCAGCTACATCATTTTCGACAGCCACTACGAGGACCATTTGGCGGGATTTGCGCAGGAGCACTGCCGCAAGCTCATCACGCCCGACTTGGAGCAGATCGACAAGGTGCCCGAGCATTACCGCGACTGGCACAACGGCGTGCAGGACGCCATCGATGCCGACGTGCTCAAGCGCCGCGACACGCTCGAGGAGTTGGAGGCCGATCTGGGATTTGCGCCCGGCGTCATGGTCGAGGCGGTGCGCAAGTGGAACGAATGCTGCGAGCGCGGCGAGGACGACTACATGTACCCGATGCCGGCCGAATGGCTGCATGCCGTCAGCGACCCGCCGTTCTACGGCTGCCGCATCGGCGGCAACCTCTACGGCACGAAGGCGGGCCTGCTCATCAATGACCAGATGCAGGTTGTCGGCACGAACGGCCTGGTCATCCCCGGTCTGTATGCGGGTTGGCACACCGCCGGCGGCGCGTGCGGCGAGAACAGCTACATCGGCGACCCGATTCTGGGCTCGCTCATGGGCGACGTGGGGCTGGCGTTCTGCGGCGGGTATTTGTGCGGCACCTCGGCCGTCGAGCATGAGCTGCAAGGCGAGAACTAGGAAGGGGCGTGACGAAAATGAAGGGAAACATGCGCGCGATGGCGCGTCCGTACGGCATCCTGTTCGCCATCGCCTTGGTGGTGGCGGTGCTGGCCCGCATCGGGCTTGGAATCATGGATGCGGCCGGGTGGTTGGCGTTCGACTACATCTCGGCGTCGGGCGTGCCCATGCTCGACGTGATCTGCTCCATCTTGACGGGTTCGGCGTTCGTGGCGTTTCTGTTCGCGGCGGCGCTGACGCTCATGGTGTCGGCGGCGGGCGCGGTTTTGCAGGCGGCGCTGTACGCGCGCGGCGTGCCCGGCGCGGGCAAGCCGGCGGCGGCGTTTCTGTGGGGCTGGGCCGCGGCGGCGGTGTCGCTCGTGTGCCTGCTGATCGTCGCGAGCGGCATCCTGTCGTCGGTGCAGGTGGGCTCGATGAGCTCGAAGCTGCCGGGCGCGGGCGTGCTCGTGCTGGGAGCCGTGGGCTTCACGGCGTTCATCGGCACGCTTCTGGGCGCGGCCTCGCAGGTTATGTGCGCCTGCCTCGCCCGTAGCGGCGGCCGCGCGAGCTGGAACCTGGTCGGCGCGGCGGCGCTGTGCGGGGCGGTGGTCATGGTGCTGACCGTGCTCACGTTCGCCAACATCAACGTGGCAAGCCCGAACGGTACTGTGGTGGGAGGCTTGCTGGCCCTCGACGCGGTGGTGAACGTGGTCATGCTGCTGGTGGCCGCGAAGCTGACGAAGTAGCGGTTGAGATTCCCGGGATAAGAGGCGACCTGCCTGCATAAGTGGGTTGTGGGCGCAAGCAGGTTGAGATGGCGAAACCCTTCGGCGAGGCTCCGGATACCCGGAGCCTCGCTGCGTTGGGGTCTGCTTGGAAAACACTGTCGCGCCCGCCTCGCGCGGGTCTCTACCGGGGCTTGAGGGCCGCTAGCTCGTTTTGCTTCTCCTGTTCCTCTCGATCGCGCAGGTCGGCGAGGATGACGCTGCCCACCTGGGCGATCGCGTGGCAGCGCTCGGGGGTCAGGCGGCTCCAGAGGAAGCGCTGCGCAATTTCGTCCACGCAGGCGGCGATGTCGCGCTGCATCCGCAGCCCCTCTTGCGTGACGGCGATGTAGACGGCCTTGCGGTCCGCCTCCGACGACAGCCGGCGCGTCCATCCGCGCGCGTCGGTGCGGTCGCAGGCGCGCACGACGGTGGCCGGCGTCATCCGCAGCTGGCGCGACAGGTCCATTACGCGCAGCGGCTTGCCCTCTTCGCCAAGGCGCATCAACACGCGGCACTCGCTAAAGGTCGCCCCTTCGCACGCGTCTTCCAGGGATTTCTCCAGCTTGCGGCGCAGCACTTCGAAAGACGCCAAGGTGCGGCTGGCGAAAAAACGCCGCGACATCTCGCCCGAAAGCGGCGGCTCGATGGTGGCGCCCGCCATGATGGCGGCTTCAAGCACCGCGCGAAACGGCGCCGTCTGGGTGGGGAAGATGAGGTAGAGCTGATCGATGATGGCCTTGTTCGCCTGCTGGATATGGTCGATGCCGGCTTGCGTGATGCTCACCGGGACCGTGCGCGCCCCGGCGACCTTTTCCTGGCGCAGGGCGAAGCCGTGCTCGGCGAGCGTGTCGATGGCGCCGGTCATCACGTTGGGCTTCAGATCGAGCATGCGGCAGAGCTCTTTTTGGGTGAGCGCCTCGGGCGCGGCCGCCGCGAGCTTTATGAGCACGCGATACTGCGAGCAATTCAAGCAGCTCCCGTCGCGAAGCCCGTTGCGAAGGCTGTCGTGCGCGAGTTCGAACGCCACGAAGAACGACGAGTCGAGTACGTACCCGCTCTTGCTCTGGGCGTTGAAGCCCCTTGCTCGTTCTTTCGGCTGCGTTTCGCGCTGCATGCTTTCCCTTTCGGCGAATCCCTTACCCCGTTATGGTACCGCAGCCTGCTTGCGCCTGCCCTCCGGGCGCGCCAACGAGCGCAGATATTCCCCGTATCGAAGTTTCTGCGGTACAATCAGGGCAAACGGTTCCTTGTCGCAAGGGGGTTGCCATGGAAATCGCACGTCGAGAAGACCGAGAGCGCGTCGAGCACGAGCTTTTGAGCGCCGATGCCGCGTTCGCCGACGAAACCGAGGGCCGCGCGCGATCGTCGCACCGGGACTACCTGCGCACCGACTACCAGCGCGACCGCGACAAGATCCTGCATTCGAAGAGTTTCCGTCGCCTGTCGCACAAAACGCAGGTGTTCTTGGCAGCCGAGGGCGACCATTTCCGTACTCGCTTGACGCACACGTTGGAGGTTTCCCAGATCGCGCGCACCATCGCGCGGGCGCTCGGGCTCAACGAGGACCTGACCGAGGCCATCGCGCTTGGGCATGACCTGGGGCATACGCCGTTCGGCCACACGGGGGAGGCGGCGCTGTGCACGTGCTTGGCGCGTCATCGGGGGATCGACCTGGCCAGCGACGAGGTTTCCCGGCAGTTCCACCATAACGAGCAGAGCCTGCGCGTGGTCGAGCGGATAGAGAACGGCGGTGCGGGGCTGAACCTGACGGCCGAGGTGCGCGACGGCATCCTGCGCCACACGGGGCCGGTGCGCGCCGAGACGATGGAGGGCCGCATCGTGGCCACGGCCGACCGCATCGCCTACGTTAATCACGACATCGACGACGCCATCCGCGCCGGCATGCTTGTCGAGGACGCGCTGCCGGCCTCCACGCATGCGCTGCTCGGCCCCGACCATTCCAGCCGTATCGAGATGCTCGTGCGCGATATGGTGGAAACCTCGGCCGCGCGCGACGACATCGCCCTGTCCGACCCCGTGTGGGACGCCATGAGCGAGCTGCGCAGCTGGCTGTTCGCCAACGTGTATACCGCGCCGGCCGTCATGGTCGAGGTGAACAAGGCGAAACTGCTGGTCGAGCAGCTGTTCGATTACTACGTCGAGCACATCGGCGAGGTTCCCGAGGAATACCGCGCCATCTCCGAGGGCGACGATTTGCGCGCCGTGACCGACTATATCGCCGGCATGACCGACCGGTTCGCCACGGCGACGTTCATGCGCCTGTTCGTGCCGCGGGATATCGTGCGGTAGAGGAGGGCGCGCGGGCGCGGGCCGCGGGCTGTGTGCCGGATCGGGTGCGCCCCGCGAATCGTTCGCTCGCAACTCGCGATCCGTCCGCGCGGTGCGCCGTCGGGGCGAGCTGTCGGGGTGCGCCGTTGGTGCCGCCGCGCGCCAATCCCTTTGTTGTGCGCCTGCACAAGCGGTCGTATAATCGTGCGACCATGAAACTATCGAACGACATACAACCGGCCTTCAAAGCGGCCGTTCCCATCATGCTCGGCTACGTCGCCATCGGCATCCCGTGCGGCATTCTGGAAGATTCCATCGGCATGAACGCCCTGCAGGTGTTTCTGCTGTCGTGCCTGTTCTATTCCGGGGCGGGCCAGTTCATGATTCCGAACATGTGGCTGGCGGCAAGCCCCATCGCCTCGATCGTGGCGAGCGTGTCGTTGGTGAACACGCGCCAGATGCTCTATTCGGCCTCGTTTGCGCCCCTTGCCGCGGGCCAGTCGCGGGGGCTGTCGTTTCTGTTCGCGGCGACCGTCACCGACGAGAGCTTCGGCGTGAACATGGCGAATTTCGCCACGGGGACGTGGAACATCAGGCGCGCCACCGTGGTGAACCTGCTCAGCCTGACGTCGTGGACGCTTTCCAACGTGGTGGGCGTGCTGATCGGCAGCGCCGTGGGCATTCCGCTCGCCATCGCGTCGTTCGCCATGACGTCCATCTTCATTTGCCTGCTAGTCACGCAGAAGGTCACGTTCGAGAATGCGGTTGCCGTGGTGGTGGCCGTGATCGGCGTGTACGTGTGCAAGCTCGTGGGGCTTACCGGTCCGGCCATCCTCGTGGGGGCGGTGGCCGGCGTGGTGGCCGCCATGCTGGTCAGCCAGCTGCGCCGCGACATGGATGCGGGCGGTGACGGTCGGTGAGCTGGGGGGATTTCGGCATCATTTTCGCGTGCTGCCTGGTCACGATGCTCGTTTGCCGCGTGGTCCCGCTGTTTGCGCTGAAGGGGAGGAAGCTGCCCGAGGGCGTGGAGCGCGCGCTCGGGTTCATCCCGCCGGCCGCGTTCGCCGCGCTGGTGGCGAACGACCTGCTTAAACCGGGTATGTTCGACGCGGGCGTGTGGCCTGCCGCCGCGCCGCTCGTGGCTGCCGTGGTGGTCGGCCTGGTCGCATGGAAGACGAAATCGCTCCTCTGGTGCGCCATCGCCGGCGTAGCAGCCTACGCGCTGTTGACGCTGATCTAGGGGGGATTTCTGTCCGGGCTGCAAAGCATTACCGCCAAGGGCGAGCTGAAGGAGCCGAAGACCCGGGCGGCGCGCGTTGTCGCTTGATGCGGATACGCTTGAGCACCTGGCGGCGTGGAAGGAAAGGCAAGCAGCCGAGCTAATCGGAAGCCTGACGGCCACGCCCGAGCCTATCGAGTTCGCCGCCGTCAGAAGCGCGTAGCGT
>CAVCPR010000036.1:0-23471 GCA_963604235.1 Anaerovoracaceae bacterium | reverse complement strand
AACTCCCTCTCCATTATGCGGTCACCTCGCCCTTCAGGATCGCGCCGACCTTCCAGGCGAGGTAGTCGGCAACCACCTTCTTGAAGTCGGCGCGGGTGGGCGTCGTGTCGATGATGCGGTGCTGGTTGAAGGTCCAGTCGTCGCCAGAAAGACCGACAACGTCGCGGATGACCTTGCCGTTGGCCTCGGTGTAGTAGCTCGTCTTGGGGCGCTTGCCCAGGCAGAGCGCGGCCACCTCGTCGTAGCGCGCAAGCGCATGGTCGGTGTCGCGCAGGTTCACCTTCTGGGAGCTCTTCTTGCGGTTTTGGCGGGTGTAGCCGTCCTCGGACAGGTCGATGAAGAGCACCTCGTCGTCGGCCTCGTGGGGACGCGCCACCTGGAACAGGTAGATCGCGGTCTGGACGGACGCCTTGCCGTTGAACAGGTCGGCGGGCATGTGGATCGACGCGACGAGGGTGTTCTTGGCGAGGATGCGCTCGGCGTACACGCCGCCCTGGCCCGCGCCGGCGTTCTCCTGGATGAGCACCGCGCCGTAGCCCGACTGCATCTGAGACAGGGCCTCGTCGACGAAGATAAGGCCCTTGCCGGGGGCGGAGTACGGCGGGTTCAGCAAAAAGACGTTTGCCGGGAAGTCGGTGCCATGCGCGGCCATGAACTCGGGCGCCTTGTCGTGGGAGTCGCCGCAGATGACCTGGGAGGAGCCGTCGCCCATGAGGATCATGTTCAGCACGGCCAGGATGTAGATGTTGCCCAAGATCTCGATGCCCAAGAGCTGGTTGTGCTTGATATTGGCGATCTTCGCGGCAAGCGCGACGGGGTCGTGGATGGACGCCTCGGCATCGGCCACCATCAAGTCCATCGCCGACACCAAAAAGCCGGAGGAGCCCATGCAGGTATCCCACACGAACGAATCCCTGTTCGTGCGGCAGATGCGCGCCATGAGGTTCGTCACGAAACGGGGCGTCAGGACGACATCGTTGAGCTTGTCGTTCTCGATGGACACCCAATCGTTCAGGGAATTGAGAATCTTACCGGTGAAGTCGAGGTGGACCGAGCCGCCGAGCAGCGGCAGAATGTCCCTTTCCACCTGACGGTAGACGGCCTTGATCACGCTCTCGCCGTTGACGGGCTTCCAGAGGTCGCGCTTGGAGAACACGGGGGACAGGTACCCTAGCACCATGTCGACCTTGCGCGCCGAGCAGCCCTTCCTTCGCAGGAACGCGCCCGCCCGGCGCAGGACGAGGGTCCCGTCGTTGTCCTCGGCGTCGTCGTTGCCGTGGAGGTCGGAGCTCTCGAGAGGGCGGATACCCTCGGTGGCAAGCCCCGCCATGATGAGCCCGCAGAACAGGTAGAGCTTGTCGTTGGTGCCGAGCAGGCTCCTGATGTCGGCGTCGTCGTATATCCGCTGGTGGATGGCCTTGACCGCTTCCTCGAGGGCTTCCTCTCGGTCGAGCTTCAGGCGCTCGCGCTCAGCCTCGGTCAGGTTGAGCATGTCGAGGCGAGCAAAGAAGGCGCCGACGTTGCCGGGCGCCATCTGGGCGAAATCGAAGGGATCGATGAGCTTGGGCACGCAGTCGTTGCGGCGAGACACGTAATAAGCCCTCGCCTCGGGATCGGACAGACGTCCGGCCCGGTCGAGTTCGCTGCCGTTGATGCCGACCACGACGACCTCGTCGTAGGCGCGGGAGGCGAGGACGGCGTTGCCGTAGTGAAGGGCGCCGTTGACGGCGAAGCCCTGGACGGCGGAGTAGTTGGGCTCGCCCTTCTTGTGCGCCTTGGTATCGTTCCTGTAGGGCGTGACGCCGACGACGGCGCCGTCAGCACCGAGCTTCTCGAGCTTGCCGCGAGCGCCCTTCGCCTCTATCATCACGGGGACGTCTCGGCGGGTGCTGTTCTGCAGCAGCAGCTGGATGTCGGGGTAGTTGCTGCCCGAGCCGCCGGACTTCGAGTCGGCGGCTCGCAGGGCGTCGGCGATCGCCGAGTTGACGGGCTCGGTCTTGGCGTAGTGGCGGATGCCGAGCGAGTCGAGCAGGGCCTTGTAATACTCCTCGACCTTTTCCTCGATGGAAGCCATGTGGCGGGATTCCTTTCCTTCCTTTATCAGGTGCGCGGGCGTTTTTCGGGCGGCGGGGCCGCCGGGGAGGATTTCGCGGGGGCGGACGCGGGCGGGTCTCCTTTATCGGAGGCGGGCGTCCAAGCCAGACTTCCGAAGCGACCTCAAGCAGACGTCTCGACTCAGACCAGGAAAGGCCAGAGCCTCAACAGGACGTAGCCAACGATCGCGACGAGCCAGCCGACGAGCAACAGAAGCATCACCTTGCCGATCTTCTCGAGGGGCCAGCCGTCCACAAGCCCAATGACGAGGAAGAGGGCGATCGAGCCGCCGAAGCTTATGAAGAACATCGGATGCCCCCTACATGAACAGCGAGTACTGGATGCTGCAGCCGAGCATGTAGACCAAACCCAGGAACACGGCAGCGGCGGCCACGGCGATGCCGAAGCGGACGAACTTGCCATGGTTTGGCCCCCAGTACGCGTCCTTGAACTCCTCGTTCCAGCGGCCCATCCACATGTAGCCGTCAATGAATTGCCAGGCAACCGCAGCTACGATGAGGACGATGCAAACGACGGCCGAGGTAGGCGTGAAATACATCGAGATCACGCTCCCACGGGAGACAGGCCCGCCCCGCCCGCGCCATCCCCGCCGTCCCCCGCGGCCATGGCGCAGGCAACGCCCGAGGCCGAGCACGAGAAGAGCAGAAGCCAGGCGACGCAGGCCGCGGCGGCGGGGGCTCCGAGCAAACGGAGCGGAAGGACATAGACGGCGGACTGGAGCGCGCAGTAGACGACCATCGCGCGCCTAGCAAACTGCAGCAAACCCATTGCAAACCCCCTTCTCGCGGCTCTCCCCGCGACGGACGTCGCGGCGCTTCCTCGCCCGGCAGGCGTCGGAGCAGTATTTGGCGCGCGGGGACGACAGGCGCGCTATCTGGACGGCGCCGCACGTCTCGCAGACGCCGATCCTCTCCGGCCTCGCCGAGAGGACGGCCGCCATCGCGGCCGCGTAGCGGCTCGGGCCGCCCGCCGCCCACGAACGGGCGCCGCAGTCGAGCGCGGCGCGGACCATCTCCGCGGCGCCCTTGTCGGAAACCTCGGCCGTAACCCCGACGACCCCCGGGCGGAACGGCTCTCCGGAGCAGACGACGCCCGGCACCCCGCAGACCGGCGGGCGGAACGGGAAAGCCGCCACCCGGTACCCGCCGCGAAGGGCGAGCGCGCCGGAGCCCGGCACGGCGAGGAGCGCGGCGAGGGAGAGTCCGTCCCTGGCGGCGGCCCACAGGCGCGCGTCCTCCATCACGACGAGCTTGCGCGGCGAGGCCGCGGCAACCTCGGCGCGCAGGCGCTCGAAGCCGACGCGCACTATCCCGGCGACCGCGCCTCGGCCCTCGACGCCCTGGCCGAACAGCGAGCCGATCTGAGCCATGCCCGCCTGGCGCACGCCCGCGGGCATCTCCCCCGCGCGGAAGGCCCGCGCGAGGTTGGGGGAGACTAAAGGCCCGGCCCCCGACGCCGCCAAAAGCGCGGCCAGAGGGCCGGTCGCGCGCATTATCCCGTCGGCGGCGGCCTCGGCGAGCGTGCCGTGCGGCTGCGGGAGGCCCGCAGGGTCGACGACGCGGGCGATGCAGAGCCTTCCCATATAGCTCACGAAGCAGCCCATCCCGGCGGCCTCGGAGGATTGCGCGGATCGGCATCCCATATGCCCCTCCTCCCCTATTCCCCGCCGCCGGACAAGGCATCGAGGCGAGATTCCATCCAGGCCGCAGCCGCGCCGGCGTCGCGCCCGGACTGGGCGAAGGCGCCGGCGAGCTCCGGGTTCTCGGGATCGAAGGCGGTCTCGGCCTCGAGCATGCGCAGCAAGGCGAGCTCTATCGGGGCCTCGCAGGCCCTGGCCTTCTCTTTAATGCCGATGCCGGGGGCTGCGGCGATGCCGGCCCGCTCGGAAGAGCTGCTGAGCTCCGCCACCATCAGCGCCACCCGTGAAAGCTCCATGCCGGCCACCTTGGAATACACGCGGGCCAGCTCGGGCGCGGCCATTTCCGGCCCCCTCGCCCGTCCCCGCTTCCCCTTGCCTGCCATCGCCAGCATCCGATCAGCTCCTCTCCCCATCGGCCCCGCCCCGGCGGGAACCGCGTTCATCGACGGCGAAAGCCTCGGGGAAGCTCCGCCTTATGGCCTCGTTGCAGACCTCGGTCATCGACAGGCCCCTCTCGTACCACAGGTAGCGAAGGGCGGCCTTGACCTCCGGGTCGGCGCGGAAATTGACTTGGACCCGCTTGCGCGGCCGTCCTTTCCGGCCGACCGGCGGCGCCTTGGGAGGGCGGCCGCCCTCCCTCGCGTTCGGAAGCTCCGGCCTGGACGGCTCCCGGGCGGCATCCGCCGGGGAGGATTGCGCGGGTTTCGGCGCGGGCGGGTCTCCTTTATCCGATGCGCGGGAAGATCCCCCGGTGCGCGCGGCCCCCGCTCGCCCCGCATGCGCGCTCGCGCTCGAGAGGGCCAGGGCGGAGGGCGACAGGGCCCTGCAGAAATCGGCGAAGTCGTCGAAGCCGTCGTCGGCGGACGAGTCCCGGCAAATGCGCGCGACCAGCGCGTCGGCGGCGGCGGACAGGTTCTCGGGGCGCGGGCGGGCGGCGGCGTGCCCGGGCAGGGGCTCTACGTCGAGGGCGTTCATCGCTTCGCATTCGGTTTCGCGGGCCGGGTAGGCCTTCATCTCGCTAGCCATTTGCCAGCACCGTGTCGCATATCGCAAACATCGCGGAATAAGCCCTTCCTCCGAACCCGAAGGGGCTTCGGCGAGGCGGCTCATTAGGATAATCTCGGGGGGATTGCGGCGCCCTGCGCCCCATCCGTTGCTGAAAACCCCTTGTCCAGCGCTACCTCGCCGCAGCTCGTCAAAAGCTCGGCGTCGCATGGTTGTCCTGAGTCGCGGAATGTGGAAGCGCGGCCCGTCCGCGCAGCCCGGGAGATAAGAATCACGGAAAGACCCAGGGAGACAAGCCGACCAAAGCCGCCTCCCCGCCAATCCCCTCAACGGCTAGCGCGAATACGATGATAGCATGCTAGTAACCATGAAACAACATCAAACATGCCGTTTACAGTATCAAAAGGGCCGGGGAGTGTAAGAAAAGGCGTAAACAGGACGAAAGAAGGGCGGGCGGGCGCGCTGCCGGCCGGGCGCAGCCGGCACTCGGCTTGATATACTCGCAGCAGCCGCAGGGCCGCACGTGGGAAGGGAAACCCCGCGCGGCGGAACAAGACCCCCGGCAGCGAAAAACGGGAGAAGCCGCAGGCGCGCGCCTGCGGCGAGAAAGGCGGAGAGAAATGCCGTCGCGAACCAAAGACGAACTGGAGATCATCGAATCGTTCAGCCGGTCGCTCAAAGCGGCCATCGAGCGTTCCGGGATGACCCAGAAGGAGCTCAGCCGAAAGCTTGGCCTGTCGCAGACCACGATCAACGGCTGGTGCAACGCGAGGTCTTCCATGAACCTCGCGTCGGCCATCAGCATCGCCGACGCGCTCGGGATGACCGTCGACGAGGTGTTCAGGCACGACCCCGAGAAACAGGTGTCGGCGAGAAGCCTCGGGAGGCGCAAGTCGGCGCTCACGGAGGCGTATTCGCGGGCCGGGTTCCTCCTCGCATCCTACGGCATGCTCTCGCCGGACGCGCGGTCGCGCGTCGACGGGGCTATAGCGGTGGAGATCGCGCAGATGCAGGCCCAGGAGCCCTATCGGGGTTAGGTGAAAACCCTCCATCAGGCGCCGGGCGGTTAGGTGAAAACCCTCCATCAGGCGCCGGGCGGCGCCCGCAAGCAACGCCCCGCCCGCGACCATCCATCCGTCTTCGCGAACCGACTGGATTCGCTCTGTACAGACTCTGTACAGAGTCTGTACAGAGCGGGCGCACCGGGCGGGGCACCGATTGGTTTATGCACTTCCGACCTGGGGTTTCGTCATTCCGTCCAGCGCCCTCGGTTTGTACAGACTTTCAAAATCCTGTACAGAATCTGTACAGGATTTTGGCCAAAACCGAGAAAAAGCGCGAATTCACAGAGATAGGGAACCTGTACAGATTCTGTACAGACCTTGTACAGAATCTGTACAGAACCGAGGGCTTGGCGGCGGCGCAAGAGCGGCGCGATTCTCCAGCGGGCGGCCGCCCGAAGGACAGGACAGTGCCCAGGAAGGCCCGCCCCGGAGGCCGCCGCGGCGGCACAAGCCGGCGCTTGAGGGACAGAACCGCAAAGGGGCCCCGGGGACGGCGAAACGCCATCGCGGGCGGCGCAGAGCCGCCCATAACCAGGAAGCGAGACGGCGGATCATGCGAAGCAGGAACAGCCCTGCGGCGAAAACTATTCGATGAGAAACGCCGTCAGATTCGCTAGCTTGTGGTGAAATGTCGATTTACGGGGGAAAACAGGGGTGTAGCACTAGACAGGCCGACTCATTCGGTGATATATTCAATACATCGCAAGCCCCTGCTTCGATCGAATCGAAGCCCGATCAGCTCGCGGTTGAACCTAAAAACCCTGCGTGGGACCTGGCAGATGTGGAAGTCTGGACCAGGCTGAAAAGTGCATGCAGGGCGACAAACAACGGAAGCGGCCTCGAATCCCGCTTCCTAAAAGACCCGCGAAAGCGGGTCTTGTCGTATACAGGGGCGAAAACCCCTCCCCCGACCCAACCCCATCATCCAGGCCGCCCGGGCCTTCCCATGGCTCCCCGACCCGCCATCCCCCTCGCCAAATCATGTCCAGAACCCAGCCCTCGCAGGGGCAAAAGCCGCCCTCAGCAAGAGAGAAAACCCCGCAAAAAGCGCGATTTGAGGCATTTTGCGTGTGTAGAAGCTATGGAGAACACTTCGTAGATGAAGATAAATACGCTCAAAAAGCCGTCTTGCCCGTAATATGCCGAATAGCATATTCCAACAGGGAGACCTGGGACGATGCCGGCGTACGCCCCATTGCCCCAAATCCCCAACTGCGAAACTGGGAGCAGCGAGACGATACGGGAGTTGCCGGACCGAGTAAGGAGGAAGCGGGTGCAACGAGGCGAGCTGGGAGCTGCGAGCGCATATCCGCGCGAACAGACCGCTAGTCACTCGTACGTAAAGTATCCGGAAACCACCTCGTCAGAAGGGCGTTCAAAGCCCGATACGGGGCAACGATTTCCGTTATAGGGCATGACGCGGCTGTAAAGCCGCAGCTCATCCCCCGCGATACGCATAAAGCGCTATCACGGGGGACTTAGGGCAAAGAACGGGAAGCCAATGCATACGCCGGGCTTCCGCCGTATGCCCCCGCCCCGCTCCTCCTTGACGCATAATGCACTTGCCCGCGACGGCTCCCCGGCGCCGGGCGGGCCGTCTCAACGGAAGGAGGAGCGGGGCGATGAAGACGAACGACCACCCGCGCAGGCGATGGGGCTCCTGCCGCCGCATCGGCGAGGATTCCTGGCAGCTGCGCTATCCGTCGCTGACCGCCATCGGCACCCCCGGCCCGCGCCGGAGCCTGGTCGTCCACGGCACGGAGAAAGACGCCCTGAAAACGCTCGCCGGGTTCGAGCGGGATTACCGCGCGGCCCAGGCGGAGTTCAAGCTCCTGCGCCTCGAGAGGGGCGAGGACGCGACGGGCTCCCTCAAAAACGCGACCGTGAACGAGGTCTGGGAGACCATCTACCTTCCCAAGGCGCGCGAGTCGCTGTCCCCGCTGTCGCTCTCGGCGTACCAGCACAAGTACGACTCCTACATCCGGCAGCCCCTCGGGCGGCGGCGGCTGCGCACCGTGACGCACGACCAAGTGCAGTCAATACTCAGCGCGCCGACGTACAGCGTCGCGAAAATGCTCAAAATCGTCCTCTCGATCATATTCGGCGAAGCGCAGAACGCGCGCATCATCAAGGCGGGCGACAACGTGATGCGGGACAGGTACAAGCTCCCGCCGAGCACCCGCCGGCTGCGCATCGAGAACCGCGAGGTCTATCGCCAGGACGAGGTCGAGGAGATCCTCGCCTCCTGCAAGGGGCAGCCCTTCGAGGCGGCGGTCATCCTCATGAGCCAAGGCGGCGCTCGCGTCGCGGAGGCCGCCGGCTGCCGCTTCGGCGACGTCTCCTTCAGCAAGGACGAGGCCGGCCAGACGTGGGCGCGCGTGAAGATCTCCCGCAACGCCGTGCTCTGCCACGGCGAACTCGTCGTTCACGACACGAAGACGCCGCGCTCGCGGCGGACGATCTTCATCCCCGAGCCCCACTCCCTGCGACTCATGGAGATGGCGAAGGCCTCCGGCGGCGACGGATGGGTCACCGACGACGGCTGCGGCATGCCCCTGACGTCGTACCGCCTGTCGTTCCAATGGAAGTCGTGGGCCGAGCGGCACGCCGCGCGCTACGTTCCGCTCATGTATTTCCGCGACACGTTCGCGACGGAAATGCACAACAGGGGCATGGACCCCTACAGGATCTCGCAGCTGCTCGGCCACACGAGCACGTCGAAGATGCTCTACAAGCATTACGACCGCCCGGACGACGACGAGCTCCAGAAAAGCTTCTCCGAGGCGATCAGCTCGAAGGAAGGCAAGCTCGACGCGAAGGCGAAGGAGGAGCTGATGAAGCTGATCTCCCAGTTGTGACGAGCGCCCCCGCAGCGCAGGACATTCCCGGCGGGCAGCCCCCCCCTGCGGGCGCCCGCCATGCGCCATCGTGCGCGTAATAGGTTGAGGTTCAACCGCATCGGCGGCCGACGGAGATGCCGAGGTCTTCCACTCGAGGCATCTCCTCCCGCCACTGACAGGCCGGCCGCCCGGAAAGGGCGGCATCGGGATTCGAGTGTCGATGCCGGCGCCCCCGCTCGACGGGCACGGCGCCAGGCGCCCCGAAAACGCGCAAGCGGCCCCGGGGCGACGAGGAGGCGAAAAGCGATGGGTTCCTTCAAAAACAGCACCTCTGAGTGCGCCGCGCGGGAGACGGCCTTCAACGGAAGGCATCCGCTGCCGGAGCTCTACCGCGACGGATACGGCTTCGTGCCGACGGCGGTCATGGAGTCGAGGAGCCTGTCGCTCAAGGCCAAGGTACTCTTCTGCGCCTACGCGTCCTACGCCGGCACTCGCCCGGGCGGGCTGTGCTATTGCTCCTGGGCCACCCTGGCCAAAACACTTCATTTATCGGAAAACACCCTGCGCGCCGCACGCGAAGAGCTCGTAGCGTGCGGGTTGGTCGAGCAGGTGAGGCACCCCGCTAAAGGCGCCGCCATCAAGCTGCGCGCCGCCGCGCTGCCCCACGCCGGGCGCGTCGGGGGCATCGTCCCGAAAAGCATCATCGAGTCATCGAGCCTCACGCTCGCGGACAAGGGCGTGTTCGCCCTCGTGGCCGTAAAAAGCGTGGAGCAGCGCGGATGGGCCTGCAAGCTCTCGTACGCCCGCGCCACCGAGACCCTGCGCATCGGCAAGAGCACGTTCTCCCGCAGCATCAAGTCCCTCGAGCGGAAAGGCGCGGTCAGGCGCCGCGGCGAGGGGCGCTACATCGCCAGCACGGGACTGCCGGCAGCCGCCTTCTGCCCGGCGCGCGAGGGGCGCGCAGAGCGCGGAGCCCTCGAGGTTCGGGGCGGGCAGGCGGGACAAGCCCGCCAGACGCCCGGGGAGCGGGGAGCGCGAAAAAGCTGCTCCGTCATGCTCCCCGATGAGCTGCGCGAGCCGTTCGAGCGCCTTTGCGAGCTGAGCGTGAACCGCAACCGCCTCCAGGACGCGGCGGACGCGTACGCACACCTCGTCATTGAAAAGAAATACGAGCCCGAGGTCATCGAAAAGGCCTACCGAACCTACGTGGAGTGCAAACGCGACCGCGAGGGCACCCCCGACAAGTTCTTCCCCCGCCTCGAGAACTGGCTCGACCCGTCTCGCGGCGCCAATTGCTGCAAGGATTGGCTCGCCGACGCGAAGCGGACCCTGCTCTACAACCGCCGCCGGAAAGAGCGCATCGCCCGCGCACAGGAGCAGCAGGCGCAGGGGGACGTTCCCAATCGCGGCCACGAAGGCGAAATCGAGGGCAATAGCGAAAAGGCCCCCACGACGGAGAGGCTTGAGAAACTGCTCGAGGAGCGCAGCGCGCTCGTCGCGAAGATCCGAGAGGCGGGGCTTTTGGCCGGCAAAGACCTCGTCGCCGCCATGGTGCAGATCTCCGACCAGATCAAAGAGGAGGAGGAGCGCGCCAAGGAGCTCTTCTCCCATGCCGTCAGCAGTCCTGAGGCTGCGGGTGGGCAGTCCTGCAGCTGCGGGAAGGCAGTCCTGAGATCGCGGCCTAATAACGATTCTAGGAATAACGATACCCAAAACGGCGCGTGCGCGCCGCGGGCAGGGGTCGGCTGCGAGGAAAACGAACCCAAGGGCGAAGGAACCGCCCCCATATCCATGCCGGCAAACCCTGCAAACCCCTCCCCGGTCCCTACTCCCCGCCCCTCCGAGCGGCCTTTCGACCTCGAGAGCCAGCCGATACCCGCATCGAGAGGCGGCCACGAACCCGAAAACGAGCCTGCACCCCTCAATGAACGCGATACCGGCCGCGACTCGGTCATGCCGGGCGGCGCGGAATCCGCGCAGGCCGATGCCCTCCCGGCTTTAAGGCACATGGCCGAGCATGAGAACAAGGCCCCACGCCAGCAGATCGCCGGCGAGGCGGGCGATCAGGGCACGGGGAGCGCGACGGCGAAGCGGCGGGGACTCGCGCGGGACATAGGCGCCAAGGGCGAGGAGCGAGGCCGCTCAAGCAGCAACAAGACTGATTGCAGGGCATCCGGCACCATCCGCGCCGCCGCCCTCGAGCTCGCCTTGCTGGCCGCATTCTCCGCAAGAAACCGCATCGAGCCCGCCGCCCGCTCCGCGCTGCGCAACGCCTCTCTCGCGCGCGGAACGCCCTTCGTCGTGTATGATGACGGTATTGCGCCGGACTCCCCGCGGAAAAGGCAGGAGACGATTCCATCCCCTCCCCCTCCATCCGCAGGGAGACGAAGCGCCCGCCGCCGCCCACTTCCACATCAGGGCCGCGGCAGGGACGGGTAGGTTCAACGCACGAGCAGTCGGACAAGGAGAAAAAGCGATGCCAGACTTCGGAGACGAGATGGCGGTGGCAGTCGAGGGCGAATGCAAAAAGACCCGCGACGACATCATCAGGGGGGCATGGTCGTCCCTTTGCCAAGCCGTAAACAGGAAGAGGATAGAGCACAAGGAGGCCAAAGCCGCCGTCGGAGGGGCGACAGGCGCCGCAGCCGGGGGCGCGGCCGCCGGGGCGGGCCTGGATGCGGACGCCCAGGCGACCGAGCTCGACCTCAGGTGCGACGAGACGGGAATCGACCCGCAGGCGTCCGTCGCGAAACTCCGGGAGCTCGCCGGCGGGGGCGGCTTCCCCGACATCGAGCCCTCGAACATCACGCTGCTCGGGGCGGACGACCCCGCGACCGCGAGCGCCCTCGTGACCTTCCCCAAAGGCGCGCTCGGCCAGGTGACGGCCCTCGCAGGCTCGTTCGAGCAGGCGGCCGGCCTCGCGGCCTCGGACGTCGACGCCCGGGAGGAGGCCGCCTACGAGGCTCTCACGCAGGCCCACGTCATGGGCTTCGAGAACGTGCCCGCGCATATGCGCCCGACGCTGCTCGCGGAGATCACCCAGGCCGTCGCAGACCAAGGGCTCGACGTCAGCGCCGTGTCCGCGTCGACGCGGGAGAGCGGCCTTCTAGCGGGCAACGTGACGGTGTCCTGCCGCTGCGCCGAGGAATTCTCAAAGGTTGAGAAGGCCATAGAGGCCATCGCGCCTCGATGGGAAGCCGCTTCCGGCGGCCTCTCGTGCGCGGAGGGCATGACGAGGGCGGACGAGCTGCCCTTGTCCGCCGACGAGCTCGCCGAGCAGGCGTCCGCGCTCGCGAACCGGCTGATCGACTCGGGATTCCCCTCGCCTAGCGTCACCCTCGCCCGCGGGACGGGGGCAGGGGAAAGCCTCGACCCCGACAGCTTCACCATGCGCGTCGGATACGACCGCCCGGCAGCCGCGCGCATGGGGCTGACGGAGGAGAAGCTTAACGAGGCAATCGGCAAATGGCGCACGGGCGAAAAGGCCAAGATCGCCAAGGCCGGCGCGCCGGCCGCGGGCTCGTTCGCGGAAAAGAAGATGCGCGCCGTCGCCGGCGCGGACATCGTGACGCGCGACCCCGCCCGCATGTCCCCGAAGGGGCGCAACCTCGTCTCGGAGAACGCCGCGAAGCTCGCGGCGGCCAAGGCCGAGCGCCTCGCCAACGCAGCGAAGAAGGCGATCTAGCATGGGCCCGGCACAGAAGGTCTCCCGCAACGAGGTCATCGCCGTCGCCGTCGCGTCCGTGCTGCTCGCCGCCTGCACGAACCGCTTCTGCGGGCTGATGGCGAAGAAGAAGTCCATGGAGGCGGGGCTCAACTACGCCCTCGACCATTTCACCGACCTGTCCCTGCCGTTCGTCGTCGGAACGGACTCCCTGTCGCTGGCCCTGACGCTGCTCGCGGCGTGCGCCGTGCCCACGGCCCTCTGCTACATGATGGCGAAGGGGACGTTCCGCCGCGGCGAGGAGCACGGCTCCGCGCAGCTAGCGACGAAGGCCTCCCTCGCCCCGTTCTCGGACCCCGAGAACCCGCTCGACAACGTGCTGCTCTCGCGCGACGTGTCGCTGCGCTACACGCGCGGCTCGAATTTCGAGTACACCCGCAACCGAAACATCATGGTCGTGGGCGGCTCTGGATCGGGCAAGACGCGCGGCTACATCAAGCCGAACCTCATGCAGGTGCCTCTCATCGAGAACAAGGGGCAGGAGGCGGACCTCGAGAAGTACGCGCGCTCGTATTTCGTCTCCGACCCGAAAGGCACGACCTGCCCGGAGACGGCGCACGTGCTCGCGCGCGCCGGCTACGAGATCAAGCAGTTCAACACCATCGACTTCGACGCCTCCGACACGTTCAACCCGCTGCGCTACATCCACAGCGACGAGGACGTGATGTCGTTCGCCACATGCCTCATCAAGAACACCACCCCGCCCGACGCGGGAAAGAGCGGCGACCCGTTCTGGGAGAACTCGGAAAAGCTCCTCTACCAGGCGCTCATCAACTACATGCTCACGGAGGTTCCGGAGGAGGACCGCAACCTCGTCACGATGTGCGAGCTGCTCGACATGGGCAAGGTGGACTCGACCGGCACGAACGTGACGGGCCTCGACATCCTGTTCCTGGAGGTCGAGGGCGGATTCCGCTTCAACCCGCAGGCGGCGGAGGCGGCGCCCGCCGAGGGCACCTCCATGAAGCACGCCCAGGCGCAGCGCAGCCCCTGGGAGCAGGTGCGCGAGCCCAGGCCCGACCATCCCGGCGTCCTCGCCTACAACTCCTTCAAGTCCGGCGCCGCCGAGACGCTGCAGTCCATCTTCATCTCCTGCAAGGTCCGCCTCGCGCCCATGCGCTCCAAGCGGATCCAGAAGATCCTGCGCACGGACAACATGCGCCTCGACGAGTTCGGCGACCGAAAGATGGCGCTGTTCGCCGTCATGAGCGCGTCCGACCCGACATACAACTTCCTCCACGCGCTCTTGATGTGGCAGATGCTCAACGAGCTCATGCGCCGCGGAACCATCCGCTACGCGGACAGGAGCGGCGCACTCCCGGTCGGCGTCGACTTCCTGCTCGACGAGGCCGCGCAGTTCTACGTGCCGAACCTCGAGAAGACTATCGCGGTCGTTCGCTCGTACAACATCGGCATAACCGTGGTGCTGCAATCGCTGTCGCAGCTGGAGAGCCAATACCACGACGACGCGGACACCATCACCGACTGCTGCGACACGCTCGTGTTCCTCGGCGGCAAGTCGCAGAAGACGAACAAGTCGCTCGAGGAGCAGATGGGCCAGCAGACCGTCACGACGGACAACCAGTCGACCTCGCACTCGCAGCAGGGCGGCTGGTCGGAGCAGCAGGCGCAGCACGGCCGCGCGCTCATGTTCGCGTCCGAAATCGCCAAGATGCCCCAGAGCGAATGCCTCATCCTGATCCGCGGCGCAGACCCGTACCGCGGCCCGAAATACGACGTGACCATGCACCCGTGCTACAAGTACATCGACCCGGGCCACAAGGGCGCCGTCTACGGGCGCGTCTTCGACTTCCCCGCGTACAAATCGAACAAACGCTACTTCGACGCGCCGGCGGCGTCGCTCGAGGTCTCGGCTCGCTCGCAGCTGTACACGACGGTGCCCCTCGCCGTGAACCCGCCGAAGCGCGCCGTGTACACCGTGCAGCTGCAGATCGCGATCACGAACACCTCGGACGCGGTCGCCTACGACGTGAACGGCACCATCGAGCTAGACGCCCGCCTGGATTCCCACGCGAAGGCGGAGGTATTCCCGGCGATGGAGCCCTTCGGACAGGCGGCGGGGCTGCGGTTCTCGCGCACGGAGTGCCGTTCCTCGCGCCTGACGCCCGAGGAGATGGCGAACGACGCCCCCGACATCCTCGAGTACATCGACGGCGACCACTCCTACAAGCTCCACTCCATCGACCTCGCGCCCGGCGAGCGGGTGATCCTCACCTGCTCGATGGGGGCGGACACCGACGACATGCTCTCCCGCATGGACGGCGTGGACCAGGCGTGCGACGTGTCGTTCCCCTGGACGCTGCGCGCTCAGTGCGCGAACGCCGACGTGCCGACGGCCGGCGGGGCGCCCGCCATCCGTGTCGAGCCCACCGGCTTCGCCGCGCTGGTCTCGCAGTAGACGACGGAGAAGCCGAGATACCGCATCTGAGGGCATGGAGGCCGCGCCTTGGGAGAGGCCGGTCTCCTTCACCCGATGCAACAGGTTCGCTGCGTGGGAGGTCTGTACATGTTCTGTACAGAACCTGTACAGACTGGAAGCCGAGCACCCCGGCGGGGGCGGGTTCGGGCGGGTGAGATTCCGACTCTGTACAGAGCCTGTACAGAGTCCTGAAGAGGAGGCCGAGTCGGCGCAACAAGATGCCCGGCGAGAGCGGGCTTCCCTGCTCGTCGGCAGACGGAACTAGGAAGAAGTCTGTACAGATTCTGTACAGACTTCTTCGATAGGTCAAAGGAAAGACGGAAAAGGACGGTTTTTCATTCATGGCCATTGGAAACGAAACCCCCGACGCTTTAGGGGAAGAACGGGGCCTCGCCAACCTGGAAGGGCCCGGCGAAGCGGGCAAGCCCTTCCGCGTCGCCTGGCTGTCGGGGGGGGTCTCGTCGTTCGTGGCGGCGTACCTCGCCAAGCCCGACAGAGCCATATACATCAACGTCGCCAACCAGCACCCGGACACGCTGCGCTTCATCGCCGACTGCGCGGCGTTGCTGGACTGCCCCGTTGAGATCATAGGCTCCATGCGCTACGGACAGTCGGTGGACGGCGTGATACGCAAGCGCCGATACATCAACGGGCCTGCGGGCGCAGCCTGCACCACGGAGCTGAAGAAGCGCGTCCGGCAGGAATGGGAGCGCGAGAACGCCACGCCGGAGCTGACGTACATCTGGGGGTTCGACTCGACGGAGAGGCACAGAGCCGAGCGAACAAGGGCGGCGAGCGAGTTCGGCGTGGAGTTCCCGCTGATTGAGCGGAACCTGACGAAGGAGAACGTCCACGCCATCGCCCAGGAGCTGGGGTTGCGCCGCCCGGCCATGTACGACCTGGGGTACAGCAACAACAACTGCATCGGCTGCGTCAAAGGAGGCAAGGGCTACTGGAACAGGATTCGCCGGGACTTTCCCGAGGTCTTCGCCAGGCGCGCAGCCGAAGAGAGGGAGATAGGGCACAGCTGCATCAAGGGAGTGTTTCTCGACGAGCTGCCGCCCGACGCCGGGCGGATGGAGTCCGAGGTCATGCCGGCCTGCAGCTTCGACTGCGTGGGCATGCTGGAAGAGGCCGGCTAGGGACAGGCCGGAGAGACAAAGACGACTCTGTACAAGTTCTGTACAGAGTCTGTACAGAACTTGTACAGAAAATAAAGCACAACGCGGAAACAGGAAGACCTAGATACGAGCTAAAAGGTCTAAAGACCGCAGTAAACGGGGTTGATAGCACGCTAGGCTAACAAATGTGAAGAAAAAATGGGCGAATCTTTCTCGCCCGCCTGGAACTGCGGAAACTTGAACAAGGACGCCCGATGGGCTTCGCGGTTCGAACGCTTCCGCCGCGCACGCCCCAGACGCCCGCCGGGGCTAGATTCCAGCATGCCGCAGGCGCGCAGCCCCAGGTTCAACTCGAGTCCCTCGGGCTCGCCGCGCCCCTCCCCTCCTTGCCGGGGAGGGGCGCGGAGCGGTCGAGAGGAACTCGCGGAAGACGGCAGCCGGACAAGGAGACGCGAGCCTAGAAATGCAACATGCAAACGCAGCACAGAAGCGCTGGTATTCCTTTCCAGGGCTGCCGGTCAAGAATCCCGACGTCCTCGCGGTCCTGGAAGGCTGCGAGGACGCCGACGACGGATGCTCCGCCATCGTCGACGGCAAGAAGTTCGCACTGACGGACATCCAGTATTGGAAGGAGATGCACGGCCGGCTCGACCGCGACTTCGGCAGATGGTGCCGCGAGGCGGCCCTGTGCCCCGACCTCGAGGAGATGAACTCCTATTTCGGCTGCGCCGCCTGCGCCCTCGACTTCCGCAAGCAGAAAATCCTCTGGCCGGAGCTGTTCGCCGCGCAGGCGGCGGCGGGTCCCTGCGAGCCGCAGCCGATCGACGTCATAGAATCCATCCTGCTGTTCGAGGAGGACTCGGGACTCGCCCATCTCGTGAACCCGAGGCTGCTTCCCCGCCGCGACAAGCTGCGCGACATGGTGGGCGGGTTCGACGCCTTCTACATGGTCGCGAGCACCGGGCGGCACAGCGCGTCGAGCCCGCAGGAGCGGGCTCACGACGAAGAGGTCGCCACGTTCCAGGGGTTGAACGAGCTTTGGGGCTCGAAGGACCACGAGCGCGAGAGGGAGGCCATCCTCGACGACATGAAGGAGGCCGCCGTCGAGTCCTACGTCGCGGGACGCTACGACCCCGACCTCGTATTCGAGAAGCATTGCGCGCGCCTTCGGCGCTGGGCATGCGCCGCCGGCGGCCTCGAGCCGGGCGAGGAGCTCGGCCGCATCGCCGCGCGGCTGGCGCTGCTCTCGATGTGCCAAAACGAGTATCTGCTGGTCTCCTCCATAGCGAAGCTCGTCGCGCGGCGGGAACCCGACCCGCAGCCGCTCGACCGCTCGCGGCTAGAGAAGCTGCGGGCCGGCACGACCTCGCTGCCGAAGATGTGACGGCGCTCCCCCCGACGGGAGGGGAGATCGGAGCCGTTCGAAACCGCGCACGCCGAGCGGAAACGGGCCTGGCCGGACGAAACCATGCGGCTTTCCGGGGACGGGAGACGTCCCCTGAACGTATAGAAAGCGAAAGCGCCCGGGCGAGCCCCGGGACAGGGCAAACTAGAAGAGAAAGAAGCGAAGATGTCGAAGAAAGATGAGCTAATCCGACGCATCGAGCTGCTGGAATCGCTCGTCGCATACCAGCGCCTCGAGATCCAGCTGCTGTGGTCGGCGATCGGATGCGACCGCCCCTCCTCGCCGCAGATGCTCCTGGCCGGCTCCATCGCGGCCCCCAACGCCGACAAGCTCGTGGAGCACCTCGGGGAGCCCGCGCCGCGCCCCGCGCATGGGCAGCCGACCGCCACGGGGACTCCCGGGACCGAGCCTCAGGCCGAGACCGAGCCGCACGGCGCCTACGCCTCGGCACACCCGCTGACCCGCAGGGACATCGACATTCTCGCGGAGGCCGAGGGGCGCGAGCGCGAGACGGTGGCCCAGGACTGGTTCTCCGGCGCCTATGCTTCAAAGACGCCCGAGCGCGCCGCGACGGAAGCGGCACCGGAGGCTCCCGCACCTGCGGCGGCCCAATCCAATATAGAGGGCGCAGCCATTCCCGAGGCGCCCGCGCAGGCTCCGGCGACGACTCCCGTCACCGCCCCCGAGCCCGTGCAGCAGCCCATGCAGGCCCCCGCTCCCGCCGAGCCGGCGCAGCCGGCCGCGCAATACCAGCAGGTCGCGCCCGCAGCACCCGAGCCGGCAAGCGCCTACGCCTCGGCACACCCGCTGACCCGCAGGGATATCGACATCCTCGCGGAGGCCGAGGGGCGCGACCGCGAGACGGTGGCCCAGGACTGGTTCTCCGGCGCCTATGCCTCAACGACGGAAGCGGCACCGGAGGCTCCCGCACCTGCGGCGGCCCCGACTCAGCAGGCGCCGCAGGCTTTCGCGCCCGCGCCTGCAACAGCTCCCGCAACAGCCGCAGCCCCGGCGGCCGTACCGGCTCCCGAACCTGCCGCGCAGGCGCCGGAGGCCGCGCCCGTGCAGCAGCCCGTGCAGCAGGCGCAGCCCGCCGCGCAGGCGACCCAGGCCTTCCAGCCCGTTCAGCAGCCCACGGCGGCGCAGCAGCGGGGCAAGTTCGAGGGCGCGGACCTCGGGGCCGCGCTCGCGGCCATCGCGTCGGCGGACGCCGACGAATTCGCCGCGGAGCTGGTGCGACGCCATCCGTCGCCCGCCGACGCGGAGCTTGAGAAGAATTTCGTCGCCGCCGTGGTCGCGAACCTCGTGGAGGACGCGCCCGTCCAGGCGCGCAGCCTCAACACGCTGCACATCATGCTCGCCCAAGGCGAGCCGCAGCTGCTGCAGACGTTCGACCCGATCCTGCGCGGGCAGCGCTACGACATGGCGACGGGCCGCTGGGTCATCGACGACCGCGACAGCGAGCACCCGTCCATCGCGCCGTGGCGCGCGTTCATGGACGCAGGAGATTACAACCGCATGCAGGCCCGCGAGGCCGCGGACGCCGCATGCCGCGCAGAAATGGGGATCTAACATGAAGCAAGAAAACGATAAGGGCGCGCTGCACCGCGCCGGCGAGAAGATCTGCCGCTTCAAGGAAGAGAAGAAGAACGACTACTACGCGTGGATGGCGACCCTGGCGTTCGGCATGCTCGCCACGCCCGGCATCGCGTACGCCGACGTCAGCGCAAACGACCTGCTCGGCAGAATCCTGTCCCTCGCCACCGCCGCCGTCAGCCTGCTCGGCGGCGCGCTGATCGTCTGGGGCGGCGTCAAGTTCGGCCTGGCGGTCAAGGACCATCAGGGCGGCAACGCCATGGCCGAATCCATCGCGACCATCGGCGGCGGCGCGATCATCGTCGCGGCCGGCGTGTACTTCGGCAACCTCGCCGGCAGCGTCGACTTCTCCTAGGCTGCCCCCCATGCTGTCGCTCCCCGTTCAAAAGGACATCGGCGAATACCAGGAGAAGCTCGTCGCCGGCCTGTCGGCGACGGCGCTCGCGGCTCTCGCCTGCGGCGTCGCCGCAGCGGCCGTCGTCGTGTTCCTGGGAATGTTCGTCCTGCATCTGCCCGACGATCCCGTCTACATCGCCGCGGCGGCCTTCGTGATGGCCGGATTCGCCGTCGGCTTCATCCGGCCCCTCGGCCTGCCGATGCTGCAGGCGGCGCCGATCCTCTGGCGCACTTACTTGGGCAACAACCAGCTCACCTACACCTCCTCGGCCGCCCTGGCCCTCAAAGAGGAGAAGAAGAGGCAAGGCAAAGAGAAAGGTTCCGGCAAGGATGTTCGGCCGAAAGAAGCAATCGCAAGAGAATACGCAGACGAGCGCGCCGAGCGCGGCGCAGCAAGCCCCGAATGGGTCCTACCCCGGGTACACTACCCCGTCGACCTCTCCCAGTAGCATGCAGGCGGGCGCGCCCCAAGGCGGATACGCCGAGGGGCAGCCCGCCGCCGGGGGGCAATGCCAGCAGACGCAGCCCGAGCCGGCGGCGCAGGAAAAGCCGCGGCGCCTGTCGCGCCGCGAGCAGCGCGAAGGCGCCAAGGACGTGGCGAGCCGCAAGAAGGCCGTGGAGGCGCAGGCGAAGGCCACCCGCAAATCCCTCAAGGCCGAAATGAACGAGGAGGCCCAGCGGCAGAAGAAGGAGGCCAAGGCGCTGCGCACCGCGCGCAACGGCGCGAAGAGCGTGTACGAACTGCTCGGTTTCGACCTCATGTACCAGGACGGCACCTGCGAGGTCGAGAAAGGGCTGTTCTCGCAGACGCTCGCGTTCTCGGACATCTCCTACCAAAGCGCCTCGTACGAGGCGCAGGAGTCGTACTTCAAGGAGTACGCGGGCGTTTTCGACTACTGCTCCTCCGACACCTACGTGCAGATCAACGTCATCAACACGAAGCTGCCGAGCGAGAAGATCGGCCACGAGTCGTTCTTCAACGAGACCGGCATCGCGTCGATCGACGACTACATCGCCGAATACAACGAAGTGCTGAACAAGAAGAAGCTCGAGGGCGTGTCGAACCTCGAGCGCAACCGCTACATGACCTTCACGGTGCAGGCCGAGAGCTACGAGAAGGCGCTGCCCGAGCTCGCACGCAAGCGCAGCGACTTCAGCGCCGCGCTCTCGAAGCTCGGCTGCCGAGTGGAGAAGCTCGACGGCGAGGAGCGCCTGGCGCTCATCGCCGGGCAGCTGCGCCCCGGCAAGCCGTTCGAAATCAACTACGACGAGCTGCTCGTGAACGGGCTGACGGCGAAGGACTACGTCTGCCCGCAGTCGCTCGACTTCAAGCCCGAGGGGCTGACCAGCGCGTTCATGTGCGAGGGCATGTGGTGCCAGGTGCTGACCTTCCGCAAATTCGGAAGCCAGCTCACCGACACGGCGATCTCGGACATCGCCGACCTGCCGATGCCGCTCGACGTGTCCCTGCACGTGCAGGCGCTCGACAAGTCGAAGTCGACCGACTTCGTGCTGAACCGCCTCGCCTGGATCGACAAGGACATCATCGAGTATCAGCGCAAGGCGGTGCGCCAGGGCTTCGACTACCAGCTTTTGCCCCAGGAACTCTCCTACTCGAAGAACGAGGCCGAGGAGCTGCTCGACCAGATGCAGAACCTCGGGCAGCGGCTGTGCATCTTCTCCGGCGTCGTGTACACGCACGCCGAGACGTACGAGAAGCTCGCCGACCAGGTCAAGCAGATCATGAGCGTCGCGCGCAAGAACGCGATCGAGCTCGACACGCTCGACTGCCAGCAGCCTCAGGGCCTGAACACCGCGCTGCCCCTCGGCGCCGCGCGCATCGAGCAGCAGCGCTACATGACGACGTCGCAGGTCGCCATGATGGTCCCGTTCGCCACGCAGGAGCTCTCGCAGCCCGGCGGCGGATATTACGGGCAGAACAAGGTCTCGCAGAACCTCATCCTCATGAACCGCTCGCTGCTCGCCGCGCCCATGGGCTTCGTGCTCGGCAAGCCCGGCTCCGGCAAGTCGTTCGCCGTCAAGCGCGAGATCACGAACACCTTCCTCGCGCATCCGGAGGACGAGATCATCATCGTCGACCCCCAGGGCGAGTACCCCCCGCTCGTGGAAGCCCTCGGAGGGACCGCGTTCAACCTCAGCCCCGGCGCCGACGGGGACCACATCAACGTCTTCGATTTCTTCGCGGGGTCGTTCGACGTCACCGGCGAGGATCCCACGCTGTTCAAATCCGAGGCCATCATGGCAATCGCCGCCGTCGTACTCGGGCGCGGGGATTCCGGCATCACGCCGGAGGAGCGCACGATCATCGACCGCTGTGTGCGCCTGACGTACGCGCAGTTCGCGGACGAGGACAGAGCGCCGGTGCTCGGGGACTTCTACGAAATCCTCAAGCAGCAGCCCGAGCCGGAGGCGGCTCGACTGGTCACCGGCTTCGAGCTCTACGTCGAGGGCGGCCTGTCGTACTTCAACCATCAGACCTCGGTCGAGCTCGACCGCCGCATCGTGTCGTTCTCGTTCAAGCAGCTCGGCGACAACATGCGCATCTTCGCCATGCTCGTCATCCTCGACCTGGCGTACAACCGCATGCTCGCGAACTTCAACAAGGGCATCCGCACCTGGCTGTACATCGACGAGGTGCAGTCGCTGTTCTCCATCGGCTCGGTGGTCGCCTACTTCGACAAGTTCTGGGCAGAGGGCCGCAAGTTCAATCTGATCCCGACCGGCATCACGCAGACGGTCGAGCGCATCCTGAACCACCCCGTAGCGAAGCTCCTGCTGTCGAACTCGGACTACCTCATGCTCCTCAAGCAGTCCGACACCGACCGCAAGACGCTGACGGCCATCCTGGGGCTGTCGGAGCAGCAGGCCGAGTACATCGACCGCTCCACCAACCCCGGCGAAGGCCTCCTGCTCGCCGGCGAGGCGGTCGTCCCCTTCAAGGACGACTGGCCGCACGGCAAGCTCTACGACCTCTGGAACACCAAGCCCGACGAGATCGCCGCCGAGAAGAAGGCGAAGTGGCAGCAGAAGCAGGCCGAGGCGCAGAAGAAGGAGTCGACGCCCGAGGAGATGGTGGCGTCGATGCGCGCGAGCTACGACGCGGAGGCGGCGCAGCTGAAGGCGCGCATCGCCGAGCTGGAGACGGCGCTGGAGGCCGCAGGGGAGCAGGCGGGCGCGGCGCCGGGCGCGGAGCAGGCGCAGCCGCCGACTTCGCCGGGCACGCCGCCCGCCCCGGCGCCCGCATGGGGCCAGGGGGCGAGCGCGCAGGGCGCGCCGGCGCCGGCATGGAGCGACCCCGCCGCGACCGGGGCGATACCCGCTTGGACGCAGGCGCCGCAGGCCGCGCCGGCATGGACCGGCGGGCAGGCGCAGGCGGGCGCCGCTGCGAGGACGCAGGAACCGGAGGGCCGCCCCGTCTGGGCGTCCTAGGACGAAGAAGAGAGGAACCCGGCCGGCGCGCGGCGCCGGCCGGGTTCAAGGCGTAGAGACGAACTTTTCAGGAAAGGAGGGGCCGGATGGACGAGAACAGCAGCGGCAATTCGCCCGACGCGGCGAAGACCGGCGGCGCGGACGCGCTGCTGAGCCTCGTGTCGAACGGCTCCAAGCACAACGCCGTCGACGCCGGCCTCGTCACCAAGTCCTCGGACAAGGCCGCCGCCACCGTCACCAAAAACGGCGGGCAGGGCGCCGCGGCCCTGGCCGCGAAAAAGGGGGCCGGCGGGAAGGGAAAGGCCTCTGTCAAGCCGGCCGGCGCCAAGAGCGCCGGAGAGAAGGCCCGCGCCGGCGCGAAGGGCGCCGCCAGGAAGGGGGTCGGCGCCGCCGCGCCCGACGGCGGAATGAACCCGATGAAGAAGCGGGTGATGGCCGCCGGGGCCGCAGGCCTCGCCTCCGGCACGGAGGCGTCCACGTATGTGGACTCCGACGACATCGGCGCGCAGGCGGCGGAGGACCTGCGCTCGAACGCCGTCACGGGCGCGAAGGGCGCGCTGCGCGCGCGGAAGCTCGCGCAAAGGAAAATCAAGGTCGGGCATGCCGCCCAGGCCGGCGAGAAGTCCGCCCGCAAGGCGAAGGGCGCCTCGTCGCTCGTGAGCCATGGCAAAAAAGG
>CAVCPR010000035.1:0-23583 GCA_963604235.1 Anaerovoracaceae bacterium | reverse complement strand
GGTGGGCGCGATGGGCTGCCGGGTGGGGCGGGCGTGGGCCCGCCGAGCGGCTGAGGGCGGCTCGGGCGCGGAGCGCGCGGCGGAAGGCGAACGGGTTGCCTGCGAACTGCCGCTATGGGGGTTTGCCGGAAGCGCCGGCGCCCGCCGGCGGCCGCGTGTCTTGGCGGAGGATAATAGACGGATATGATTTCGTGGAGGTGGAAGCGTGCAGGAGCATAGGATGGCGGGAGCGTTTGGCCGGCTGGTCGCCGGCGACGTGCGCCTGCGCATTGCCGCCGCGCTGCTGTCCGCCTTCGTCTCGTTTGCCTGGTTGGTCGGCTGGTCGTTTTGCCGGGGGCGGGAAGCGGGCGGCATCGACCCGCTGTTCCCCGCCGCGCCGGTTTGCGCGGCGGCGTTCGCGGGCATGGCGGCCGTGCTGTTCGTGTGCGCCCTGGCGCTGTTCCGTTTGTTGGACAAGGTGGGGAAGCCCGTCGGCGGCGCCCTGACGCGCCATCCTTTTGCCATTGCCCTCGCGGCCATCGCCCTGTGTTGGCTGCCGTATTGGCTCGCCTTTTTCCCGGGGTCGCTGCCCTGGGACGGCGTGCGCAGCATGAACCAGTTCACCACCGCGGCGCCGCTGGAGAATCACCATCCCGTCATGATGAACGCCCTGTATGCGGGGCTGATGACGCTCGGGCGCAGCGTGTGGTCGGACAACTTCGGCCTGCTGCTGATCGTCGCGTTCCAGTACGCCGTATGCGCCGTCGCGTTCGCGCTCGTGGTGCGCAAGCTGGTCGTTTGGCGAGTTCCGCGTTGGATCGCGTGGGCGACGCTGCTGTTCTTCTGCCTGTGTCCCATGTGGGGCGCGTTCGCGCAGGCGGCGTTCAAGGACACCCTGTTCAACGGGCTGTTCTGCCTGTTCGCGCTTGCGTTCGTCGATGTCGTCGCACCCGGCCGGGAAGGCGCCGCCGCGCCGCGCGTGCGGTCGTGGGTGCTGTTCGGCGCGGCGTCGCTTGTGCTGTGCTTCGCGCGCAACAACGGCTTCTATATCGTGGTCGCCTCGGCGGTGGCCCTCGCCGTGCTTGAGGCGCTGCGCGGGCGCGGCGCGGGTCGGGCTGCGCGTGGCGAGCAGCGCCCGGCTGCCGTCTCTCCTTCCGCTTCGTTCGCCCGCCCCGCCGTGACCCCGGCCCCCCGCACGCCCGCCCGTCAAGTCGTCCGTGCTGCGGCCCCGGCGCTCGCGGTGCTCGGCGTGGTCGCCGTCGCCTGGCTGGGCGCCACGCGCGCGGTGTGGCCGGCCGCAGGCATTGACGTGCGGGAAGACAAGGAGATGCTGTCGGTCCCGCTGCAGCAGACCGCGCGCTATATGGCCGAATGCCCCGACGAGGTAACTGCCGAGCAGTACGCGGCCATCGACGCGGTGCTTCCCGCCGACCAGCTCGCCGCGCTGTACAACCCCGACCTTTCCGACCCGGTGAAGGAGGCGATGCGCCCGGCGAAGGGCAACATGACCTCCGAGCAGCGCACTGCCTATTTCGCGGCGTGGGCGCAGATGGGCGCGGCGCATCCCGGCGTGTACGTGCGGGCGACGGTGGCGAACACCTATGCGTACTTCTACCCGTTCGTCATTATCGGCCAGGATATGGACAGGCCGGTGTTCCCTCTGTATATTCAGGGGCCACCGATCAATCAAACGTTCGATGTGCACTATGTCTCGCCCGAGCCGGTGCGCGAAGCGGTCGATGGCGCGCTGGTGGGCCTGCTGTCGGTGCCGGTCGTGCGCGTGATGTTCTCGCCGGCGCTCTACGTGCTGACTGTGATTGCGTTGTGCGCCTATGCGGCGGCGCGGCGGCGCTGGCGCGCGCTCGTCGTCGCGATTCCCTTCGCCGTGCTGCTGGCGACGGTGCTTGCCGGCCCGCTCAACGGCCATTTGCGCTATATCATGCCCCTCGCCGCGGCCCTGCCGCTGCTTGCGGGCGTCGCGGTTCGCCCGACTGCGGGCGTGTCCGGAGGTAGTAGGAACGAGTCGAATTTCGGCGCCCGCGTGCGCGGCGCGTCCCCAACCGAGGAGGTTTCCCTATGAATGCTGTGATGAATCGCGTGACGGCGACGCTGGTGGCCGCAGGTGCGGCGGCTTGCATCGCGCTTGCGGCGCTGCCCGGTTTCGCCTTTGCGCAGGAAGCTGACGACAACGCTGCGCGCACCGAGAACAGCTGGCGCTACAGCGACGGCACGCTGCTCGATCCCGCCGATTTGGTCTGGGAGGGCGATGACGAATCGCAGATCGCAGCCAGCTCGTCGTTTAACATTGCCAACGCCTGGACGCGCAGCGACGATGGCTTTCTGAACGAAAGCGGCGGAGTCATACCGAACGCCGTGCGCAAGGGCATCGATGTCAGCGAGCATAACAAGGTCATCAACTGGCAGGCGGTGAAGAACAGCGGCATCGACTTCGTCATCATCCGCTGCGGCTACGGCGACGACTATACCGACCAGGACGACAAGACGTGGCTGTACAACGTGACGGAGTGCGAGCGCCTGGGCATCCCCTATGGCGTGTACCTGTATTCCTACGCGGAAAACGACGACATGGCGCGCAGCGAGGCGGCGCATGCCCTGCGTCTGCTTGCGGGTCACCACCCGTCGTACCCCGTCTACCTCGACCTGGAGGAATCCAGCATGGCCAGCGCCGACAACGCGGCGCAGCTCGCAAGCATTGCCACCATCTTCTGCGGCGCCATGGATGAGGCCGGCTACACCCCGGGCGTGTACGCGAACCTCACCTGGTGGAACAACTACCTGACCGACAAGGCGTTCGAGAAGTGGGACCGCTGGGTTGCCCAGTACAGTGACTCGTGCGCCTACACGAAGCAGTACAACGTGTGGCAGGCCGCCAGCGACGGCACCGTCGACGGCGTGACGGGTCTCGTGGACGTGAACTTCGAGGTGGCCGCCGGCGACGTGTCGCTGTTCGACTGGTACACCTCGGCATCCGGCGTGTACCAGTATGTGAACTACCACGGCATCATGGGCAATTACTCAGGAACCAACCTCTTCGGCCCCTACGACGCCATCGAGCGCGGGCAGGTCGCGACCATCCTGTGGCGCCTGGCGGGCGAGCCCGAGGTTGCGGCGGAGGACTTCGAGGACGTTTCCGAGGACGCCTATTACGCCCCGGCCGTGCGCTGGGCGCGATCGGTGGGCGTCGTGGACGGCTATCAGGACTCGGACGGGGAATATCGCCTGTTCAAGCCTGAGAAGATCGTCACGCGCGAGGAGCTGGCGAAGATGCTGGAGCGCTATGCGGCCATCGTCTTGGGGATGGACACGGCAAGTGACTGCGCCCTGATGGATGAGAAGGTCGATGCTGACGCGGTGTCGCCGTGGGCGCGCGAGGTGATGGGCTGGGCCGTGGACGCGGGCTTGATCTCGGGCGTGACCGTCAACGGCGTCGATTATCTGAATCCGCAGGACAGCGCGTGGCGCGCCTCGATGGCCGCCATGGTGTATTCGCTTTGCAAGTAGGGGAGGGGGCGTCGCGTGAGTGGGACGGCTCGGTATTACAGGATCGCGCTTTTCGCCGATCCCAAGCAGGGGTTCTGTTCGTTTTCCTGGCGCATCAAGGAGGCGTTGGAGGCGTGCGGCCATACGGTGATGCTGTTCACGCCGAAGCTGCATCCGTATCTGCTTGATGGCGAAGGGGCGATCGATGCCGCGAGGCTCAAGCGGTTCTTCTCCGTGCAGAAGCTCGACTGCCTGCTGGTGGCCGACGGCGTCTCGGTGGCCGGCGTGGCCGACGGCGTGCCGCGGCAGACGGCCTTCGGCGTCGCGTGCTTGACGACGGCGCAGGCCCAGGCCGCGTGCGCGCTCGACGACGCCACCCGCCCGCTCGACTTCGCGCTGTCCTTCAGCGCCGCCGCCAAGGTGACTTTGTCCGGCCTTTCCCAGGCCAAGGTCATCGAGGTCGCGCCCTTAGCCGATCGCGCCTACGCCTGCACGCCCGTTGCGAACACCATCGCGTTCACGCCCGGCGTGCTCGTGCTGCAGGACGAGACGCCCGATCGCCGCGCGTTCATCGACAAGCTGCGCTCGCGCTGCGCGAAGGGCAAGACGCCCTATCCCATCAGGCATGCCGGCGAAGGCTGGGACGGCTACGAGCACGTGGGCGCGCAGCGCTCGTCGTTCGCGTACGCCCTGCGCGCATCCCGCGCGGTGGTGCTGTTCGGGGAGGCGGGCAAGCATGCGCGCGGCGAGCTCGTGGAGCTTGACGGGCTGGTCGCCCTGGCCCTCGAGGACGGCGCGACCGTCGTCTCCGTCGGGCAGGTTCCCACGCTGCACCATCACGACCGCGTGCACGCCTTCGACGACAGCGTGGCGGCGCTCGACGCGTGCATGGAGGCGCTCGCCGGGGAGGCGGAGCCGGAATCGCTCATCGGCATCGAGCAGCGCGACATGCTGGAAGACGTGCTTGACGCAGCCCTGGCGCGCGCGATTTCCGGGCACGTCGTCGACGCGGGCGCGCAGCGTCCCCGCAGCGTGGTTTCCGTGCTGGGCTATTTCGGCGCAGGCAACTTCGGCGACGAATACATTCTGGAAACGGTGAACGATCGCGTGCGCGCCCTCGACGCCGGCGCGTCGGTGGTGGCGATCAGCACGAATCCCGAGCACACGCTTGCCCATCGCGGCATCTACGCCGTCTCGCTTGAGGGCAAGGCCGTCCTCGACGACGTGCTGGCGCATTCCGCAGCCGCGCTGGTGACGGCGGGCCTGCTGTTCGACCAGGGCATCCGCTGGGTCATGGGCAAGGCCGAAATGCTCTCCGACGTCCCGCAGCCCGACATCCCCGGCATCGCCGGGTACGTGTCGCTGGCCGCCATGAACAACGTCCGCCCGCTGCTCTACGGCATCGGCGCCGGGCCGCTCGACGTTCCCGATTCCCGCCGCCTCGTGGCCTTCATGGGCCAGGCGGGCGCCGCGTTCACCGCGCGCGACGCGGCGACGGCGGATCTCGTGCGCGCCTGCGGCGTCGCCGACGAGCAGGTCGTCCTAGCGGCCGATACGGCGTTTTTGGCCGACGAGCCCGACGCGGAGGCCGCCAAGGCGTTCCTCTCCGAACACGGCCTCGACGCCGATGAGCAACGCCTCGTCGCCGTGTCGCTGCGCGACTACGAGGGCCAGCCGGCGGACTTCGCGCGCCGCGTTGCGGTGGCGCTCGACATCGCCGCCGACCGCGATGAGCGCGTTCGTTTCATTTTCTGCCTACTTGATTCCACCGATAAGTCCTTGTCAGATGCCGTTATCGCGAATATGCGCCGCACCGACGTTGCCTTGGTGTACGATGCCGCGGACGATGTCGCCGCCATGGCCGGCATGCTGTCGCAGTGCTGGTCGGGCGTCTCGATGCGCTATCACGCCTCGCTGCTCCTGATGGCGTCGGGCAAGCCGTGCGTGGGTATCGGCTACCTGCCCAAGGTTGAATCGCTGTTCGATGAAATGGGCCTCGGCGAAGTCCTGCTTGAGCTGGACGCCACGGCCGACGACCTCTACGCCGCGATGCTGCGCGTTGTCGAAGGCTACGACGAGCTTGTCGAGCGCGTGCAGGCCGGGCGCGAGCAGATGGTCGAGCGAGCGAAGGCGGGCGAGGAGCTGCTGGCGTGCGCGTTGCGCGGGCAGGGCAAGAGCAAGGCCGGTTTCGTGCGGCGCGACTTCTACCTGCAGGACGTCTCGGCCCACGATCTTCGTTGGCAGCGGCGCGCAGCCGGCGCGGAAGAGGCGGCGGCGCTGCGCGGGCGCATCGAGGAGCTTGAAGCTGAAAAGCGCGCCCTCGCCGCGCGCGTGGAGGAGCTGGAGCAGTCGACGTCGTTCAAATTGGGAAGCGCTCTTTTGAAGGTGCCCGCCGCGTGCAAAGACGCGCTGGCGGCGAGGAAGGAACAGGGACGTGGCTGATCAGGAGCCGAATACCGCGATGGGGGAAAGCGCCTTGGCGCACGGTGCGCCGCTGGTGTCCGTCGTGGTTCCCGTGTACAACTGCGAGCAGCACGTTCGCCAATGCCTGGAGAGCTTGCTGGCGCAGACGTATCAAAACATCGAGCTCATCTGCGTTGACGACGGCTCCACCGACGGGGCCGTCGCCATTATGGCCGAGCTCGCTGCCGCCGATGCGCGCATGCGCGTCATCACGCAGGAAAATGCCGGGCCCGCCCGTGCGCGCAACGTCGGCATGGACGCCGCGGCCGGCGAATACCTGTACTTCTTCGACTGCGACGACTGGTGCGAGCCGCAGCTCATCGAGCGCGCCGTCGCGCGTGCGCAGCAGACGCGCGCCGACATCGTGGCACTGCCTCACTTTTTGTTCGACCAGCGCGTCGGCGTGCCCATCCCCGCGTTCTGGGCGCTGCTGCCCGACAAGTATCCCGAGGTGGCAAGCTGGCGCGACAATCCCGATTGGATCTTCCGCGCCTTCCAGAACCTGCCGTGGAACAAGCTTCTGCGTTTGGCGTTCGTGCGCGAGAGTGGCCTGCGCTTCGCCGAGAACGTGCGCCTGACCGAGGACCTCATGTTCTCGGCGCCCGCCCTCGTGCGCGCCGAGCGCCTGGCGTTTCTGCCCGACATGCTCATCTATCACCGCGAGGGCACGGGCACCAACACCATGGCGGCGAAGGATCGCCATCCGCTCGACTTCCTGCGCGCGTTCTGGGATTTGAAGCGCTTCCTGGAGGCCGAGGGCGTCTATGACGAGCTGCGCGTGGCGTACGCGAACTGGGCGATCGACGGCTTCATCTACAACGTGCACACCCTGAACACCTACGAGGGGTTCGACACGGTGATGGCGGCGCTGTGCGGGCCGACCGGCGCCCTGGAGGAGCTGGGGCTTGCCGGCACGCCGGAGAGCGAGCTGCAGGAACCGCGCTTCGCGGAGTTTCTGCACGACGTGCAGCAACAGCCCGTCGACTATCTTTATCAGCTCTACGTCGTCGCGCGCGAGCAGCGCGACGAGCGCGGCAACCGCTTGGCGGTGGAGTACTACGCCAACGAGGACCAGCAGCGGCAGGTCGACGAGGCGCGCGCCCGCGCCGAAGCGGCCGAGCGCGAGCGGGACGAAGCGCGTGCGCAGCTTGAGGAGCTGCGCGCAGCCCACGAGGCCCTGCGGCGCGAGTTCGACGAGCAGATGAACGCCGCCGAACAGAAGGTTGGCCAGGCGATCTGCTGGGTGCCGCGCCGCATTCAGGAAGCGGTGCTGCGTTCGAAGGACGCCTAAGGCGCACGGGGGATGGAAAGGACGACGGACGAGTGAGTGGGAATGAGCATACGGCCTTGCAGGAAATGAAAGGCCTGCTCGAAGGGCCGGCGGCGGATGCGCCGGCGGCGTTTGGGCGCCTTGCTGCCGCCTTCGGGCCGGAGGCTGTGGCTTCTGCCGCCGCTGCCTGTTCGTGGAACGAGCCGGCGCGCTTCTGGCGCCTTCTAGGGGAAGCCCCGTCGCTGCGCGTTCCCGCCCGTCCGGTGAAAACCGTCGGCCTGTGCTATTTCCGCCTGGGGATCGGCGGGGCGGAGCGCGTGGTGGCGTTCTTGGCGAACCTGTGGACGGCGATGGGTTATCGCGTGGTGCTGTTCTGCGACGAGGAGCCGAGCGGGGAGGACTACGAGGTCCCCGCGAGCGTCGCGCGTGTGCAGCTGCCGCTGTTCCTTGAAGCGAATGCCGAAAACTACGCAAGGCGCGCCGAGCTGCTGGCCGCCGCCCTGCGCGAACACGAGGTCGATGCCATGGTGTACCACCAGTGGCTGAGCCACGCGCTGCCGTGGGATATGCTCGTGTGCAAGCTTTCGGGCATTCCCTTTCTGCTCTACACGCACGGGATGTTCGGCTGCATGTATCGCTGGGATAACCGGTGGGAAATCCAGCTCCCCGTGGTGTGCGGCTACGCTGACGGCGTGGTGACGCTCGACGGCGCTGATGAGCGATTCTGGGGCGAGCACTGCCCGCGCGTGTGGCAGACCGCGAACCCGATCACCCTCGCGCCCGATGTCGACAAGGTGTCGCCGCTTGATGGCGAAAACGTCGTGTGGGTGGGGCGGCTCGACCCCATGCAGAAGCAACCCGCCGAGGCGCTCGAGGTCATGGCGCTGGTCGTTCGCGAACTTCCCGACGCGCACCTGACGATCGTCGGCCCCGCTCCCGACCAGGGCGTTATGGAGGACCTGGAATCGACGGCGCAGCGCCTGGGCATAGCGTCCAATGTCACCTTCGTCGGCCCGAAGAAGGACGTCGCGCCCTATTTGGAGGCCGCGAGCGTGTATCTGAGCACGTCGTGTTTGGAAGGCTGGTACTTGACGCTTGCCGAAAGCATGGCGCGCGGCCTGCCCTCCGTGGCCTACGAGCTGCCGTACTTGACGCTGCTGCAGGGCGAATGCGGCTGCGTGCAGGTTCCCCAGGGGGATAGGGCCGGCGCCGCGGCGGCCGTTGTGCGCCTGTTGAGGGACAGGCGAGGGCGCGAGCAGCTGGGTGCGCAGGCCTTCGCCGCCATATCCTCCGTCGCCGAGTTCGATTTCGAGGGCTTCTGGCGCGGGGTATTCGGGCAGCTGGAGCGCGAACCCGTGCCGGCGCGCGACCGGGCGGCCGATGTGATGTGGGACATCATGCTGCAGGCGAACCTGCATGCGATCGACGCGCGCGACGGCGAGCTGCGCGCGGCGCGAGAGGCGGGCGAGGAGGCTGCGGAAGCCGAGCGGCAAGCGAGCCGCCGCGCCCGCGAGGTGGAGGAATCCACCACCTATCGCGTGGGGCGTGCGCTCATGGCGCTTCCCTGCGCGCTTGCCGACACCCTGCGACGAGGCCGCCGCTAACGCGGGGGTGCGAGGCTTTTCAAGGCGAAATGACGAGACGAATGACGAGAATGACGAGAATGACGAATGAAAACGGGGGATGCGGGATGCCGGTCGTAAGCGTGGTTATGCCGCTGTACAACAAGGAGCCGTTCGTCGAACAGGCGATGGCGTCGATTTTGGCGCAGACGCTGTCCGACATCGAGCTTATCGTCGTCGACAACGCATCCACGGACGGCTCGCGTGCCGTGGCGCAGCGTTGCGCGCAGGGCGATGCGCGCGTGAAGCTGCTCGACGAGCCGCATCCCGGTGCGGCCGCGGCGCGCAATCGCGCCCTCGACGCCGCTGCGGGCGAGTTTTTGGCCTTCATCGACGCCGACGACTTCATCGATCCGACCCTGCTCGAGAAGGCGGTCGCGCAGGCGCAGCGCACCCAGGCCGACATCGTGTGCTTCGGCCACGACCACTACTTCCAGGATCGGGACGTGTATCTCTACCCGGTTCACCCGCATGCGCCGGAGTCGTTCGTCCCCGGCGATTTGGGAGGTCGCCTGCTGTTCGCGGGGTCGCCGAATGCCTGCACGAAGCTGTTCCGCCGCTCGTTCGTGGAGGGCCGCGCCGAGCGTTTCGACGTCGAGTTCGTCACCGCGGAGGACATGCTGTTCACGTTCACGCTGATGATGAACGCTTCGCGCATCGCCGTGGTCGATGAGCTGCTGTACCACTATCGCCAAGAGGTCCCCGGGTCGCTCACGAACAAGAAGGTCGCCCGCGGCGTGCAGTCCTTCGACTGCCTGGAGCGTCTGCTTGCGGCGGCGCAGGAGACGCCCTACGGAGAGGCGTTTGGCGAGGGCATCATCAACCTCTCGCTCGACCAGGCGCGCTACCTCATGCAGATCGCCTGCAACCCGCAGGAATTCGTCGAGCAGTACCGGGCGTACTATGACAACTGGATGCCGCGCCTCGACGCGATGGTCGATCGCATTTATCCCGAGGTGCGCTACCTGTACGATCGTTTCAAGGCCGCCCAAACCCCCATGGACCTCATGTACGTGAATTGGCAGGACGCCCTGATGGTGCTGCGTCGCCTTGAGGGGGACCATGAGGCGCTGCTGCGCGACACCCGCCGCAGGGAGGACGAACTACAGGGCCGGATCGCCGAGATCGAGGGGTCGACGACGTATCGCATGGGTCGCGCCGTGATGGGCCTGCCCTGCGCGCTGAAGGACCGCCTGCGCCGGTAGTGGCGCAGCTGTCTGGCCGCGCAGCTTCGAGCGCCCGCGTGGCGGCCGCCGTATGTGCAAGCTGTGAGCGCGCAGGGGCGAACGCGCGGTCAAACGGCGCGTTCGATGCATCGGCGCGCCGTTTTGACCCCTCTTGTCCTGCGCGAAGATCATTCGCCGCCCTTCTGCCGTACAATGAAACGATGTAAGAAGGAAGGAAAGGATACTGCATGAGAAGAAGACGAAGCGTAGCATCCATGATCTGCGCCACGACGCTCGGTGTTGCCGTCGGCGTGGTCGGGGTCATCGGCCTGAACGTCGATGGGGCGTCGGCGTTCGCGGTCGACAATTCCGAGGTCGTAAGCGAGCGCATTGCCGGTGCAACCGCGCCCGACACGGCTGCGGCGACCGCCCGCGAGGCGTTCCCCGATGGCGCGAAATGCGCCGTCGTTTCCTCGGCGAGCGACGCCCGTTTCGGCCTGGCCGCTTCCGGCCTTGCCGGCACGGTCGACGGCCCTTCGCTGGTCACCTGGGGCGACAGCCTGGCTGACGGCACGAAAAGCGCCATCGGCGAGCTTGGCATCGAGCGCGTGTACGTCATCGGCGGCACGGACGTTGTTTCCCAGGGCGTTGAAGACGAGCTGAAGGCGCTTGGCTGCACGGTTGAGCGCGTCGCCGGCTCCACCGCGGCCGACACGTCCGCTGCCTGCGCCAACAAGATCGTCGAGCTGGGCGGCAACCCGCGCGGCGAGGTGATCGTCGCTTCCGCCGACGGCATCACCGACGTCGCCTCCATTGCGTCCTACGCCTACAAGTACCAGGTTCCCGTGCTCTATCAGCAGGATTCCAGCCTGCCTGCGGCTGCCGCCGCCTTCGGCGACGCCGCCAGCCGCATCCTGGTCGTCGGCTCCGACGCCGCCGTCTCAACCGACCTGGTGGAAGGCCGTGACGGCGCTTGGTCGGCGAAGACCCTGCGCATGGCCGGCGACGACGCCTACGCCACGTCCCGCACCGTTGCCGAGACGCTGGTTTCCGAGGGCAGCCTGACCCAGGAAGTCGTCGGCGTCACCTCCGGCGAGTCCGACGACTCCGGCGTGGATGCCGTTGCGGCCGCCGCCCTGTGCGCCAAGCACGACGCGCCGATGATCGTGACGAACGCTTCCGCCACGTCCACCACGGTGAATAACTACCTGGTGTCGCAGCAGGACAACACGCTGGCCGCCTACGTCATCGGCGACGACGAGTCCGTTTCCGAGGACGCGTACAACTACATCAGCCGCATCGTCGACGGCTCCATCCGCTTCACCGCCATCATCGGCTCCGACCAGTGGCAGCCTTCCGGCTACTCCTTCCACATGGAGGGTTCCGACCTGCAGATGCTCCTGGCCACCGACGCCGTTTCGGGCAAGATGTGGATCGTCAGCGTCCCGCGCGACACGTACTACGACACCGGCCGCGGCAAGTACAAGTCGAACTACGTGTACCACTTCGCCTTCTACGACGCCCAGGCGCAGGGCTATAGCACCAAGGAGTGCCAGAACATCGCCGCCCGCGCGTGCGCGAACATGATGAGCGACCTGTTCGGCGTCTCGGTCGACCATTACCTGGTCACCAACCTCAACGACTACGGTGACCTGGTCAACCGCCTCGGCGGCATCGGCGTGAACGTGCCGTACACCATCGACTACGACTTCTACGCCATGCAGAATCTCTCGACGGGCGCGTATGAGTCCCCGTTCTCGCCGATCCGCATCAACAGCGGCAACCAGGTGCTCGATGGGTTCACCTCCACGTCGCTCTCGCGTGCCCGCACGTCGAACATCGGCGGTCTCGAGTACGCTTCCTACGGTCTTGAGCAGGACGCGACCCGTCAGAACGTCAACCGTCTGCAGATGGTCAGCCTGATCAACCGCGCCCTGACCGATTCCAACGTCGTGAATCTCATTGGGCCTCTGGTTGACCTGGGCCTCATCGACACGGACTACAACTCCGACGAGGTCATCGAGCTGCTGTCCGCCTTCGTGCAGCACAACTCCGTGACCGTCTACGCCTCTTCCGGCCCGGTGAACGGCCGCATCGTCGAGGTGCCGGGCGACGCCCCGTGGCTGGTGCCTTCCGACCCGCTGTTCTACGAGAACATCCGCAACACCATTCTCTCCGGCGGCGACACGGCCTGGCTCAACGACTACTATGGCGTGAACTACGACAGCTGGTTCCCGCTGGCGTGGTCCATGAATCTGTATCCGAACACGAATCAGCAGCAGCCGGGCAAGTTCTCGGACGTGTACGAGCGCGGTTGGTACTACGAGTGCATTCAGCTGGGTGCTGATCTGGGCTTCATCAACGGCTATAACGATGGCCGCTTCGGTCCCTATGACACGCTGACGCGCGGCCAGGCCGCCTGCATCACCGCGAACATGGCCAAGGCCGACAACTCCGTGTCCTACAGCGGGCAGTACCCCGACATCTGGGGCGGCGAGTACTACGCCAACAACACCGCGTGGGCGAAGAACGTCGGCGTCATGAACGGCTATCAGAACGGCGACTTCGGCCCGAACGACAGCCTGACGCGCGAGCAGGTCGCCTGCACGCTGTTCAACTATGCCGGCGCGGTCTTAGGCCAGGACACCACGGTCACCGACGTCGAAGGCGCCTTGGCGGCCTTCCCCGACGCCGGCGACGTGGACGATTGGGCGCGCGAGGCCGTGGCCTGGGCCGTGAGCAACCACATCATGGGCAACGGCGGCTTCATCAACCCCCGCGCCGACATCACGCGCGCGGAAATGACCGCCATGGTCACCAATCTGCAGCCCTACTCGCTGTAGCGGCAGGAGGGCGATTCATGTAAGCCTCGTGTGCGCCCTATGAAGGGCTTGGCGAGCGCCCGTGGATTGATTGTTCTTTACGAACCCGGTTGGGATTTCCAACCGGGTTCGTTGCATTTGTTGGGCTATTCTGGGTCGACCCCGCGCGCTTGAGGGCGCGCGTTTCGTTTGGCTCTGCTAGACCGGAATCGACATGAAAGGTATGGCTTGTCGGCGAGAGGTTGGGATCGGGTGCTCGCGCCGGGTATGCGTAACGGGTTTCCCGAATCGCGTCAGGCGCGTGTCGATTTCGGTCTAACAGAGCGTTTCGTTTCGTGTGTCGCTTGGAAGGAATCGGATGTCCTTGCAATTGCTTATAGTTCGCCGCCGCGCTGTTGCGTGTGCCGCTACGGCCTTGGCCGTCGCCGCTGCCGTTGCCGTCGGCGCGGTCGAGGGGCCGGCTTGCGACGTGGAGCCCGCGCTGGCGGAGGAAGCTGGCGTTGGGGCTGACCAGCCTGTTGTTGAGCCTGCCGAAGCCGAAGACGGCTTTGCTTTCGTTGCTGCCGCCGAACCCGCCGGCGTTGCCGATGGTCTTGCCGCCGAGTCCGCCGCCGAGTCCGCCGACCTCGCCGCGGCCAACGGCTGGGCTATCGGCTCCGACGGCTCTCGCCACTGGTATGACGACGGCGTCATGGCGGCGGACAAGGCATTCTACGATCCGGGCACCGGCGCCTGGTATTGGGCTGATGCCGATGGATCCATCGCCTGTGACAAGGACGTGTTCATCCCCGTATCCAATGAAGACCGCACCAGCGGCAAGTGGGTGCGTTTCGACGAGCAGTCCCGCATGGTCAAGGGCGAGGATTGCCGTTACGGCGGTTGGTATTACTTCGACGAGGTCACCGGCGAAATGGCCAAGGGCGTGCGCCTCGTCGAGGGCGGCGACGGCTGGAAGTGGGTCTACTACGACGTTATTACCGGTCAGATGGCGCACGGCGAGGCGTTCCTTTCCTACGATGCCGACCACAACGGCTGGTACTACTTCGACGACGCCTCCGGTGCCATGGCTCACGGGTTCACCTACATTTCCGATCAGCAGAAATGGGCCTTCTACGATGAGGCGACCGGTGTGATGGCCTACGGCGAGCGCTTCGTTGGCGGTGCATGGTATCTGCTCGACGGGGCAACCGGCGAGGTGCGCTACGGCTGGCAGCGCCTTTCCGACGGGCGCATCGTGCACTACGACGGCACCACCGGGCGCATGGACCACGGCGAGGTGACCTTCGCCGGGCGCACCTACAACCTAGACGAGATCACCGGCGCCCTGCGGCAGGACCAGGCCGATGCGTTCACGCTGGCCGTTCCCGCGCATGCGGTGGCGAACACCACGCTTGCTTCTCAGCTTGCCTCGGGTTCGGTGCGCTCCGTGCGCCTGTTCGGCGACAGCGTCATGGCGGGCGTGGGCGCGTCGGGATGCGAGGGGATCAGCTCGAACCTCATCCTTTTCTATCATGGCATAACGTATTACGAGCCGCTTGCCACCGTCGACTGCGCCGGCAATTCGTTGCGTGCATCCGTGGAGGCCTACGGCGCGGCCTTCGTCAACGACAGCATTCCCGGCAAGGGATCGATGAAGCTGTTTTCGCAGGTGAGTGACGAGCAGCTCGGTTCGGAGGATTTCGCCATCGTGATTTTGGGAACCAACGACCGCGGTGCCTTCGATTCCTCGGAGACGCTCGACGAGTACGTCAGCGCCTCGTATACGTTCCTGAGCAGGCTTTCTGAGCTTTACGGCGGCAACATCGTCGTGCTGTCGAGCGCGCCGGCCAAAACGGAGTCGTACAACTTCACGCTGCGCGAGGCCGACGAGGCGTTGGGGAACCTGTGCCGCTCGCAGGGCTGGTCGTTCGGGTCGCTCTACCAGGCCTTCGAGGCGCTGCGCGAGGCGGAGGGCTTCGACGCCGCCTGCCTCTACGCCGACGACACGCACCCAAACGACCGCGGCCAAGAACTCCTATGGGAGGCGATGGCCCAGGTTCTGCGCCTGTAGCCCGAATTTTGCGGTTCGAAAACGGCCGGGGGCCGATGCTGCGACGGCCCTCTCGTTCTGCCCCACTTCGCCTCGCCCTGCGTCGTTTCGCGCTGTCCCCTCGGCCTACACTGAAATCGTGGAACTTGCTGCCCGTTTGGGGGCGGTGGGGTAAAATCGACCAATCTGACAAATGACGCATTTTATGGCGTTTACCTGCGAAGGATGGCTATGCAACAGATCAAATTCGCGAACGTGCTGCTGGAAAGCAACCCCCGCTCGCTCAGCTACCCCTCCCTGTACTGCCGCTCCACCGGTCCTGTGGTGTTCGAGCGCAACGAGAAGGTGTGGGAGCTCTACGGGCCCGGCTCGTTCGACTTCACCACGTACTTCAACTCCCTGTCCGTCAAGAAGCTGCAGACCTACACGCAGGCCCAGGGCTTCCACCTGCACCTCGAGCTGCGCGGCGACGCGTGCCGGGTCGTCGAGACCATGGCCGACCCGTTCGTCACCGAGGCGCAGGAAGTCGAAGGCACCGAGCACGCCCTGGCCGCGTCGAAGGACTGGCAGGTGCTCGACCTCGACCTCGCCGTCGACCCCACGGCCGTCTTGATCGGCTTCAAGATCGAAACCGAGGGCAGCGTCTTCATCAAGGACAGCTACTACTCCATCGACGTCGAGGATGACGCCATCGCCGACGTCGAGCTGGCGCTCGCCACCACCACGTTCAAGAAAGAGGACTTCATCGTCCCGAACATCGAGCTGGTGCGCGAGTCCATCATGAAGGGCGAGCCCGAAATGGCCGAGCACTTCCGCATGCTCGTCATCGACAACGGCCGCACGCTCGACGCCGAGGGCCTTACGGGCGACGGCATCATCGTGTTCCCGAACCCCAACGCCGGCGGCGCGGGCGGCTTCACGCGCGGCATGATCGAGGCGCAGCGCCTGCCGGTCCCGGCCACGCACGTGCTGCTCATGGACGACGACGTGGCGGTTTCCCCCGAGTCCATCAAGCGCACCTATCAGCTGCTGCGCATCCTGAAGCCCGCCTACAAAGAGGCGTTCATCAGCGGCGCCATGCTCAACTACGAGGTGGGCGAGGACCAGTGGGAGGACTTCGGCTTCATGACGAAGGAAGGCCGCTTCTGCGGCTGCAAGCCCGGCCTGCGCATGAGCCTGCTGCACGACATCGTCATGAACGAGCAGTACGTCCCCACCAAGGAGCAGCGCGATAACATGTACGCCGCCTGGTGGTACTGCGTCATCCCCACGGCGGTCATCCGCAAGAACGGCTACCCGCTGCCCGTGTTCGTGCGCTGCGACGACGCCGAGTACGGCATCCGCTGCAAGCCGCAGGTCATCTCCATGAACGGCATCTGCATCTGGCACCTGGCGTTCCATTCGCGCTACAACGCCGCGGTCGAGCGCTACCAGACCACGCGCAACACGCTCATCGCCCAGGCGACCACCGGCATGGCGAAGAACTCCGACTTCCTCAAGGAGCTGCACGGCAACCTGCAGATCGAGCTGAAGAAGTTCAACTACACCGACGCCGCTCTGCTGCTCGACGGCTTCGAGGACTTCCTGAAGGGTCCCGATTTCATCGGCCAGCCCGTGGCGGAGGAGTGCTTCCTGCGCGCGAACCGCAACGCGGAGAAGCACATGAGCTTCGACGAGCTGCGCGAGGCCACGAAGGACATCGAGGGCTTCGACCTCGACGACGAGGACTGCTTGAGCATTTACCGCGACGAGCCGCGCACGCGCTCCGAGGCGTTCGTCGACTTCCTCACGTTCAACCGCCAGCGCGTCATGACCACCACCGACAAGGGCGCGGCGGTCATCCCGTCTGAGGGTTGGATTTACCAGCCGGGCAAGATTCGCGGCAAGGACACGCTCGTCGCTATCGACACGCATCGCCGCAAGGGCATCGTGCGTCATCGCGACATCGGCAAGTTCAACGAGATCATGAAGCGCTACTACGACGATCTGTCGTACTACCACAAGAACCGCGCGCAGCTCGAGAAGGACTACTCGAACGCGCGCGAGTGGCTCACCTCCGAGGAGTTCTGGAAGGGCTACCTCGGCATCGACTAGAGCAAACCGTTTTACCGGCATGCCCGCCCACCCAGGCGGGCATGTTGATTATGTGCCGCGCCGGGTGCGCTGCGCGAAATGGAGGGATGACATGACGGACGAGCAACAGAACACGGCTCACGAGGGGGGCGCCGGCGCCGGCCTGCCGCGCCTGTGCATCGTCGTGCCGTGCTACAACGAGGAAGCCGTGCTTCCCATCACGTGTTCCCTGTTCAAGGACAAGGTTGACGAACTGGTTGCGGCGGGCAAGGTGGCCGCGGACAGCTCGGTGCTGTTCGTCGACGATGGCAGCAAGGATTCCACTTGGAGCATCATCGAGGGCCTTTCCGCCTCCGACGCGCGCTACGAGGGCCTGAAGCTTTCCCGCAATCGCGGGCATCAGAACGCCCTGCTCGCGGGGCTGATGGAGGCGCGCCGCGCCTACGACGTGACCATCAGCATCGACTGCGACGGCCAGGACGACGTCGACGCCATGAACGCCATGATCGACGCATTTTTGAACGACGGGTGCGAAATCGTCTACGGCGTGCGCTCCAAGCGCGAGACCGACACCTTCTTCAAGCGCACCACGGCCGAGGGGTTTTACCGCATCCTGCAGGCCATGGGCGTCGACGTGGTGTTCAACCATGCCGACTATCGTCTGATGAGCAAGCGTGCGCTCGACGCGTTCTCGGAATTCGAGGAAGTGAACCTGTTTCTGCGCGGCATGGTGCCGCTCGTGGGCTTTAAGTCGACGAGCGTGTACTACGAGCGCCATGAGCGCATCGCGGGGGAGAGCCACTATCCGCTCAGCAAGATGCTCGGCCTCGCGTTCGACGGCGTGACCAGCCTTTCGGTGAAGCCCATTCGGCTCATCACCACGCTCGGCCTGATTATCTGCGTACTGAGCTTCATCGCCGTCATCTGGGCGATTGTGGTGAAGGCGATGGGGTGCTCGGTTTCGGGGTGGTCGAGCCTTTTGAGCGTGGTGTGCCTGCTCGGCGGCATCCAGCTGATGGCACTCGGCGTCATCGGCGAATACGTGGGGCGTATCTACCTGGAAAGCAAGCGCCGTCCGCGTTTCATCGTGGATAAGATTACGTTTTAGCCGGCGGCCGGCGGCACACTCGCCGGCCCGTTCGAAAAACACTGCCGCGTCCTACGGGCGCTCTCTAATTGGGGCTGAGCTCGCGCTCAGCCCCACGAAAATCTCCCAGCAGCGTTACCCTTCGGGAAATTAGTGCCAAAGCGGCATTTGCCCTGGCGGAATGTTGATGTTGCTGTAGGACCAACCTCACCGCGGCGGTTGCATTTGCAGAGAGATTTCGTAGGCGCGAACGCAAGTTCGCGCAGTATAAAAACGCCGAAGGCGTTCACTGTTTTATCGGCTTTCGCCTTCGATCCCGCTTGCCGGGTCGCCGTAGAGGCGCTTCTCGAACCAGGCGAACGCGTGCCCGAAATAGGTTGCCGCCAACGGGATCATCAGCACGAAGAACGGCAGCGCGTAGATGGCCTTCGCCTCCCACAGCACATAGACGCAGAAACCCAGGAAGATGCTCGCGGGCAAAAGCGCCGCGAGCGTGGGGTTGACGGTGGCGCCATGGGCGGACGCGTCGGGCAGCCCGCGCTTGCGGTAACGGATGGCGCGCACGCCATACCCCAGCGCGCCGAGAACGACGAGCACCTGATAGGAGTCCATGAACTGCATGAAGGGCTTGTGCGCGGTGCCGTAGAGCACGCTGTTCGCGAGGTGCCCGTAGTTGCGCGAGGTGCCGTCGGCAAGCGTGGTGAGCGACGAGTAGTACAGCGTCTGGAACGTGGGGTCGGCCCATTCCGAGGCAAGCTTCCAGCCGAAGAACTTCGCACCGACGGCCGGGTTGGTCGCGAACGAGCCGAGCGAGTCGGCAATGGATTCCATGGCCAGGCTGTTCTGCGCCGAAGCGTCGCCGCCGGTTTCCACCATCAGGTTGTACGGGTACAGGCTCCACCAGCCGGGAACGCCGAGCGAGTTGTCGTCGCGCAGGCCCATGGCGATCCACGAGGTCTTCGGCATGCCCTTGCCGAAATCGGCGCCGGTTTGCTCCTGCAGCGCCTTGGTCGGCAGCCCGGAAAGCCCATAGGCGGCCAGCGCGCAGACCAGCGTGACCGCGCACAGCGCGACCGAGCGGCTGCGGACGCTTTCAATGAGCAGCAGTACCACCATGGCGATGAGGAACAGGATGCAGGTGCTCTTCATGAGCATGGCCACGGTGATGGCCAGGAAGGACAGCGCCGTGAACACCAGGCGCGGCGTGCGCTCGACCTGTTTCAGGCCGTGCGCCAGTAGGGCGAGCGCGGCGGTCGAGCCCAAAAGCCCGAGCGAATTGCCGTACACCAGCGAGCAGGAGAACAGCAGTGGGAAGCACAGGCCGGAAAGCACGGTCGCCAGATTCTCCACGCGCACCGAGCCGCTCAGGTTTCTCGCTATCCAGGTGAGGCAGACGATGGCCAGGCAGTTCGCCACGGCGTTGACCATCTGGAAGGCCGCGAAATTGCCCACGCCGAAGATGGAGAAGATGGCGGTGAACACGTAGAGGCTGCCGCCCTGGAACGGGTACATGGTGAAGTAGCGGTCGGGGCCGGTCTTGTCCGCGATCGCGTTGTCACTCGTGAACTGGGCATAGTCGCCGCTCATGAGCGCTGTGGCCGCCTGCGTGAGGTCGAGCGTGTCGGGGAAGATGAACGACTGGCCATTGAGCGAGAACACCCACGCTGCCTGGAATACGAATGCCCAGGCCACCACGACGCCGAGCAACGCGCGCGGCGAGAGCCGGCCGACCCTGGTGCGCCAGATACAGAACAGCAGCGCCGCGATGATCAGCGCGGTTAAGACGCAGCCGGCTGCCGAGGCGCAGCCCGTGAAGGTGGAGAGGGTGGTCAGGTCCGCGCGTTCGCTGTAGGCCTGGCCTTCCTCGAAGAGGTAGTTGCCGGTGATGAACAGCGACAGCCCCGCGATGATGACGAGCGCGAGCACGCCGCAGACCTGTGCGACGGTCAGCAGCGTGTTCGCGACGGCAGCGGGCTTGCCGGTGGTCGCGGCTGCGGGCTGCGGGCGGCGGCGGGTTGGTTTGGGCTTGCGGGTGATCATGCCGTTTCGATCCTTCGGGTCTTATCGGGTGCCGGTGGCCGGTCGCGCAGCGGGCGCGGCGGTTTTCGGCTTCTGTCGTTTGCTGGGGAAGTAGACCCCGTTGAGCTTGGGGATGCAGTAGACGATGGCGCATTCGAGCGCGATGAACGCGAGGCGTATGATCAGGAAGAGAAGCCAGCCCGCCTCGGGCATATCGACGCTGAGCTGCACGATGAGCTGGTGCCACGTCGACGCCATCACGTTGTCCTCGACGATGTGCATGCAGAAAATGACGAGGGTGTTGCGTCCGATCCATTCCATGAATTTCGACAGGGTCGCCGCGTGGTGCTCGAGGAAGCGGCAGGCGCGGAAGACGACGTAGGCCGCCGCAAACGACCCGATAATGTCGAAGACGCCGTTGGACAGGACGAACTCGGCGAAGGACATGTCGAGGCCGAATAGCACGATGTAGGCGATCCAGATGAGGGCGCACACGACGGTTGCAGCCGTGGCGACGCGCCCGTCCTTCTCCAAGATTTGATACTTGCGCGCCAGGGCGCCGGCGTACACGAAGGGCGCGGCGCAGATGCCCGACTGGATGGACCACGGCAGCATGATGCTCTGCGAGGCGAGGCAGCCGAGGGCGAACAGGCCGCATATCCACAGCCCCGGCTTGGGCAGGCGCTGGGCGGCGAGGATGATGATCTGCGCCCAGAACAGCGCCAGCAAGAACCAGATGCCGCCGATGCGGTAAACGGGGAAGATCATGCCCGGGTTCACCGCGCCCGCGCCGTAGAGCGCCGCCGGCGTCCAAAGAGCCAGCTCGTTCAGTATGCTGGTGCCCAGAGCGGCGGCCATGAGCACGACGCCGGCGAGGATGATGAGGCATGTGACCCAGTAGGGCGTGATGATGTTTTTCCAGGCTTTCTTGAAGAATTGTTTGGACAGCACGGTGTCGAGTTTGAAGAAGTAGCCGCTTGCCACGAAGAAGACGGGAAGGTGGAACGTGAAGGAGAAGTGCACCAGCTTCTGGGGCATGCCGCCCGGCATGACCTCGGGATAGATGATGCCGGTGTGGCCGACGACGATGAACAGGATGGCGATGCATTTCGCGATGTCGAAATATCCGATGCGTTTCTTCGTCATGTCAGTCCCCACTAGCGGCGTTCGTTCCTTGAATTACTTCGTTTATGCCAGACAGTCCCTTACTGCCAAACCCTTAGTTTACTGCACGGTGGGTGTTCATCCCGGGTGTTTGCGCAGGTCTGCATAGCATCTCCCCGATATGAATGAGCTTCGGTGGACTTCTTGCGGCGGCTTGGTGGTTTCGCCCGCGTTTGGTCGGTGCGAGGGGTCGGGCGGGTACTATGGGGGGAAGCGCGGTGCCTGCGCGCGCCCGCTTGACGAGTTGATGGACGGGGAAATGCCGCCGGGCGCGAGTTGCCTCGTACTTGCGCGGCTGTGGCCGGCGCTGTGGTCGAGGCCGCAGCTATGGCCGGCGCCCCCCGACGTCGTGGCGAAGGGGATCGCCGCAAGAAACGATAGGAGAGGTAATGGATCGGAACAGGTTTCGCATGAGGGGCCGCTCGACCGTCATCGCGGCGGCGGTGATGGTGTCGCTCGCCGGAGCTCCCGTGGCGACGACGGCGTTTGCCCAGGAGGATGCGGCGTCGGTCGAGGCGGCCCAGGCGGTCGCGAGCGGCACGGTGGCGGCAGCCGGCAGCGGCTCGGTTGCGGGTTCCGCTGATGGCGCGTCTGCGGGCGCAGGCGTTGCGGACGGCGCGTCTGCGGGTGCCGAGGCTTCCGCCGACATCGAAGGGGATGCGGCTGCCGTTGCGGGTTCGGCCGCTGTTGACGCCGGCGACGCCGTTGCTGCGGATGCTACCGCCGCGAGCGACGCTTCTGCGGCCGATAACGGCGCCGATGCCGCCGCCGTCGACCATGAGCTTTCCGCGCTCAACGGCTGGGTCGAGCGCGATGGCAAGAGCTACTGGTACGACGAGGGCGTCATGGCCGCCTCCAAGGAAGTCTATGATCCCGAGACCAACGCGTGGTACTGGTTCGACGCCGACGGCACGATGGCGTGCGACAAGGACGTGTACCTTCCCGCGTCGGGCAAGTGGGTGCGCTACGACTCCGAGGGCCACATGATCACGGGCGAGGATTGCCGCTACGGCGGTTGGTATTTCTTCGACGAAGTGACCGGCGAAATGGCCAAAGGCGTGCGCCTCGTCGAGGGCGGCGACGGCTGGAAGTGGGTCTACTACGACTACATCACCGGTCAGATGGCGCACAACGAGGCGCTGCTCACCTACGATGAAGAGCACACCGGTTGGTATCTGTTTGACGAGATCAGCGGCGCTATGCAGTACGGTTGGCAGATTCCGGCCGGTCAAAAGACCGTCTATTACGACGCGGTGACCGGCAAAATGGAGCATGGCGAGGCGTACGTGCCGGCCGAGGGTTACGTGCCCGCCGGGTGGCGCTACTTCGACGAGGTCACCGGCGAGCTGTTCTGCGGCTGGAAGTGGCACGACGGCGCCGGCAAGCTTGTCTACTACGACCCCGACACGCAGGGCGCGATGTGTTACGGCGACTTCGACGACCGCTACGGTGTCAGCTACTCGTTTGACGAGGTCACCGGCGCGTTGAACTCGACGGTGTACGGTTACGGCACGGGCATCTCCCGTGCGGATTTCGCCGCCATCCAGGGCGTCGAGGAGCGCTACGTGTACACCGAGGGCTGGAACGGCGGTTCGGCCAACAGCAATCTGCTGCGTTTCGCCGACCTGCGCCGTACGCAGGTGAAGAATACGGTGACCGCCGACCAGATCAACCGCTTCATCGAGTCGAGCGCTTCCGGACGCGAGGGGTCGCTGCGCGGGCATGGGCAGGACATCATCGACGCCGCCGATTTGTGCGGCATGGACGCCGTGTACCTGCTGTCCCACGCCATTATCGAGTCGGGCTGGGGCACCTCTTCGCTTTCCAGCGGCGAATATTGGGAAGCGCATACCTTTGACGGCGTCACGTATCCCGCCGGCAACTACTACAACTTCTTCGGCTGGGGCGCCTTCGACAGCAGCCCGTACACGAGCGGTATGAACTATGCGCAGATCAACGGCTGGTCGTCGGTGCGCGACGCGATCATCGGCGGCGCGCAGGTTATCAGCCAGGGCTACATTCATTCCGGGCGCATGCTGACGGGCACCACGCTCAACGGCGATCAGAAGACGTTGTTCGAGATGCGCTACGACCCGCAGTACACCGTCGCGACGGGGCAGAAGTCCAGCCACGAATACGCGACCGACCCCAACTGGGCCGCATCCATCGCCTCGGTCATGGCGTCGTTCTACGAATACAACGGCCTCGCGCCCGAGTATCAGTACATTTTCCCGACGTTCAATTAGGGAGTGACGGCCGGCGGACGGGAATTCAACCCGCCGGCCTGTCTTGAAAAGCCCGGTGGCGTTCAAAACGGGTGGCTTTCCCGGTCTGCCGGCTCGCCCCTACGGTCTCGCGTTGCGGATGGCGGCGGCCAGCTTGTCGGCG
>CAVCPR010000034.1:0-24211 GCA_963604235.1 Anaerovoracaceae bacterium | reverse complement strand
TCTCCCGCGGCCGCGGCGGCCCGCGCTGCATGAGCATGCCCATCTGGCGCGAGGACTAAACCACCCTTCGGAAGGGGCCGCGGCACCGGCGGGACCGCAAACACGGTTCGCCCGCCGCGGCCCCTTCCCGTTTCACCACCCTGTATCCGGCGGCTACAAGCCGCACCCACGGTTTCCCTCGAGAAACCCCCTGAAGAAAGGAGTCAGCCATGGAAGAGGAGAAGGCCAAAGGCATCGGCCTGTTCGGGCTCATCGGCATGGTCGTCAGCTCGTGCATCGGCTCCGGCGTTTTCGCCATCACCGGCCAGCTTGCCAAGGTTGCAAGCCCCGGCTCCGTTTTAGTCGCCTGGCTGGTCGTGGGCATCGGCTTTGCCGCCCTTGCCCTGTCGCTGAACAATCTGGGCGCGAAGAAGCCCGAGCTCAAGGGCATTTTCCAGTACGCGGAAGAAGGATTCGGGCCGCTCGCCGGCTTCATTTCCGGCTGGGGCTACTGGCTGTCCGCGTGGCTTGGCAACATCGCGTTCGCCACGATGATGATGTCCACCCTGGGGTACTTCTTCCCCACGTTTTTGCCCGGCAACACGTTGCCGTGCGTGATCGTCGCGTCGCTGTTCATGTGGGCGCTGACGTTTCTGGTCATCCGCGGCGTTGAGAGCGCGTCCTTCCTGAACGCCATCGTCATGGTCGCGAAGGTCGCCTCGCTCGGCATCTTCCTCGTTTTCTCGATCTTCATGTTCAACGCCGGCGTGTTCACCGCCGACTTCTGGGGCAACGTGTACAACAACGCCGTCATCGCCGCCACCGGCGAGGCCGGTGCCGAGGTTTTGGGTCTTGGCAGCGTCTTTGAGCAGGTCATGAATTGCATGATCATCATGATGTGGGTGTTCATCGGCATCGAGGGCGCCGCGGTCATGAGCTCGCGCGCCAAGAAGAAGAGCGAAGTGGGCCGCGCAACCGTCATCGGCCTGATCTGCCTGCTGCTCATCTACGTCGGCTGCTCCGTGCTCCCCTACGGCTACATGAGCTACACCGAGATCGCCGCGCTGGATTACCCCGCGATGCTCTACGTGTTCGATTCCATGGCTCCCGGCTGGGGCGGCGCCTTCATCAGCATCGCCATCATCGTGGGCGTTGCCGGCGCGTGGCTGTCCTTCACCATGCTGCCTGCTGAAACCACGTCCGAAATGGCCGAACGCCACCTGCTCCCCGAGTCTTGGGGCAAGCTGAACAGCAAGGGCGCCCCGCAGATGAGCCTGCTTCTGGTCGGCGCCTGCATCCAGGTGTTCCTCATCGTGCTGATGTTCAGCGAGGACGCGTACAACTTCGCGTTCAGCATGTGCACCGTCGCCATCGTCATCACCTGGGCGTTCATCGCGCTGTACCAGATCAAGTTCTCCGCCACCGAGGACAAGAACACCGCGCAGCTCGTCATCGGCGTGATCGCCCTCATCTTCCAGGTGGTCGGCGTGCTGTACAACGGCTGGTCGTTCCTACTGCTCACCTGCGTGGGCTACATCCCCGGCTTCGTCGTGTACGTGAAAGCGCGCAAGGATCGCGGCCACGCCATCACCTCGGGCGAGAAGCTCGGCATGGGCATTGTCAGCGCGCTGGGCGTCGTGGCCCTGGTGCTGGTGGCCATGGGCGTGATCGGCATCTAGGCGCGGGCAGCACTCGACCGCACTGCCGAACCCGCAATCCGCAATTTCCGAGCGGATCCGGCTGCAGGCCCTGATACCTCCACCTTCCCTCCTGCAGCCGACGCCATCCGCAGAAAGGCCCTCGAGCACATCGCTCGAGGGCCTTTCGTTTGCCTGGAGACTATAAGGCGGAAAGCCGCGCTGGCGCGCTATTCGAGCGGTCGGGAAAACGCCCGCAGCACGTCGCCGAGCAGCTTGGCGGCAAGTTCGCGCACGTCACGGCCCTCGGAGATGGCGGCGACGGCTGCCCCGTCGACCACGGTTCCCACGATGTGCGAGGGCATGTCGATGCCGGCGTGCTTGAGGATGCGCCCCACCGCCTGGTCGAGCTGCACGCGCCCGTTCTGGTACGCCTCGGTAACGGCGTCGGATTCGGATGCCGCGAGGAGCTGCTGGTAGTGAGCCGCGGGATTCACCGATTCATCCGGCAAGCTCGCGCTGATGAGCAGGTTGACAAGATGCTTGCGGCAATCCTCCTGGCTCATGGATTCCGCCGTGGCGGCGGAGTTTTCCGCGCGCTCGGCCCAAAGCTGGATATTGTAACGACCCGCCTCGTAGAGCAGTTGGCTGGTGGATTCGAAGTAATAGCCGACCGACGACGATGCGGCGCCCGCCCACTGGGCGACCTTGCGATAGGTCACGGCCTTCGGGCCCTGTTCCCGCAGCAGCGCCGCGGCGGCAAGCACCAACGACGTACGCGTGATCTGCGCCTTCAGCGACTTCGGGGTCTGATTTGCCTCCCCCATGGCGCCCTCCTTGCTTTCGTCGGCAAAACAGGGTCATTATACGCGAAAACAGGGGGCGAACATACGGCAGCACAACGAATAAACGGCAAACGACCTGGGTTTTCGTGCAAGTGCACCAAACCCAGGCCGTTTGATTCGAAACGGTATGATCGCAGCGGCACCGCGCCGATAGCGGCGCTTCGCCAACAGCGAGCGGCACTACACCTCCGAGAGGTCCTTGCCCGTGTGCTCGTGCGAGGCGATCATGGCGAACAGTGCCAGAACCGCGATGAACACCATGTAGTACGCCGGGGCAATCGCGTCGCCGGTCAGGTCGATCAGCGCGAACGAGATATAGGAAGCAGACCCGCCGAAGAGGGCATTCGCCAGGTTGAAGCTCAAGGCGAAGCCGGAATAGCGCACGTCGGTCGGGAACGTCTCGCACAGGTAGCTGGAAAGCGTGCCGTCGTTAATGGTAAGCAACAGGCACATGACGAGCTCGACCACCAGGATGGTGCCGAAGTCCAAGCTTCCCAACAGCCAGAACGCCGGAACGGTGAACACGATGAAGCCGACGCAGGCGCCTATGAGCATCTTCTTGCGCCCGAATTTGTCCGATATGCGTCCGGACGTGAAGATGAACGCGATGTAGACCACCAGCACGATGGTGGTGATGATGGACGCCGAGCCGGGATCGTAATTCAGCGTGGCTTCCAGGTAATTCGGTAGATAGGTGAGCACCGCGTAGAAACCCACGGCGTTGAGCACGCAAGCGCCGAAGGAGACGGCCAGCACGCGGAAATGCTTCCTGAACAGCGTGCGGATGGGCTTGTCCTCGCTCTTCATGCCCTTCGCGGCAAGGTCGGCCTGCATCTTCGCGTACACCGGGGAATCCTCAAGATGCTCGCGAATGTAATGCGTGATGAAACCGAGCGGGCCGGCCAGCCAGAACGGGATGCGCCAACCCCAGTCCACCACGAAGCTCGACGTCGCCCCGAACGTGTTGAACATCCAGGTGGCGAACAGCGAGCCGATCAGCAGGCCGACGGCCGTGGATGCCGGAACCATGGAGCAGTAGAAGCCGCGATGGTTCTTCGGGGAGTACTCGGCGATGAACGTCGCGGCGCCGGCATACTCGCCGGAAGCGGAGAAGCTCTGCACCATGCGCAGCAGCAGAAGCAGAAGCGGGGCGCCGACGCCGAGCACGGCGTAACCGGGCAGGCAGCCGATCAGGAACGTCGCCCCCGACATGAGCAGGATGGAGATGGACAGGGCCCACTTGCGACCCTTCTTGTCGCCCATGTTTCCCCAGAAGATTGCGCCGATCGGGCGCACCAAAAACGCCAGCGCAAACACGCCGAACGTCATCATCGTGGACACCATCTTGTCTTCGCCCGGGAAGAACACCAGGGCAAGCACGGTGGCCAGATACGAGTAACTTGCATAATCGAACCATTCGATGAAGTTACCCAGGAACGACGAGAACACCACTTTCTTCAGCGTTTTGTGCTTTTCAACCTCGGTGATGTCCTGCGTCGTAATAGTCGAGCTTGTACTCATAGATACCCCTCAGAACGGTGCGGCTCAACATCGACGAGATGTTGCATGCGCACGGCTTGCATCTGCCCCCACGTGCAGAGCGATGCCTTGCTGCATGACGTCCTCCTCACTTGCGAAAGCTTGCCAGCTTCCATCAGACCACATTCTTAAATGTGATGATACCGTGAACAGCGCGCCGAAACCGCCCCGAGCGGCAATCGTTACCAATCAGCAATGAGCGACCTCGCCATTTGAGCAGGTGCACAAGCGATTTTCCGGTAAACGGCCACCGGGCGGCATGCGCGGCGGCGCGCCAGCCACCCCGACACCCCTTCGCGCGCACGGGCGCCGGGGACAGAAAAAGGAGCTGCGCGCCACGTGCGACGCGCAGCTCCGAAACGCAAACGACAACCAGTTCGCAGGATCGCTTAAGCTTCCTCAGCTTGCCCGACTCCCCCGGCTTCCTTGGTTTGCTTCGAACCGCCGACCATCGACTTGATGGCCGGGATGCAGCCGCCGGCCAGGATCATGATGATGCCGATCCCGGTGTTCAGCGTCACGGCCTCGCCAAAGACGAACAGGCCGATGAACAGGGCGACGGGGACCTCCCAGTACGCGATGGTGCTGTAGTCGGCAGCGGGCAGGTTGCGCCCGGCCACCAGCAGCGTGCCCAGCGCGATGGGACCGCAGATGATCCACAAAAGCAGGGCGCCGACCCAGTTGAACGCGGTGAAGTGCACCTCGGTGATCCAGTTCTCCTGACCGGTCGCCATGCCGGCGATGTTCATGAGCACGGTCACGATGAGCGCGCCGAGCGTGGCGAAGATGAAGTTCCATACGCCGCGCGCGGTGGTGTCGGCGTCCTTGCGGTAGCCGTTGAAGAACATGTTCATGCCGTAGAACAGGCCGGACAGCAAACCGAAGATGTCGCCGATGGCCTTCTGCGGGAACTCAGGCGTGCTCGGAACCAGGTTGAAATCGATGCCGAAGACCTGACCGCCCACGCCGAAGCCGAGCAAGCCCTCGCCGAACATCATGCCGACGAACACGACGAACAGGCACACCCACTGCAGCGGCGACATCGGCTCCTTGCGGAAGATGCGCGCGAGCAGCGTGCAGATGACCGGCCCCGTGTAGATGAACATGACCGCATTCGCCACGGTGGTCATCAGCGTCGCCGTTACATAGCAGGAAAGCGACATGCCGATGGCAAGGCCGCCGAGCGCAATTGACGGCGTGAGCTTGAGCTCCTTGAACACGCGCTGCTTGTGCGTCAGGCACAAAAGGATGACGAAGAACACGATGCCCATCGCCATGCGGCCCATGGCCATCAACGCGCCGACGGAATCGGAGCCGTTCAGGCCCATCGTCGCGTCGAACATGTCGGTGCGCGTCGCCCAGCGGCTGAACAGCGGCACGCATGCCATGCCGGTCGCCGAGATGAGCATGAAGATGGTGCCCTTCTTGCGATCCATCTGGTAATCGTCGTTGCCGGACCCCTTTCCGGCCGAGCCGTCGCCGCGGCCCGTGGTGATTTTCTCTTCTGCCATTGGTTCCTCCTTAAAAACCAGTAGCATGGAATGGAACCCTTCCGCGTTCCCACTTCGGTTCGTGCCAGACGGTGCCGTGCTTGTTTCAGGGTGTGCAAGCCTAAGCCCGGCCATGCCTGGCCGAATCGAAACAGCTTATTCAGTTGTGACGCGTGAGGGGTGAAAGCAAAAGGGGGACCTGGCCTTCGGAATGTGCCAGATCCCCCTTTCTAGTCGGAGTATTGCGCGCCAGCCGCGAAGCTAGGCGGCAACCGCTATGCGGCGATTAGTCTTCCCACATCTCCGGATGGATGAGCGTGCAATCCTTGACGCGGTTCGGGAAGTAGTCGAGGCACTCGCCCTCGCGGTAAACGTCAGCGGTGGAGCAGTGCAGGCCGCCGCCGAAGGCGTAGGCGCCGCGCAGGTCGACCGGGATGACGTTCATGCCGAGCTCGTCCATCTGCTGCTGCTGATAGACTTCGGAAGCCTCTACGATGACGGTCTTCGGGTCGAGGACCAGGCAGTTCATGGACAGCCACACGGAGCTGTAGCACAACTCGGGCGGCTCGTCGTGGGCCGGCTGGGCGGCGTCGACGATCTGCCAATCGTTGGCCTCGAAGATGTCCTTCTGGCCGGTGTCGGGGTGACGATGCGGGTTGTTGATGATCAGGCCCGGACGCAGCGGCACGAAGGTGGCGTCGATGTGGATCGGGTACGGGTCGCCCGGGAAGTTCATGGCATGGACGCGCAGGTCGGGATAGTAGCGCTGGAACCATTCCATGGCCGTGCGGTTGGTGGTCAGGCCGTGCTGGATGAACAGGTCCTTGCCCATGCGCATCACGTCGGCGGCGTCCCACATCGGCTCGACTTCAGTGGTGACGAAGTCCTTGTTGGCGGTGCGCTCGAGGCGCTCCTCCAGCGTGATCTTCTCGTCGTAGTAGTTGTGCTTGTAGGAAGCATCGGTCAGACGCGGGCGGGGAGCCTGGGTCCACAGGAACTCGGGATCCTCGTCGAAGTACTGCTTCATGAGCGGCCAGTAAGCCAGATACTCGAAGTAGCGGCAGCGGAAGGAGTTGGCGGAAGCCATGATCTCGTTGCCGATGGTGAGCAGGATGTCGCGGGGCGGCATGCAGGTCATCATGGAGTCATTGGTGAAGTCGGGGGTGCCGATCTTCTGGTTCCACTGCAGGGGAGTCGGGCGGTCGACGACCACGCCGCGCTCCTCGACGGCCTTGACCAGGTTCTCAAGGCAGGCATTGCCGATTTCAACGGTGCGCAGCGGGCGCAGGCCCCACATGCCGCGCATGTCGGAGTCGACCGGAACCTTCTCGGAGGTAGCGGGCTCCTCGGGCACGATCATGGAATTGTCGCAGCGGCCGATGATGACGCGCTTCAACGGATCCCAGTCGTTCCAAGAATTGACTATCTTCGCCATGACAGTCTCCTTTCTTTGGCGATGCTTCCAACACCGCCGACGAATGCGCACGGAGTGTGCGCCCCTTGGCGTTCCGACTTGCTATTGAGGAGGCTTCCAGGACAAGATGCTTGGCTACCTGGAATTTGCGCCTTTTGCATGCGTCGGTTTTGCCGATGAGCAAGTTATAACACCTTTGTTGTGCGCCTGCAAGACGTGATTCACGAGTAAAATTGGGCGTTTTGCACAAGTAAATTGTTCGCTTGCACAATTTTCTGTAACATACCCGAAACGTATGAATATGCACTTTCAACCCGAATATTGGATATTTTCGCGTCCTGAATCATTTCCCACGAGTGAGGGCGGGCCGAAACGGGAAGGCTATGCATTTCCCCTGTCAACTTTCGATTGTGAAGGCGTGTGGGGAATTGCACAACCTTGGCGAAAAACCCAACTTTAAAAGTTTCGTTTCCATGAACAGGTTGTTACCCAGGTGAAGAAGCGCCGCTGGAAGGACGTCGGGAGACGGCGCCTGGGAGCGGTAGGCGGGGCGCAGGCGGCAAGCTGCCGACCGCGCCCCACAAGTGAGGCGAAATGCCTAGTAATAGCGGTAATACGCGGCGCAGCTGCCCTCGCTGCTGACCATGCAGGGCCCGACCGGGTTTTCCGGCGAGCACACCTTGCGGAACAGCGGGCATTCGTTGGGTGCCATGCGGGCGCGCAGCACGTCGCCGCAGCGACAGCCGCGCGGCTCGACCGTCGGCTCGATTTCGGGCTGGAAACGGCGCAGCGCGTCGAAGGCGGCGTACTTCTCGCGGATGCGGTAGCCGCTGCCCGGGATGTCGCCGAGGCCGCGCCAAGTGGCGGTGCAGGTCTCGAACACCTCATCGATGGCGGCGAGCGCCACGGGATTGCCCTGAGGCATGACGCCGCGCGCGTAGGCGATCTCGATGTCGGCGCGGCCTTCGTGCAGCTGACGCAGGATCATGGCGATGCCCTGCAGCACGTCGACCGGCTCGAAGCCGGTGATCACGCCGGGGATGCCGTACTTTTTCGCCAAGAACTCGAAGGGGGCGATGCCGGTGATGGTGGACACATGCCCGGGCAGGATGAGCGCGTCGAGCTTGAGCGACGGGTCGTTAACCAGCTGCTCCAGGGCGCCGGGCATGTTCTTGTGGGCACCGAGCACGCTGAAGTTCTCAAGGCCCATGGCGGCGGCGCGCTTGATGGCCATGGCCACGAGCGGCGTGGTGGTTTCAAAGCCGACACCCACGAAAACGATTTGGCGCTCAGGATGAGCTTTCGCGAGCGTGAGCGCATCGAGCGGGCTGTAGCAGATTTCGACGCTGCGCCCCGCCGCTTGCTCTTTGAGCAGGCTCGACGAGCTGCCGGGCACGCGCGTCATGTCGCCGAACGTGGCGATGGTGACGCCAGGGACGCGCGAGAGCGCGATGACGGCATCGATGTCGCGATTCGACGTGACGCACACCGGGCAGCCGGGACCGGAGGCGAGATGCACGGTTTCGGGCATGAGGTTGCGGATGCCGTTGCGCGCGATGGCGACCGTGTGGGTGCCGCAGACCTCCATGAGCGTGACGTCGTGCGCAGGCGCGAGCTTGGCGATGGAGTCGATCAGCCCGCGCGCGAGTTTCGGATCCTTGAACGCCGCAAGCTCGGAGCGCATTTCGGCGTCGTTAGCGGTGCGCGAACGGTGGATGTTGCCGATGGCGGGCGCAGGGTCGCCGGCAGGGGCGGCAGGTTCGCCGGCGCGAAGGTCGTTGTCGATTTCCGCCATGATTAGACCGCCGCGCCTTCGGGCAGCTCGTCGCCGGCGAGCGCCGGGAACTCCTTGATGAGGTCGATGGTTTCCTGGGCGAAATCGGGGTCGACCACTTCGATGGCGAAACCGGCGTGGACCAGCACGAAGTCGCCGACGCCCGCCTGCGGGGTGAGGTCGATGGAGATGCTGCGCGTCACGCCGAGGATATCGACGGTCGCCAGGCCGTCGCCGTCAAGCGAGGCTATTTTCGCGGGGATTGCCAAGCACATATGCTGCCTTCTTTCTATTTCGTCTCAGCGTCGTGCTCACTCGTCTTGTCTTGCGCCCATGCTACCACAGCCTGGCCGAACGAGATGCACCCGTCGCTCGGCGGCAGGTCGCGGTTGAGCGCCACCGTGAAGCCGGCCTCCTGCAAAAGCGCCGTCGCGTGCTCGAGCAGGTAGCGGTTGAGGAACACGCCGCCGGAAAGCGCCACCGTCGTGATGCCGTAGACGCTGTTCGCCAGCTGCGCCGCCATGAGGACGGCGTTGACGAAGGCGTCGTGGAAGCGGCGCGCGACGGTGGGCACGGGCTCGCCGGCCTGCAGGTCGTCGAGCAGGGCGGAGAAGGCGGGCGCGGCATCGAACAGGACGACGGAAGTGTCCTGCGCGGTGCTGGTCTTGGTGGCCGTGTTCTTCACCACGTCGATGCGGTAGGCGTCCTGCGCGGGCGTCGTCGGGACGGCCTCGGCGGCGGGCGCGCCCATCGCCGCCTCGAGCTCGATGGCGGGCTGGCCCTCGTAGGTCGGCTCGGGGCAGATGCCCAGAAGCGCGCTGGCTGCGTCGAACAGGCGCCCGACCGACGAGGTGTAGGGCGTGTTCAGGTCGCGTTCGATCATCTGCTCGCACAGGCTCGCCGTCTCCCCCATCGCCTCGACGAGAGCGGCCGCGGCCGGATGTTCGAGCAGGTCGAAGGCGTACAGGACGCCGTAGGCCATGCGGCGCGGGTCGCGCACGGCGGCCGCCCCGCCGGGCATGGGCACGTAGGCGAAGTTGGCGAAGCGCTCAAACGCCTGCTGGTTGGCGATCATGACCTCGCCGCCCCAGATGCGCCCGTCCACGCCGTAGCCGGTGCCGTCGAACGCGATGCCGCACACGGGGCCGAACAGGCCGTTCTCGCCGAGCACCGACGCGATATGGGCGTGATGGTGCTGCACCTGGAACAGGGGCGCGCCGGTGGATTCCGCCTGTTCGCGCGCCCATTTGCTGGTGAGGTACTCGGGGTGCAGGTCGCAGGCGAGGCGGCGGGGCGTCTCCTGGAACAGCTTCTCATAGCGCGATTTCGCCTCGAGCCAGGCATCGTAGGTTTCGGCGTTCTCGACATCGCCGATGTGCTGGGAGACGAAGGCCTCGGGCTTGGCGGGGGTGTCGGTGGCAGCAGCGTCGGTGGCGGCGTCGGAGCCGGCATCGTCGGAGCCGGCCGCCCCTTCCCCACCGGCCGCGCGCACGAGGGCGAACGTCGCCTTCTGCTCGGAGCCGACCGCGAGCAGCGTTTCCTGGCGCGGGCCGGCCTCGGGGCAGTCGAGCGCGATGGGCAGCGGCGCGAAGCCGCGGGCGCGGCGCACGAACTGGATGGCCTGCTCGCCGCCGGCCTGCACGACGCGCAGCACCGAGTCGTCATAACGCGAGAGGATGTCGCGGTTGTTGCCCACGATGACGTCGGCGATGCCGCCGAGAGCCGCTCGCGCCTGCGCGTCGTCGGTCACGATGGGTTCGTTATGCACGTTTCCCGAGGTCATGACCAACATGGGGAGCGCATCTTCGCCATGTTCGGCGCGAAGGGCCTCCGCGAAGTCGTGCAGCAGCAGGTGCTGCACCGGAGTGCACGGCAGCATGACGCCCAGCTCGGGCAGCTTGTCGGCCAAGCCCGGCGCGAGGGCGCGGGCCGCCTCGGGGCGCTTGCGCAGAAGCACGATGGGGCGCTTCGTCGATTCAAGCTGCTGCTGCTCGACCGCGTCGACGCGGCAGACGCGCCGCGCGTCGTCGGCGCTTGCCACCATGACGGCAAAGGCCTTGCCCTGGCGGCGCTTGCGCTGCCGCAGCTTCGCCAACGCCTCGGGGTTTGCGGCGTCGCACACCAAATGGAAGCCGCCAAGCCCCTTCACCGCCACGATGCCGCCGCCCATGAGCACGCGCACCGCCGCGGCGAAAATGGCGTCGGAAGCTTCACGCGAGCTTCCCCAAGCGATTGACCAGGAAGAATCCTCGACGCACGGGGAAAATGAAAGAATCTCGGGAGAAGCCGGGCATGCGCCCTCCGGCAGGCAAATCGAAACCTGCGGACCGCACTCCCAGCAGGCGTCCGGTTGCGCATGGAAGCGGCGGTCGAGCGGGTCGGCGTATTCGCCGGCGCAGCGCGGGCACATCTCGAACGCCTTCATCGACGTCGCCGGGCGGTCGTAGGGCAGCGAATCGATGATGGTGAAGCGCGGCCCGCAGTTCGTGCAGTTGATGAACGGGTAGCGGAAGCGCCGATCATTGGGGTTGAACAGCTCGGCGAGGCAGTCGTCGCAGGTGGCGAGGTCGGGCGAGACCAGCGTGGTCTGCTCGGCCTGCGCGTCGTCGGAGAAGCGGATCTCGAAGCTCGTGAAGTCCTCGAGCGGCACTTCCTTCAGATCCACCTCGGTCACCTTGGCAGCCGACGGCGGGTTCATGTGCAGCTCGGTGACGAACTCGTCGAGCAGCTTCGCCTCGCCCTCGGCGTGGATGAACACGCCCTCGGTGGCGTTGAGCACCCAGCCGTTGATGAGGTAGCGTTTCGCCAGGCGATACACGAACGGGCGGAAGCCCACCCCCTGCACGATGCCCTTCACTTGAATGTCGAGCGCCTCGACCATACCAACCCCCTCGAAAAGAAGGGCGGGCACACGGCCCGCCCTTCGCGTACGTTCCCTGTTCAGCTTAGTGCTGATCGAGTTCCTCCAGAATATCGCAGACAACCTCGGCCAACGCGCGCAGCGTGACGCTGGAGTTGTCCGGCAGATGCAGGTGCACGCAGCGACGGCCGCGATCGGCGAGCGTCACCAGGTCGCCCGACGCCTGCGCCTTCGCCAGCGATCCCAGGCTTTCGGCCTCCTTCTTCAGCGGAATGTCCTTCAGCTCGTCGGCGGACAGAATGAGGAACACGCCGCAGTTCGGGCCGCCCTTGTGCAGCTGGCCGGTGGAGTGCAGGTAGCGCGGGCCGACCTCCAGGCACGACACCACGCCGCGCTTGTCGGCGACGCCGTGGCGGATGGTTTCGAGCGCCTCGCGGCGGCCTTCGCCCGTGAACGGCAGAAACGCGTTGAGCGCGAAAAAGTCGCCGGGCTGGATGCTGCCGAGCAGGGCGCGCAGGGAGGCGCGCACATCGGTGCAGTCCTTGAAGCACGGCGCCTGACGAACCTCCACCTGGCCCATGTTCACGTCGTCGATGAAGTCCTGCACGTAGTCGGGCGCGGGCTGGCCGTCGCGCAGGATGTCGAGCACCACGGCCTTCGCGGACGCGACGTCGGGCTGGTCGAACGGGCAGATCTTCATGAGGTAGCCGCACATGGCGACCGCGTATTCCCACATCACGAAGTGCTCGGGCAGGTCATAGACGCTTTCGATCTTGAACGCGACGCGCGGGATGGTCGAGTCGATATAGGACAGGCCCATCTCGAAGTTGCGGCGCTCGTCCCACAGGTCGTTCTGCGTTTGGTACATGATGATGCTGCGATCGCCCGGGTCCTTGGCGAGCAGCAGCGAGTCGATCTCGATGTTCGGCAGGATGCCCTGGCCGTTCTTGCCGACGGATTCCGCCACCAGCTGCTCGATCCACAAGCCCAGCACGCGGCCGCGCTTCTGGGTGAGAAAGGAAAACTTGTTGCGGCCCTGCAGGTAGTTGTCGTACAGGAACGCCGCCAGGCCGATGGCCGGGTTGTCGATGGCGTCCTCGCTGCAGACGCGCTCCGCCTCGGCGGCGTGCGCCATGAATTCCTGCAGGTTGATGCCGACGAGCGCCGCGGGCAGCAGGCCGAACACGGACAGCGCGCTGAAGCGGCCGCCGACGGAAGGCTCGCCGGAGAACACGGCGGCCCAGCCCTCTTCGCGGGCCTGGGCCTCCAGCGCCGAACCGGGATCGGTGATGGCGACCAGGTGCTTCACCAGCTCCTCGTTGGAAATGCGGTCGGCGAGCATCTCGCGCACGGCGCGCAGCGCCAGGCGCGGCTCGATGGTGCCGCCGGATTTGGACGAGATGATGAACAGCGTGGCCTGCGGGTCGATTTCCGACAGGATGCCGCGCACGCGCACCGGGGAATCGGAGTCGAGCGTGCGGAACTGGACCTGAGACGAGTCGGGCTTGTTGTATTTCGTGATGGTCATGGGGGCCTGCGTGGACCCGCCCTGACCGATGAGCACCACCCATTTCAGACCTTGGGCGATGACGGAGTCGGCAAACGACTGGATTTCGTGCAACGGGTACGGCGGGTTGGAGCCCAGATCCGCCCATCCCATGAAGTTCTGTGCGCATTCCTGCGCTTCGTCGGAGAAAGCGAACAGCGTCGCGTCCTTGGCGTGCATACGGCTCGCAGCGCATTCCTTCACCAGCGTTTTGGCGGAGGGGTACAACTTCTCCATTTCACCAGACAGCATGAGCACCTTCTTTCTGCATAAGTACCGGACATTTTAGCAAAGCCGGGGAAAGGATGCCCCGAGGGCGCCCATCGTGTGGCGAAGCTGTGAAAGCGAAGCGGGTGGCGGCGAAGGCGGGAGTGGGCAGGTGACGCGAACGAAGCGAGTTTTGAAACGAGCGCAGGGGAAGGCGGATCAGTCCGCCTTGCGGGCGAGACGGGCGCGGGCCGCGGGGCGGTCCCGGGGGCAGGCGCGGGGCGGCGGGGCGGTCCCCGGTGGGCAGGCGCGGGCGGCGGGGCGGTTCGCCCCACATCGCCGACAAGCCGGCCTTACGAGATTCCCCAGTCGCCGAAAATCAGGCCTTTCGCCAGGCCCAGCACCGCGATATGCGCGGGATAGTATGCGTAGAAGAACCACTTCATCGACCGCCCGCGGCCGCCGTTGTAGGCCCACAGCAGCGGGATGGTCGCGGTGCAGCCGACCAGCGGGTAGAGCGCCAGCGCCAGGTTGTGCAGCGACGGCGCCTCGACGAGCTGCGCCAACGTCGGCAGGCCGCTCGCGCAGATGGGCAGCAGCGCCGAATACGCCACGCGCTCCCGCGGATTCTTCACTAGGCGCAGCACCATAACCATGCAGGGCGCCAGGATTCCCCAGTCGCAGTACGCCGTCAGCATCGCGACCACGACGAACAGCACCCAAAACAGCGTCCGCGAGCGCATATGGTCGTAGGCGTACAACAGCACCAGGCAGATGAAGAGCGTGAACAGCACGTTCATCTGGTTGGACAAAAACAGCCCGTAGGGAACCTGGGAAATGAGCGCGAAGATAAGCAGCCGTTGCCCGTAGCGCAGGACGTTCGAGGTGTGGTTATAGCCTTCGACCAGCAAAAACGCCATGATGGGGAACGTCAATCCGCCGAAGCCGAACAGCAGGCAGAACAACCCGTCGGGCATCTGGTTGCTGAAGATATGGCAGGCGTGGTTGCAGGTCATCCCGACGATGGCGAGCACTTTCAGCGGGAACGCGGTGATGCCGTCGCGTTGTCCGGCGGTATGTTCGAATGCTTGCGGTATCATGCGCTGAGTATATCAGGTGGAGTTGGCGAAACGGTTTCCGCCGCTTTTCGCCGCCCCGCGCCCCGCGCGCGCCGCCGGCCGCAAGCCCGCCGGCGCGCAAGTCGTTCGTTCCGCTTGAAAGGAAGCGCCCCATGCCCAAGCCCCTCAACCCCCGCAAGGTCGCCATCGTCGGATGCGGCTTCGTCGGCTCCTCCAGCGCCTTCGCGCTTCTGCAATCGAGCCTGTTCAGCGAAATGGTCCTCATCGACGTCGACCGCGACCGCGCCGAGGGCGAGGCGCTCGACATCGCGCACGGCATGCCGTTCGCCGCGCCCATGAACATCTACGCCGGCGACTATGCCGACATCGACGACGCGGCCATCACCGTCATCACCGCCGGCGCGAACCAGGCGCCGGGGGAAACGCGGCTCGACCTGGTCAACAAGAACGTCGCCATCTTCAAGTCCATCGTTCCGCAGATCGCTGAACGCGACTACCGGGGCATCTTGCTGGTCGTGTCCAACCCGGTGGACATCCTGACGTACGTGGCGCTCAAACTGTCGGGCCTGCCGGAGAACCGCGTGTTCGGCAGCGGCACGGTGCTCGACACCGCGCGCTTCAAGTACGCGCTCGGCGAACATCTCGGCGTCGACCCGCGCAACGTGCACGCGCGCATCATCGGCGAGCACGGGGACAGCGAGATCCCGGCATGGAGCTTGGCGAACGTGTCGGGCATTCCGGTGACGGACTTCTGCGAGATGCGCGGGCATACCGACCATCAGCGCAACATGGACCGCATCGCCGACGACGTGCGCAACGCCGCCTACGAGATCATCAGCAAGAAGCGCGCGACGTACTACGGCATCGCCATGACCGTCAAGCGCATCTGCGAGGCCATCACGCGAGACGAGAAGGCGATTCTCCCGGTGTCGAACTACCTGGACGGCATGTACGGCCTGCATGATGCCGTGCTGTCGATGCCGGCCGTGGTGGGCAAGGGCGGCGTCGAGTACAAGGTGCCCCTGCCCATCAGCGACAACGAGCTCGAGCAGCTGCAAGCATCGGCGAAGACCCTGCGTCAGGTGATTGACGGCCTGGATTTGTAGAAGCCGCCGAGGCGGGTTCTTGCCCGTCCAGGCTTGCGAGCCGGCCGGCTCGCGCTCGCCGGCCTGCCGTCGCGAGCCGACCGGCGAGCCCGCCAATCTGGTGAGGTGGCGGAAAAAGCGAGTTCCCGAGCCTGCGTGCAGCGATTTCGGGCCTCCGTGGCAGGCTCCCCGAGTTTCTGTAGCGCCGTGCACGGGTTTCGGCGATTTGGCGGCGGGTTACGCGAGTTTCTGTAGCTGACGGCTGCACGGAGGCTCGGAAAGTCGGCGAACCCGCCAGCGAGGCCTGATTTGCGTGCACGGAGATACAGAAACTCCGGAAACCCTCCAGCCGGCCCCGCGCCGGACCCGCGCCTGCCCCGCTTGCCGCCCGGCCTTTAGCTCCAGTCGGCTCCCAGGACTATCAGGAAGTCTTCTTCGAAGAGGTAGGTGTTGTCGTTCTGGACGGCTTCGCCTACTCCGAGCTTGTTGACGATCGCTTCCGCGTATTCCTTTTCCGCCGCCGTCTCGTACACGACGATGGTCTTGGCGTAGTTGAAGTTGTCGGCGTTGCTGGTGTTCACGCTGTAGCCAAGCCCCTGGATGCGCTCGGCCGCGTCCAGGCCGGCGCCGGTCACGCCGTTGCCGTTACGGATCGCCACGCTGCCGCCGCTCTTCACCGCGCCGCTGCCCGACCCGGCCTCGCCGGCACTCGTCGCGCTGCCGTCGCCCGTGGTGGCCAGGATGGTTCCCGAAACCTGGTCGACGATGTCGCCCTCGGTCGGGGAAAGACCCGCGTCGACACGCTTCATCATGGCTTTCCACTCGGTGGTGTTGTTCACCTCGTACCACACGCCGTCGATGTACTTCGAGGTGGTCGGCTCCATGGCCGAGTAGATGTCGGTCGAGGGGTCGAGTCCCTGCATGTTCTGCGCGAGACCGATGATGTCGGTCACGCCCAGGTCGGTGGTCACATACTTCGAAAGGGTCTGCACGGTCGAGGCCATGGTGGCCACGTCGGCCGACAGCAGCTTCTTGGCGATGGCGGACATCACCAGGCGCTGGTTCGCCGCGCGGTATTCGTCGCCGGGACCGATTTCGTCATAGGCGTGGCGCGCGCGGCACAGGATAAGCGCCTGGTCGCCGTTGAGCGTCTGCAGACCCGCATCCAAGTGCCCGCCCGCGTCCTCGTCGTCGATGGTCATGGGGACGTCGACCTCCACGCCGCCGAGCGCGTCGACGATTTCACGGAAGCCGTCGAAATTGATTTCCGCGTAGTGCGAGATGTCGACGCCGGCTAGCTGGGAAACCGTCTTCACGGAAAGCTCCGGGCCGCCGAACACGTGCGCCGCGTTGAGCTTGTTGATGCCGTAATCGTCGCCGTAGTCGATCATGGTGTCGCGATGCAGGGACACCAGCGTGACCTTCTTGTTCACGGGGTCGATGCGCGCGAGCATGATGGAGTCGGTGCGGTACGAATCGCCGAAATCGCCCGACTCGTCGCGCTCGGCCGAGCCGTCGGTTCCCATGAGCAGCATATAGAACGGCTGCGTCAAACTGGTTTTGACCAGGTATTTGCTCGTATCGCCAAGGCCCGCGCGGAAGTTGCCGGACAGGACGTTGACGTAGGCGAACGCCGCGCCGACGCCGATGAGCGCGACCGCGATCACGGCGATGACGGCGTAGAACGCCTTCCCGTGGCGCTTGGCCTTGTGGGTTTTGGCGTACTCGTCGCGCGAAAGGCGAGCGGCCGCGTCGTTGATGTCGGTTGCCGCGGGCGAGGATGCCTGCGCGGCGCGACGGCGGGAGCGGCTGCGGCCCGCGGCGGCGTAGCGATTGCGCGCGTAGCGGTCCTGGGCGCGAGCGTCAGGCGCCGTGGCGCGGCGAGAGGTGGACGAATGGTTTGATGATGCGCGGCCAGACTCTTGAGAGCCGCCGCGGCTCGTGCGTTTGTTATCCATGCGCTCTATTGTTGCCGCCGCCGCAGAGGCGGGCAACCGCTTCCACAACCCCCGTGGGAAAAACTCACAGCGATGCCATAGCGGCAGAAGGGGGCGAAGGAGGGACACGGGGCCGGACGGGAGCCGGCGAGGAGGGACGAACGGGTCGAATGGGGCCCGAGGGGCATGCGCGACTCAGACGGGCCAACGTAAAAAAGCCCGCAACGCGCGTTCATTGCGCGTTGCGGGCTTTCCGGTTCAAAAGGAAGCCGGCTGGTGACTACTCGACCGCCCGGTCATCCGGCGACTATCCAGCCGCCCGACCGCCCAGCCAGCCGGCGACACCCGGCCGCCCAGCCAGCCTGCTACTCAACTACCCGGCAGGGAAGCGGATGAGCATGTAGATCGCGGCGATGGCGACCGTCAAAAGCATGATCGGGAAGCCATGCTTGAAGAAGCCCATGAAGGTGATCTCGTGCCCATGCTTCTTGCTGATGTCGGAGAGCACGACGTTGGCCGAAGCGCCGATGAGTGTGCCGTTGCCGCCCAGGCAAGCGCCCAGGGACAGCGCCCACCACAGGGCCGTGGCGTCGATGCCGTCGAGCTCAAGAGCCAGGATGATCGGAATCATCGTGGCCACGAACGGGATGTTATCCAGGAAGCTGGAGATGACGGCGGAGCCGATCAGGACCGCAAGCATGGTGATGAGCAGGTTGCCGCCCGTGACGTCGATAAGCGCCTGCGCCAGCATGGCGATGACGCCCGTCTCGGACATGGCGCCGACGATGATGAACAGGCCGGCGAAGAAGCACAGCGTGGTCCATTCGACGCCGTGCAGCGCCTCTTCGATGCTTTCGCCGGAAACGAGCATGATGATGCCCGCGGCGGTCAGCGCGATGACGCTCGATTCCAGGCCCAGCTGGCCGTGCGTCATAAAGCCGATGACCACGAACGCGATCATGGCGTAGCTGATCTTGAGCAGGCGCGGGTTCTTGATGTACTCGCGCTCGTCAAGCTCCATGATGGCCTGGCGATGCTCCTCGGTGGTGACCAGCTGCTTGCCGTACATGAAGCGGAACGCGACGATGACGACGGCCAGGATGACGATGACGGCCGGCGCGTCATACATGATGAAGTCGGCGAACGTGTAGCCCGCGGCCGAGCCGATCATGATGTTCGGCGGGTCGCCGATAAGCGTCGCCGTGCCGCCGATGTTCGACGCCATGATCTCGGTGAAGAAGTACGGCACCGGGTTGATCTCGAGCAGACGGCACACGGTGATGGTCATCGGGCCGATCAGAAGCACCGTGGTCACGTTGTCCAAAAACGCCGAAAGCACAGCGGTGAGCAGGACGAACAGCACCATGATGGTCCATGGGTTGCCCTTCGCCGCCCGCGCGCACTTGATGGCGAGGTACTCGAACACGCCGGATTGCTTGACCACGGCGACGAACAGCATCATGCCGAGCAGCACGCCGAGCGTGTTGAAGTCGATGTGCGTGACCGCGACGTCGAACGACATGATATGCAGGATGAGCAGGAGCATTGCGCCCACGATGGCGACGAGCGCGCGGTGCACCTTCTCGCTCATGATGACGATCATGGCCACCACGAAGACGACGATGGAGATGATCTGGCTACTATCCACGACCCACCACCTTCAACAGTTTCTTGTTCACGGGAAACCTTCTTTCTTACCTGCGCGATTCCGCGCCACTCTTGCGCTTTATCGCGCGCAAGTGCCTACTATAGCAACAAAGGCGCGCCGCCCGTCGCGGGGCTTGAAAAGTTCTCGAGCAGTTAACGAATGCGGGGGTGGGCGGTAGACGGGATCGGCGGGCGGCGAGCGGGCGACGGGAGAAGCAGCTGCAAAGGCGGCGGGGCTCGCGGGCGGCGCCGGCCGCGGGGCCGATGGGCGGCAGGGGCACCCGACAGGCGGCGGCCCCGCGCCCGACGGGCAGCCCCGACCGCGAACCCGTCGCGCACGAAGCGCGCCCGCAAGCGGCGTTCTTCGTGAAGGGACGGCGCACGGGCGGGCCGGGCGCGGGGCGTCGCGTATACTTGCAGCATTCTCCATTCGCCGCGATATGCCGGCGAACCCTCGACGGAAGAGGACATCATGGGTTTGAAATTCACCGCAGCCCGCGCCGTGAGCGCGGTTTCCACCTGGGGGCTGAAGCACGTCTTCCACCGCCCCGCCGCCAACTTCCCGGGCAAGATCGCCCTGTACGTCGACCCGCAGCTCATCGCGCACCTGCGCGGCAAGCTCGGGCGCGGCAGCGTGTGCGTCGTGGGCACCAACGGCAAGACCACCGTCACCAACCTGTTGGCCGACGTGCTTGAAACCGCGGGCCAGACGGTCGTCTGCAACCGCACCGGCGCCAACTTGGACTCGGGCGTGTCCACCGCGCTGCTGCATGCGCGCCAAGCCGACTGGGGCATCTTCGAGTCCGACGAGCTGTGGCTGGCGAAGATTCTGCCGCACCTGCAGTCCGACTACGTGCTGCTGCTGAATCTGTTCCGCGACCAGCTCGACCGCTGCGGCGAGATCGACCGCATCCAGGACAGCATCGTGGGCGCGCTGGGAACCTCCCCGAACACGGTGCTTATCTACAACGCCGACGACCCGCTGTGCGCCTCCATCGCCGACCGCGCCTCGCAGCTGCCGGGGCGCGAGCACACGCGCTCGATCGCGTTCGGCGTGAAGGACTGCATGGGCCTTGAGCAGAACACCGTCACCGACGCCACCATGTGCCAGCGCTGCTCCACCATGTTCGAGTACGATTGGCGTCAGTACGGCCAGCTGGGCGAGTGGCGCTGCCCGAACTGCGGGTTCTCGCGCCCGGCGCTCGATTTCGCGGCCGAGGACGTCGCGCTCGACGCGAACGGACTGTCGTTCTCGCTCGGCAAGCCCGGCGCGGGCGGCGCGGTGCGCGAGGGGGCGTTTACCATCGAGGCCCCATTCAGCGGCGCGTATATGGTGTACAACCTGGAGGCCGTGGGCGTGGCGGCGAGCCTGCTTGGCTGCGGAAACGAGCCGCTGCAGCAGGCCATTAGCGCCTTCGACCCGAAAAACGGGCGCCTGCAGGCCTATGACCTGGCTGGACGCCACGTGCTGCTGAACTTGGCGAAGAACCCGACCGGTTTCAACCAGAACCTCAAGATCGTCGCGCAGGACCGTGCGCCGAAGGTGGTCGCCTTCTTCATCAACGATAAGGAAGCCGACGGGCACGACGTGTCGTGGCTGTGGGACATCGACTTCGAGGAGCTTGCGCAGGCCGGGCCGCTCGTCGCCTACGCCGGCGGCATCCGCGGGCGTGACATGGCCGTGCGCCTGAAGTACGCCGGCATCGCCGCGGAAGTGGTCGAAGACGCCGACGACCTGCTGCGTCGCGTCGCCGCGCAGCCTGTCGAGGTGGGCGCGTACATCATCGCGAACTACACGTCGCTGCCCGGATGCAAGGCCGCGCTCGATGCGGCGTGCGCGCCCGGCGCCGCGGCCATCGAGCCGGCGGCGGGGCCCGTGCCCGAAATGCGCGACTTCGGCGCGGGGGCGGGCGCGGGCGTGGCGGACGCGGCCGGCGGCGCGGGTTCGCCAACTGATGCCGCCTCCCCCGTCGTCATCGCGCACCTTTTCCCCGACCTGCTGAACCTCTACGGCGACGGCGGCAACGTGCGCGTCCTCGAGCAGCGCCTTTCCTGGCGCGGCATCCCCGTCGAGGTGCGCCGCGTGCGCCACGGCGACGTCGTCGACCTTGCAGGCGTCGACCTCATCATGATGGGCGGCAGCCCCGACCGCGAGCAGAAGCTCGCCAGCGCCGACATCGTCGCCATGCGCGACGACCTGGCCGCCTACGTCGAGGACGACGGCCCGCTTTTGGCCATCTGCGGCAGCTACCAGATGCTCGGGCGCGAATGGCTCGTCGACGGCGAGAAAGTTCCCGGCCTGGGGCTTGTGGGCATGACGACCGGGCGCCCCGGCACGTCCGCCGACCGACTGGTGAACAACATCGCGCTTTCCTGCGACATGTCCGACGCGCCCGTCATCGGCTACGAGAACCACGCCGGGCGCACCTACCTCGACGAGGGCGTCGAGCCGTTCGGCACCGTCGTTTCCAACACGGGACTTGGCAACAACGAGGAGACCAAGTGCGACGGCATCCGCTACAAAAACGTGGTGGGGACCTACCTGCACGGCCCGCTGCTGGCGAAGAATCCGCAGGTGGCGGACTGGCTGCTCGCCCGCGCCCTCGAGCGTCACGCGAAGCGCACCGGCAGCGAACCCGCGCCGCTGTCCCCACTCGACGACGCGCCGGAAGCCGCCGCCAACGCGTTCATGGCGGGCAAGCTCGGCGCGAAGCTGTAGCGCGCGCTATACTCGGGTATTGAACGATTACGAATTCCGAAGGCACGCGGCCTTCGCATAAGGAGTACGCATGGGTTGCACCATCATCGGCTGCGGAAAGCAGCTGCCGGCGCTTGAGGTGCCGAACGACGAGCTGACGAAGCTGGTCGATACGTCCGACGAATGGATTTCATCGCGCACGGGCATCCTGTCGCGCCGCATCTGCGTCGACGAGACCAACGTCGATTTGGCGGAAGGCGCCGCCCGCAAGGCGCTCGGCTGGGACGAGGACGGTTTCTCCACCCGCCGCATCGACCCGGAGGAGATCGACCTCATCATCTACTCCACCATCACGCCCGACGAGCTGGTTCCCACCTGCGCGGCGATGCTTCGCCGCCGCCTCGGGCTTTCCAACGCGGCGGCGCTCGACATGAACGCCGCGTGCTCGGGCTTCATCTACGGGCTGACCATCGCGGAAACCATGATGGCCGCCACCGCGCCCGGATCGGCGGGGGCCGCGGGGCGCAATCCCATCCGCCGCGCGCTGGTGGTGGGCAGCGAGCGCCTCACGCGCATCGTCGATTGGAAGGACCGCAACACCTGCGTGCTGTTCGGCGACGGCGCCGGCGCGGCCGTGGTGGAGTGGAACGAGGAGAAGCCGGGCATCCTTTCCTGGTACATCAAAAACGATGACGACGACACCAACGCGCTGACCTGCCCCGCAACCTACGACGCCCCGCAGCCCTTCACGCACGAGGGCATTGACGTGGCGGCGTTCGACCTTCCCGACGAGGGGGATGCGGCCATTGCCGCCGAGCTCGAGGAAACCGAGCGCATCGCCGGGGGCGCGCCGCGTCAGGCGCTATACATGCACGGGCAGAAGGTGTTCAAGTTCGCGACGAGCGTCATGCCCGCCGCCATCGAGGAAGTGCTGCGCCGCGCGAACCTCACCATCGACGACGTGCAGTTCATCGTGCCGCACCAGGCCAACGAGCGAATCATCCGCTACGCCGCCAAGCGCATGGGGCTGCCCATCGAGCGCTTCCAGGTGTCCATCGCGCACCGCGGCAACTCGTCGTCGGCATGCATCCCGATGACGCTTTCCGACGCGTATGAATCGGGCAGCATCCACCCCGGCGACAAGGTGGTGCTCGTCGGTTTCGGCGGCGGCTTCACCAGCGGCGCCATTCTGTACGAGGCATAAAAAACAGTGGGTGCCTTCGGCGCTTTATGCTGTGCGAGCTCTCGCTCGACTAAGAAAGTCCTGGTGGAAGCGCTACCATTGCCATAAAACTTCATAGGGTCGAGCGAGATCGCTCGACCCTACTGAGGGAGCGCCGAAGGCGCGCCGCTTTATCCTGAACGGGCTGGCGCCTTCAGCTGGCCGCCAGCCGAAGGCTCACCTCGCGTTTACGCAGCTTTGCGGCCGAGGGCGGAATTGACCGCTCGGGCGCAGGCGACGGCGGCGACCAGCTTGCACAGGTCGATGATGATGAACGGCGCGACGGCAGCGGCGAACGCTTGCGCGGCCGAATAATGCGCCACGGCCATCAGCTGAGCCCAGCCGCACACGTAAGCGACCAGCAAGAACACCAGCCCGGTGAGGAAGTCGACGGCAAGCGCCTTCGCGCCGCGCAGTTCCTCGCCGCGACCGAGGGCCACTTTCAGGCCCGCGCGCACCGCCAGCGCCAGGCCGACGCCGAGCAGGTAACCCCACAGAAAGCCGCCCGTCGCACCCGCCAGCACGCCGATGCCGCCGCGCATGCCGCTGAACACCGGAACGCCCACGGCGCCGAGCGCCAGATATGCCGTGATGGCAGCCACGGCCTCCTTCGGCGAAAGCACCAGCAGCATGAACGCCACGGCGAAAATCTGCAGCGTGAACGGCACGGGGCCGACCGAGATGGTCACCCACGCCGACACGGCGGTGATCGCCACCGTCAACGCCACGAACACGATCGAGCGCGTGCGCGACTTCGCCGCGGTCTTCTTCTGCACCTGTTCCATTTCCTCCCCTTTCGGCCCTTCGGCCTCCCCGGACGGGTCCGCGACGATCCCTCGCTCGCGGCGGGCGACGGCGCGCATCCCGAAATGATGACGGGGAGCGTCGCGGTTATCACCCTATTCCTATAGATAGCGGGGGCATTGTAGCACGCTCCCCTACTCTCGGCAGCGGGGTTTCGCAACTGTTTACACCGTCCGCGGCGAAGCTGGACCCGAGAGCGGGAGCGGCATGCCGAAAACAGTGGGCGCCTTCGGCGCTTTTATACTGCGCGAACTTGCGTTCGCGCCTACGAAATTTTGCCGCTAAGCGAACCTCGAGATAAAGCTGACGCAACAGCGAGTTTTCGCGGGGCTGAACGCATCTCTGCCCCCAAACAGGGAGCGTCCGAAGAGCGCGACAGTGTTTTCCTGAGCACCCCCGGTCTAGAACTTCGCCTGGATTTCGCCGGTTTCCAGCTTGTGGAGGCGCT
>CAVCPR010000033.1:0-24239 GCA_963604235.1 Anaerovoracaceae bacterium | reverse complement strand
CGCGTCTTCGTCTTCGTCAACGCATGTGACATTGGAGTATACCGCACGGGAAAAGACGCCGTGACGATTTCCACACGCACGGCACGAAGAAGGCGCTGCGATGCCGGTCGAACCGACCCTCGCGCCAATGCTCTCGCGCGCTCACGCTCCCCGATGCCCCCGCAACACGCGACGAACACCAGCGCATGCCGATGCTCTCGCAAATCCTACTTAATTGTTATGATTTTATGACTATTCTCGTTACGGGATATTCTTGCTTGCATTTCTTAATCCTAGTTCTACACTTCCGTTTCAATCAAGAATAATCTCGCACACGAACCGAGGCGACCATGAACGGCAGAGCCGATGGATCCCCCGAGATCAGCAAGACCTCGACTTCGGGAGAACCGTCAGAAGAGTCATCGGGCACCAGCCCCGAGGGGAAATCAAGCAGCGGGCTTGCGTCCTACCGGGCCCGGCGCGCAACCAACAGGGCCGTCGCCATCGCCTGCTGCATCGCCACGGTGGCGCTGTTCGTCATCGCGCTCGGAGCCGGGCGCTCCGGCGTCGCCGTGGGCGATGTTGTGGCGATCCTGGCGAACCGCGCATTCGGCATCGACGGCAACTTTTCCGAGATGGCGGCCAATATCGTGATGAATGTTCGTCTGCCGCGCGTCACGGCGGCGCTGCTGGTCGGCGCAGCCCTGGCCGTATCGGGCGCCAGCTACCAGGGCTTGTTCAAGAACCCCATGGTTTCCCCCGACATCCTGGGCGCCTCGGCCGGGGCCTCGTTCGGCGCGGCGCTGGCTCTGCTGTGGAACTTCGACAACCGCGCGGTGCAGATCATGGCATTCGTTTTGGGCTTTATCGCCGTTGCCCTCACGTACTTCAGCGCCCGAAGCATCGGGCGCGGAGGCAACCAGATATTGCTGCTGGTACTTTGCGGCCTTATCGTCGGCACGCTGTTCCAGGCATTCGTGTCGGCTATCAAGTACACCGCAGACCCCGATTCGAAACTTCCCGAGATCACCTATTGGCTCATGGGCAGCATCGCGAAAATCACCTGGGACGACCTTAAGCTTTTCCTCGTGCCTTTCGTCCTGGGCGCCATCCCGCTGCTCGCCCTGCGCTGGCGCCTGAACACGCTGTCGTTCGGCGACGACGAGGCCGAGGCCATGGGCGTGAACGTTGTCGCGATTCGCGGCATCTGCATCGTCTGCTCAACGCTTCTGACCTCGGCCGTCGTGGCCATCGCCGGCGTTGTCGGATGGGTTGGCCTCATCATCCCCCACCTCGTGCGCTTCCTCGTCGGACCGGATAACCGCATCGTGCTGCCGCTTTCGCTTGCGGTCGGCGGGGCGTTCATGATACTGGTCGACACCGCATGCCGAACATTCATGGCCTCCGAAATCCCGCTCGGGATACTGACCTCGATCATCGGCGCGCCCTTCTTCTTCGCGATTCTGCTGAAAACACGTACGGGGGTGCGCTGATGGGAACGCTTGAAGCGCATGACCTCTCATGCGGATACAAGGGCAGCCCCGTGCTTGAGCATGTTTCCCTCTCCGTGAAAAGCGGCGGCGTCACCTGCCTGCTCGGCCCGAACGGCGTCGGCAAGACCACGCTGTTCAAGACGCTGCTCGGGTTTTTGCCCGCCATCAGCGGCACCGTCTCCGTTGATGGGCGGCCGCGCGACGAGCTTTCGCGCAAGCAGTTCGCCCGCAAGGTCTCCTACGTACCGCAGACCCATGAGCCGCCGTTTTCCTACCCGGTCATCGACATGGTGCTGACCGGCTGCGTCTCGCGTCTGGGAATGCTCGGCCAACCGAAGCGCGCCGACCTCGAGCACGCGGGTCGCATCCTTGAGCAGCTTGGCATCGCGCATCTGGCGAACCGCCCCTACACCGAGATATCGGGCGGCGAGCAGCAGATGGCGCTTATCGCCCGAGCGCTCATGCAGAACGCCGACACCCTGATGATGGACGAGCCGACTGCCGCGCTCGACTTCGGTAACCAGGTGGCCGTGCTGTCCCGCATCAAGGAGATGGCTCAGGGCGGCTACGGCGTCGTCATGACGACGCACAATCCCGACCATGCGTTCCTCTGCGGAACGGACGCGGTGCTGATCACCCGGCAAGGGGAGGTCATCGCCGGAGCGGTCGATGACGTGGTGACGGAGGAGAACCTTCGACGAGCATACGGGATCGACGTGCGCATCGCCACCGCGACCGACGCAACCGGTTCCCCACTGAAAACCTGCGTGCCCACACTCACCTAGCCAAAATGGCGGGGGCGTCCGCGGCGGCGAGGCGCAACCGAGAAGCCCGCGAGCAAGACCCCCGCGCATTCCGCCTGGCATCATCCGCGCAATGCGGTGTGCATAGAAACGTTCATTTGGGAGAAAAGAGGAAAGGAAATGAACGACTCTTATCAGGAAAACGTTGTACGTTCCATTTCGCGTAGGAGCTTTTTGAAGCTCTTCGGCGTGGCAGGAGTCACGCTTGCAGCAGGAGGAGCCATCACCGGCTGCAGCGGGTCGGGGTCATCAGGCAGCGACGCGAAACAACAGGCCGCAACCGAAGAGCCGAAGACCCAGACCGTCACCGACATGACGGGCAAGGAAGTCGAGGTTCCCATCAACCCGACCAAATACGCCGACGGCTGGTACGCGCACAACGAGATCACCATCATGCTGACCGGTGCCGAGGGTCTTGTGGCCACGCATTGCGCGCCGAAGGACTATCCGTGGATGTACAAGGTCTGCCCGAACATGAGCCAGGCGACCGCCACGTTCGGCAAGGACTTCAACTTCGAGGACCTCGCCGCGCTCGAGCCGCAGGTTATCTTCGATTCAACCGACAACCTGCGCGATAAGGCCGCCGAAGTGGGCATTCCCCTGGTCAATTGCACATTCAAGACCTTCGATGAGATGAAGAAGTCCATCGAGCTGACCGCGCAGGTGTTCGGCGGCGACGCCCCGGCAATCGCCGAGAAATACAACGCCGAGCTTGAACAGGTGCTCTGTGAGGTGAAGGCGAAAACCGACAAGCTCTCCGATGATGAGCGCGTCAGCGTCATGCACGGCAACAGCGTCTACAATCTCACCATCGACGGTACCGACACCATCATCGACGACTGGATCAAGGCCGCCGGCGGAAAGAACGCCGTGACCGAATCCACGAAAGGCAACGCTCAGGCGCAGTTCACCATGGAGCAAGTCGTCGCCTGGAACCCGGACGTCATCATCACGGGCAAGGCCGACGAGGTTGAACAGATCCTGAACGATCCGAACTGGGCATCCATCAGCGCCGTGCAAAACGGCAAGGTCTACGTCAACCCCAAGGGCGTCTTCGGCTGGGATCGCTACGGCGTCGAGGAGCTGCTGCAAATCCAATGGGCCGCGGCCACGCTTCATCCCGAACTGTTCACCAGCCTTGATATCGAGCAGAAGGTGAAGGGCTTCTACGAGACGTACTTGAACTACTCGCTGACCGATGACGAGGTGAAGCTGATTCTTTCCGCCAAGAGCCCGGCCTAGGAAAACGCAAGCGAAACCTTTTCCTTTCCATGACCCGCCGGGGATTCAAAAGTAGTACCATGGGGCTTCCTGAAATAAGACGAGGGAGCCCCTGTTATGAACACGCCAATCATCCGTCCCGCCACCAGCGCGGACGCAGAAGCCATTCGCGCCATTTACGCGCCGTATATCGCCACGTCCATCACGTTCGAGGAAACCGTGCCCACGCCCGAGGCGTTCCAGGCGCGCACCGACAAGGTACTCGCGACGTACCCGTATTTGGTTGCCGAGCTTGAGGGGAAGGTCGTTGGCTACGCGTACGCCCATGAGCTGCGCGAACGCGAGGCGTATCAGTGGAACGCGGAGCTTTCCGTCTACCTGGCGCCCGAAGCGCAGGGTCACGGCCTTGGCCGCGTTTTGTACCAGGCGCTCATCGACGCCTGCCAAGCCTGCGGCATCAAGGTCGTTTTCGGCATTGTGACCAGCCCGAACGAGCCGAGCGCCCGACTCCATGCGGCGCTCGGGTTCGAAGTGGTATTCGCGTGGCGCAAAGCCGGCTTCACCTGCAACCATTGGCGCGACGTCACCTGGTACGCCAAATACCTCACCGACGAGTTCGAGGACAACCCCGCAGCCCCCACCCCCTTCCCCGTTCTGCTTGCGGAAAAGCCCGCGGCCGTTCAGGCGATCCTCGATAAGGCGAACGGAAGCGTTCGCTAGGCGCCACCCTGCCAACGAAGCCCGCGACGAGCGGCAATGCGTCGCGGCAGATCTTGCGCTCCCAGTTCGTGCACGCATTGCCGCGATCGCGCAACCGTTCGGTAACGCCCGCCGCCTGCTCGCCTTCCCGCAAAACAAAAGCAATACAGTAAACGTCGCGCCCCGCAGGGTTTCAAACTCACCCTGCGGGGCGCGCTGCAAACATCATCGGAAAAGGGAGCTGTCCCACATGAAGCAATTCTTCGAACGACTGAGCTATCGGATGGCCGTCTGGATGCGGGGCCGTTACGGCAACGACGATTTCTCGAATGGCCTGGTGGCCTTAGGCGTGATTGCCCTGTTGCTGTCGCTTCTGCCGCATTGCGGTTGGCTTTCGTGGGTCACGTTTGCCGCCGTGGTGTATGCCCTGTGGCGCACGTGCTCGAAAAACATCGCACGCCGCCGCCAGGAAAATCAAACCTATCTACGTCTCACCGCCAAACCGCGCCGCTCCTACGAGCTGGCGAAGAAGAAGTGGGCGAATCGCAAGACGACGAAGTATTTCCGCTGCAAGGGCTGCGGGCAGGAGCTGTCCGTCCCGCGCGGCAAGGGCACGTTGCGCGTCGTATGCCCGAAGTGCAAAAAGGAAACGAAGCTGAAGTCTTAAAACGCTGGAGAGCCGCCCGCAAGGGCGCGGCAAGGGGACCCCACACCTCGAGCGCGGCAGGGCGAGCGAAGGCGAAGGCGCGGCCCGCGCGCTAAGCGGCACCCACCGCACCTACGTCAAACACGCCCATCATCGGCGGCGCAGGATGTCGAACACCACCCAAACGGACAGCACGAACGCGCCGACGTACCCCAAAAACGACAGCACCGGAACGCCGAGCACGCGAGGTTCCATGGAAGAAAGCGCCACCAGCGACGAACCGATGAACAGGCCCGCGATGATGATACCGAGCGTCAGGCGGTTCACAATGAGCGACAGGCTGCGCATGGGCGCGTCCGAGCCGAGCACTTCCATGTTCATCTTCACCTGGCCGCGCGTCAGCATCTTCAGCGCTTCGCCCGAGTAATGCGCTGAATCAAGGCTGCCCGAAGCGGCAGAGCGCAGGGCAAGCGCCAAGTCCTCCATGGCGTCCACCAGTTCGGCCTTCACATCCTTCGTGCGTTTGATATGCGCGTTGATGATGCCGACCATGCTCTCGTTGGGAATGAGCGGCATGACCGTCCCCTCGAGCGTGACGATGCCGCGCGAGACGCTGGTAATGGAAGGCGGCAGAGTCACCTTGCACTGGCGCGTGAGGTTCAAGATGTCGGTGAGCAGGCTGCCGACATCGATGTCGGCAACGTCGCATGACCCGTAATCCTCCAGCAGCAAATCCAAATCGGCCAAGAAACGCGGATGGTCGATGGCGGCGTTGTCGCGCTGGACGGCAAACGCCATCAGGGCATCCTTCAACTCGGAAGCGCTCTGCATGCCCACGGCGCTGATAATGGCGCCGAAACCCGCACGGTCGCGCGGCGTTAAGCGCCCCATCATGCCCAAGTCGATGTAGACGATCTTCCCGTCGCGCACGAGCATGTTGCCCGGATGCGGGTCGGCATGGAAGAACCCGAAGTCGAGAACCTGGGTGGCGTAGTTGTCGAGGATCTTCTCGCCGATTTCCTCAAGGTCGTAGCCGGCAGTGCGCAGCTCGTCGAAGTGGTCGATGGGAATGCCGTCGACGTACTCCATGACCAGGATGTTCTCCCGGCAAAGCTCAGGGTAGACCTTGGGGCAGGAAATGAACTGCACGTCTTTATTGAGGCGCGCGAACTCCTGCAGGTTGCTCGCCTCGCGTTGGAAATCGGTTTCCTCTAGGAAGGTGGACCACAGCTCCTCGACGACGTCGCGCAAATCGAGCATTTGACTGCCCTTCATGAACCGCGACGCCTGCCGCGCCATGATGCGCATGATGTCGATGTCCTGCGCCATGACCGAGCGCACGCCGGGCCGCTGGATTTTCACGGCGACGACGCTGCCGTCGGCGAGCTTCGCCTTATGGACCTGCGCCAAGCTCGCGCTGCCCAACGGCGTCGGATCGACCTCGGGGAACAGGGCTTTCCGCTCCTGCCCGTAAATAGAATCAAGAGCGGAAAGCATTTCATCGAACGGCAGCGGGTCGCAGCTTGCCTGAAGCTTCTTCAGCTCGTCGCAGTACGCCTTCGGCAGTATCTCCGAACGCGTGGAGAGCGTTTGGCCGATCTTCACGAAGCTCGGCCCCAAATCCTCGAGCATCGCGCGGAACGATTCCGGCGTGAAACCCCGCATGAAATGGTGCTTCTGCATGATGGCGTAGATTTCCCGCAACCTGCGTTGCCGGGATTTCCGCGTGAGGTCGAACTGATCCTCGGGGTCGATTTGCCCGCCGGAGCCGAAGAAATATTTCAGGAGCGTGTTGTCAGCCATGGCTGGGCGCTATTCCGCCTTGTCGCCCTCGGCGGGTTCGGCCGCCTCGGCCTCGCCTTGCGCCTCTTCGGCGGCTTCCGGCTGAGCCTCGACATCCTCGACCGCCTCGACGACCGCCTCGGCCGGAGCATCCTCGGCAGGACGCGCCGCAATCTCGGCGGCCTTTGCGGCAAACGCCTCGCGCTCCTCGGGCGTCATAACCGACATGCGCGCCTCGAGGGCGTCGTAGCGCATGCCCTCCATGGCCTCGTCCGCCTTGCGCTTCAGCTCGGAATTAATGTCCTGACCCTGCTCGACCGTGGCAGCACCCTTTTCGATGAGGGTGTCAACCAGGCCTTTCGTCTTTTCGCCCACAATCGCCATCGCGCCGACGCCAGCCAGGAACACGTCTTTCAGCCCGTCACCGATCGTTGCCATGATAGCCTCCTTCGCTTGAGTTCGCGGCTCTTCGCCAAGCCGCCTTCATTTCACTATGAAGCAAGGAGCGCAACGAGACAACAGGAAATATAACCTGAAAGAGAAACGATACCTTAACGGCTGCGGGGCCGCCCGCCATCAGGCGAGCGGCCCCGCGAAAGCATTACTCCTCGTCAGACTTGAACAGGCCGGCGAACGCGTTGAGGTCGTTGCCCCAGCGGCGCTGGGTGCGGCGAGCGAAGCCCAGCACCTCGGTCAGCGTTTCCAGCGAGATGTCGCGACGCTCGCCGGTGGCACGGCGCTTGATTTCCACCTTGCCCTCGGCAAGGCCGCGCTTGCCCACGATCACCTGCAGCGGCCAGCCCATGAGGTCGGCTTCCGCGAACTTCACGCCGGCACGCTCCTTGCGGTCGTCGATGACCACTTCCAGGCCCAGGTCGGAAAGCTCGGCCGCCAGCTTCTCGGCGGCGGGCTGCACCAGGTCGTCCTTCACCGTCAGCGGCACGACGCACACGTGAGCAGGGGCGATGGAGATGGGCCAGCAAATGCCGTTCTCGTCGTTGTGCTGCTCGACCACGGCCGCCAGCGTGCGCGAGACGCCCACGCCGTAGCAGCCCATGAGGAACGGGCGCTCCTTGCCGTCCTCGTCCATGAACGTGGCGCCCATGGCGCGGGAATACTTGTCGCCGAGCTTGAACACCTGCGACACCTCGATGCCGCGCGCGCCCTGCAGCTCGAGGCCGCACTTCGGGCAGCGGTCGCCGGGCTTGACCACAACGAGGTCGGCCCACTTGTCGACCGTGAAGTCCTTGTCGAGTTGCGCGCCCACGTAGTGGTAGCCGTCCTCGTTGGCGCCCACGACCCACTTCGGAACCGCCTGCAGGCTCCGCGAAGCGATGACGTACGCCTCCTCGGGAAGGCCGACCGGGCCCATGGAGCCCTTATGCAGGCCGAACTGCTGCATCTCCTCGTCGGTGAGCAGCGTGAAGCCGCCCGCCGCGGCCGCGGCCTTGGCCTCGTTGACCTCGTGGTCGCCCGGCACGAACAGCACGATGAGCTTGCCCTCGTCGTTCTTGCCGGAAAGCGCCTTCACCGTCGAGGTTTCGGGGATGTTCAGGAACTCGGCCAGCTCGCCGATGGTGTGGACGCCCGGGGTTTCGATCTTGCGCATCTCGGGCACGTCGTAGACGGTCGGGCAGGACAAGCCCTCGCCCACCTCGTCGGAGGCGGCGTAGCCGCAGTCGCAGTACACGAGCGCCGATTCGCCGGCCTCGGCCAGGGCATGGAACTCGCAGGTTTCCGCGCCGCCGATTTGGCCGGCATCGGCCTGCACGGGGCGCCACTCGAGCCCCACGCGCGTGCAGATACGGCCGTACGCGTCGCTCATCTGCTGATACGTCTCGTCAAGCGATGCCTCGTCGGCGTTGAAGGAATATGCGTCCTTCATGATGAACTCGCGGCTGCGCAACAGGCCGAAGCGCGGGCGAATTTCGTCGCGGAACTTCACCTGCATCTGATACAGCGTGCACGGCAGGTCCTTGTAGGAGCGCAGCTCGTTGCGCACGAGCGCCGTGATCAGCTCCTCGTGCGTGGGGCCGAGGCACAGGCCGTGGTCGTGGCGGTCGTTGAAGCAGATGCGCTCGGGGCCGTAGGCGTTCGAGCGGCCCGACTCCTCCCACAGCTCCTCGGGCTGCAGCACGGGCATGAGCACTTCCTGCGCCCCGATGCCGTCCATCTCCTCGCGGACGATGTTCTCCACCTTGGACAGCACGCGCTTGCCCAAGGGAAGGAACGTGTAGATGCCCGAAGCCGTTTTGCGGATGAAGCCCGCGCGCAGAAGCAGGCGATGGCTCGCGATTTCGGCGTCGCCCGGATCTTCCTTGAGCGTGGGGGCGTACAGCTGGCTTAGGCGCATGACGTTGTTGCTCATCTAGCTTTCCTTTATCTCTTCCATCAAGGCGTCGACGATGGCGCCTTCCTCAACTTTTCGAACGGTCTTGCCGTGGCGGAACACCACGCCGACCCCTTTGCCGCACGCGACGCCGATATCGGCATCGGCCGCCTCTCCCGGCCCGTTGACCACGCATCCCATGACGGCGACCTTCAGCGGCTTGTCGAGCCCGGCGATGCGATCCTCGACCTGCGTGGCGAGGTCGATCAGGTTCACCTGGCAGCGCCCGCAGGTAGGGCAGCTGATAAGCTCCGGGTTGCGGCGGCGCAGGTCGAGCGCACCGAGCAGCGTCCAGCACGCGCGCATCTCGACCACCGGGTCGTCGGTGAGCGATATGCGCATGGTGTCGCCGATGCCCTGCTCGAGCAGGATGCCCAGGCCCGAAGCGCTTTTGATGACGCCCTGGAACGTGGTGCCCGCCTCGGTGACGCCGATGTGCAGCGGGATATGCGGGATATCGCGCGAAAGTTGGCGATACGTGCGCACCGTGGTCATGACGTCGTGGGCCTTCGCGCTCACCACCAGGTCATGGAACCCGCGCGACTCGCAATACTCGACGTACTGGCGCGCCGAGCAGGCAAGCTTTTCCGGCAACGTGAGGTCGGCGCGTTCGGCGAGCGCTTGATCGAGCGAGCCGGCGTTCACGCCGATGCGAATGGGAATGCCCGCCTCGCCCGCGGCGTCGAGCACGGCATCGGTTTTGGCCAGGCCGCCGATGTTGCCGGGGTTGATGCGCAGCTTCGCCGCGCCGCGGCGCGCGGCCTCGATGGCGATGGTGGCGTCGAAATGCACGTCGGCGACCACCGGCAGGGGCGACGCCTCGCACACGGCCTGAAACGCATCCAGGCAGTTGCGGCGCGGAATGGCCATGCGCACGACTTCGCAGCCGGCGTCGGCGAGCTGCCGGATTTGCGTCAGGTTCGCCTCGACGTCGTCAGCTTGCGCGTTGAGCATCGACTGCACCACGACGGGCGCGCCGCCGCCGAGCGGCACGCCGCCCACGTGCACCTGATGCGTTTTCTGATTGGGACGCAGCGCGTCCCGCGAACATGACGGCGCCGCGGCTTCCGATAAAGCCGCGGCGCTCGCGTTCGCTGTATGTTCGTTCGTTTCCATGGCGCCTATTCTACCAGCGCCCGCCGCAGCGCAACCGAATCGTATAGAAGCAACAGGAGCGACGCGGCGGCAAGTCGAAAGCGGAGCAGCAGCGGACCGGATGGCGGGCGGCGACGCAAGGGTCGCGCCGGAAATCGGCCGAAAGGCGCGGGGCGCGCCGGGGACGACGGAAGCGCGCGGGGCGCGCCGCAGCGCGCTATTGCCCGAAGAAGGTTCCCGAAAGAAGGCGCTGCACATCCTGGTTGACCATGACCAGGAAGAACACCAAGAACAACGCCATGCCGGCCGCGCTTATGGCGTTCATGACGCGCAGGGAGACCATCTTCTTCGACAGCTTCTGGAAGATCTCGATGACGAAGCGGCCGCCGTCGAGCGGCGGGATGGGCAGCAGGTTCATCACGCCGAGCGACACCGAGATCATGGCGGTGAACTCGAAGAACGGCACCAGGCCCGCGTCGGCGAACTGCTTCGACATCACGGCGATGCCCACCACAGACGACGAATCGGAGACGGTCTGCGCCGCCGTGGCGGGGTTGAACAGGTTGGCGACCGCTTGGAACACCATGCCGATGTAGGTGAAGCCGGCCAGGATGGCGCGGCCTGGATCGACCGTCATGTGCGTGACCTCGCCCGATTGCAGCTGCACGTCGAAGCCGATGATGCTGAACAGGATGATGAACGCCACGATGGCGAACAGCAGGTTCACGGCGATGCCCGCCAACAGGATGACGCTGCGCTTCCAGAACGGCAGGCTGCGGTACTGCTGCTTGAACTCGCTCTCAAAGAGGGCATGCTCGTCATCGACCGGGCGCGCCTCACCCTCCTCGTAGCGCCGCGGCGCGGGAAGGCCCGCGGCTTCGGCAGCCTTGATCTGCCGCTTGCCGGGAATGACCTCCATGGCGCGGTAGGTGTTGTACTGGTCCTGCTTCTTCGGGCCGGTGATGCTACCCCATTCGACCAGCTCGTCGAGCGCCGCCAGGGCCTCGTCGTCGGTAATGCCGCAGTCGGCGGCGATGTCTTCCATGTTCGCCGTGCCGCGCCGATACATCGCCGCGAGCACCGGCTCCAAATGCGGGCTCATCTCGCCCGGCTCCATGCCGCACACGCGCGCGTAACCGCCGAGCAGGATGGGCGTGACGCCGAACTTGGTGCCCCATTTCTTGAAACCGATGTTGGGACCGGGCATGCCCAGCATGAACTCGGTGACGCGCACGCCGAACGCCCTCGAGGCCAGGTAGTGGCCGCCTTCGTGAATGACCACGAGGAACCCGAGCACGATGGTGCAGTACACGATCATCAAAACGACGTCCACGGAATGTTTCTCCTTGCCTTGGGACCCTCGCGAAACCGGGCGCCGCCCGGCGCAGGCGCGCCTGCCTTAAATCCGGTTCATTATAGAAAGAGGTCCCGCCCCGTTACCGAAGCGGAACCGGAATCACACGATGATGCGATACTTCGCCCACGGCGTGCGCGAAAGCCGTTGCAGGCGCCGGGCGGCGGCGTCGCTAGCGCAGGTTGGCTTCCGCGCACGCCCGCGCCCAGGCGTCGAGCTCTTGCAGCTGCTCCAGGCTCTCCACTCGCTGCACGCCGGCCGCCTCATGCGCCTCCATAACCGCCTCCACGCATTCGGCGATGCCCAGGTAGCTGCCGCGCTGCGCCAGAAACGCCGCCACGGCAACCTCGTTCGCCGCATTCATGACGCACGGCAGCGTGCCGCCGACGCCGCCCGCGTGGCGCGCGAGTGCCAGGCAGCGGAACGTTTCGGTGTCGGCGGGCGCGAACTCCAGGCTGCCGAGCTTCGTGAAGTCGAGCGGCTCGACCGGCGCGGCCCAGCGAGCCGGGTAGCTCAGCGCAAACTGGATGGGGATGCGCATGTCGGTGGTGCCGAGGTGCGCCTTCACGCTGCCGTCGGTGAACTCGACCATGGAATGGATGGCGCTTTGCGGCTGCACCACCACGGAAATCTTGTCGTAGGGCATGTTGAACAGGTGGTGCGCCTCGATGACCTCCAGGCCCTTGTTCATGAGGGTGGAAGAGTCGATCGAGATTTTCGCCCCCATGTTCCATGTGGGGTGCGCAAGCGCCTGAGCAGGCGTGATGCCGGCCAGATCGGCACGCGTGCGCCCGCGGAACGGACCACCCGACGCGGTGACCCACAACCGGGACACCTCGCGCTCGCTCTCGCCGAGCAGGCACTGGTAGATGGCGCCGTGCTCGGAATCGATGGGCATGAGCGCGCCGGCGGGGCCGCTCGCCGGCGCCGCGCCCGCGGCTCGTCGGGCCTCGTCGACCTGCGCGGCCAGCGGCATGATGAGGTCGCCGCCCACCACGAGGCTTTCCTTGTTCGCAAGCGCCAGCACCTTGCCCGCGCGCAGCGTCTCGTAGCTCGCGCGCAAACCGGCGGCGCCCACGAGCGCGTTCACCACCACGTCGACCTCGGGCAGGCGCACCAAATCGACCACGGCGTCCATGCCGAAGCCCCAGCTGCCCGCATCTGCCGCCTGCGCGCGCACCTCGTCGGCAAGGGGGTCGCCGGAAAGGCGCTCGTCGCCCACGGCCAAATGATGCACGTTGTGCTCGCGCGCCTGGGCGAGCATGTCGGCCACGCGCGTATGCACCGCCAAGCCGACGATTTCCAGCTCGTCAGCATGCTGACGAACCACGTCGACCGTCTGCGTGCCGATGGAACCCGTGCAACCAAGAACAACGATGCGCCTCATGGCGATCCTCCGAATCTTTCGATGTATGTACGCTTGCCTATATCCAGGAAAACGGGATGCAATTGCCCATGACGAGCAGGATGGCCGAGGTCACCGCGACCAGAAACAGGCTATCGCAGCGGTCGAGCAGGCCGCCGTGACCGGGCAGCAGGGTGCCGGAATCCTTGAAGCCGACGTTGCGCTTGATGCGGCTTTCAGCCAAATCGCCCAAAACGCCCGCCAAGCCGCTCACAATACCGAAGAGGAAGGCGAGCGGCACCGAAAGGTTCACGCCCGGAATGAGCGTGAACAGGCACCAGAACAGCGCCGAGCCCAACAGGCCGGCGAAAAAGCCTTCCCAGCTTTTCTTCGGAGAAACCCGCGGGGCCAGCTTGTGCTTGCCGAAGCGGCTTCCGGCCAGGTAGGCGAAGGAATCGTTGGCCCACACGCTCAGGAAAATGCCGAGCACCAACACGCCGCCCCACGGCGCCGGCAGCGCCTCGCGCACCACGACCAAGCCCGACAGCAGCATGCCGCAATACGCCGCCCCGAAGAAGCTCACGCCCACGTCGGGGATGCGGGCGCGCATCCAGAACACATACCACACCAGCAGCGCCAACAGCAGCGCGAGACTCACCAAAAACGCCCCGGACAGGCCGAAGAAGAACACGCTGATCGGGTAGAGCACCGCCGCGACGATGCCGAGCATTTCGTTGGGCAGCTTCGCGTCGGCGCGCAGCATGTAGTAGAACTCGCCGGCGCAGATGCCCGCCGTCGCGCACAGAAGCACGAGCGTCGTCCATTTGCTCGCGAGGATGCACAACACCGAAACGGCGACGTAGATGAAGCCGGTGCGGAAGCGAACCTGCAGGTCGGAGGCGTTCTTGAACTTCTGCGGGGTTTTGGCGTACGCGAAGTCCTTGATGCGCTCGCCGCGCGTGCGGTCGTCGCAGGAGGCGCACTTCTCCCCCGCCTCGCCGCGCCCCATCTGTCCGCGAGCGTCCTGCGGCAAGGCTATTTCACCGCCCCGAAGCGGCGGTCGCGACCCTGGTATTCCAGCACGGCGCGCAGCAGATCGTAGCGATTGAAGTCGGGCCACAAAACGTCGGTGACCACGAACTCGGAATACGCCACCTGCCACAGCAGGAAGTTGGACAGGCGCATCTCGCCGGAGGTGCGGATGACCATTTCCGGATCGGGGATGTCGGCCGTGTACAGGCCAAGCTCGAACTCTTCCTCGGTGATGGGGGCGTTGGGGTCCTCGCCCTCGGCCTGACGGGCGGCCGCGCGGCGCACACAAGCCTCGGCCGCATGCAGGATTTCCTGACGGGAGCCGTAATTGACCGCGACCACGAGCGTCATGCCCGTGTTGTTGCGCGTCTTCTGCCACGCCTCGTCGAACGCCTCGCGCGTTTCGGCGGGCAGCGCGGACAGATCGCCGATGGTGCGCACGCGGACGTTCTCCTCGTGCAGCCCGTCCACCTCGGCCAGCATGGTCTTGGCGAACAGGTCCATAAGCCCCACGACCTCGTCGACCGGGCGCTTCCAGTTTTCGGTGGAGAACGAGTAGATGGTCAGATACCGCACGCCCATGTCGGAAGCGCAGCGGATGGTCTCGCGCACCGCCTCGATGCCGGCCTTGTGCCCGCGCAAGCGGTTGAGCGCGCGTTTCTTCGCCCAGCGCCCGTTGCCGTCCATGATGACCGCGATATGCTGCGGCACGCGGCTCTGATCGAGCGCCGCAGGGTCGAGTCCCGCAGGCGGGTTCGGGAATATGTAGTCGAGCGGCTTGTTCATGAGCATCCCCCGTGATAAGCGAAAGCCAACCCGCAAACCCCCGCGAGTCGGCAATGAAGAAAAGCGATGAAAATCGAAGTGGCTCGGTACCGCAGCCTTGCGGAATGAAGCTGACTCCAAGGACAAACGCCCAGATCGAACAAAAGTCAGCGAGAACGCCTGTGGTGCCCGGAATTCGCGGGATCGCGCAGGCCGGGTGCCACAGGCGGCCACAGCGTCAAGCGGTTGCACCGGCCTTGCGGCCGGCGCAACCGCTTAGATCTCCATAACCTCGGCTTCCTTCTTCTTGAAGGCTGCGTCCACCTCGGCGACATACTTGTCGGTCAGCTTCTGGATTTCGCCCTCGGCGCGGCGCTGCTCGTCCTCGGGAAGGTTCTCTTCCTTGACGCACTTCGCGACATGGTTGTTGCCGTCGCGGCGGGCGTTGCGGATGGCGATGCGCGCTTCCTCGGCGTACTCCTTGCACTGCTTCGCCAGCTCGCGGCGACGATCCTCGGTCAAGGCCGGGAACGGCAGGCGGATGATGGAGCCGTCGTTGTTCGGGGTGACGCCCAGGTCGCTTTCCAGGATGGCGTGCTCGATGGCGCTCAGAACGCCCTTGTCCCATGGCTCGATGACCAGCATGTGCGCGTCGGGCGTCTTGATGCCGGCCATTTGGTTGACGGGCGTGGGAACGCCGTAGTAGTCGACCTTGATACGATCGAGGAGCATCGCGTTCGCGCGGCCCGTGCGCACGGTGGCGAAGGCGTTATGCAGGCCCGCGATGGACTTCTGCATCTTCTCCTCGGTTTCCAGCATGATCTCGTCGATCATCGGGATGTCCTTTCCTCATGCGCCGACAGCAAGTCGCGCGCGACGATTACTCTACCGTGGTGCCGACGTCCTCGCCCTTGAGCGCGCGGGCGATGTTGCCCTCGACCGTCAGGTCGAACACGATCATGGGCACGTTGTTGTCCATGCACAGGCTGGTGGCCGTGGAATCCATGACGTTGAGCCCCTGCGAAAGCACGTCCATGTAGCTGATGCGGTCGTAGCGCTTCGCGTCGGGGTTCTTCTTCGGGTCGGAGTCGTAGACGCCGTCGACCTTCGTGGCCTTCATCAGTACGTCCACGTCCAGCTCGCAGGCGCGCAGGGCGGCGGTGGTGTCGGTGGTGAAATAGGGGTTGCCCGTGCCGGCGGCCAGGATGACCACGCGGCCCTTCTCCATGTGGCGCACGGCGCGACGGCGGATGTAGGGCTCGGAAACTTCCTGCATGGTGATGGCGCTCTGCACGCGGCTGAAGATGCCGTGGCGCTCGAAGGCGTCCTGCAGCGCCAGCGCGTTCATGACCGTTGCCAGCATGCCGATGTAGTCGGCCTGCGCGCGGTCCATGCCCTCGGCGCTACCCGCCAGGCCGCGGAAGATGTTGCCGCCGCCCACAACGATGGCGAGCTGCACGCCGTCATGCACGACTTCGGCGATTTCGTCGGCCAGGGAATCGACGACCTTCGGGTCGATGCCGTAACCCAGATCGCCTGCGAGCGCTTCGCCGGAAAGCTTCAGCAGCACGCGCTTGTAACGGTATTCTTCGGCCATAGGGCAACCTCCCGAGGATCGTTTTTCGTTTAGCTGCCTTATCTTACCCGAAAACGCGAACGGCCGCCCGCTCTGGCAACCGTTCGTCATATTTACATGCACCCGCGGGCATATGGGCACGCGGGGTCCCCCGCTGTCACCAACAGCCCTCTCGTCGTTTTCGCGTTGACCGCAAAATCGTAGGCCGCTTTGCGGAATGCTATACTTTCGCCCGAAATTCAATCTCGCTTTTCAAGTTATCGGTGGTTGCCAATGAATTCCAGCATGCGCGAATTCCGAAAAGAGGCGCTGGTTCTCTTTCTTGTTTCGCTTTTCGTTTTCGCACTTACCTGCATCAACCTGTATTCCCAAACGAACACCTGCGTACTGTCGGTGATTTCAACCGAGCCGGCAGGCTACGTCGGTTACTACGACGAGCACTACGACGCGTCAAACGCTGACGCAATCAAGCAGATCATCACCGCGCTGGAAGAAGACACGGCAGACACCTACGAGAAGGAGATTTACGTCCTCGACAAGGACTCCGACACGTATATCTCGTCGACCGGCGATATCTCCGATGCGGTGAAGGACCAGTTGACCAGCAAGGTGAACGAGAAGCTGATCATCACATGTCGGCTTTCAGCATTGTAAACGTTCTGAGAATTCGTCAGGTTGTGATGCTTTACTGGACCGACAACGTCACGCTTCTGATCAGCGCTATTTTCACATGCACGATGATCGCCAGCGTGATCGGGTCGTCCATCTCGTCAAGCATTTTGAAGAAGTGCGAAAATGTGAAAACCTATGCGATTGCCACGCTCAGCATCGGAACAATCGGCGCTCTCATGTGCGGCATTTCTTCGAACATCGTCATCTTCATCGCGGGACTCATGATCTTCAACGCCGCGCGCTCGCAAATTTCGATGCTGGGAGATTTTTATTCGTCGCTCTTGTCCGATGTCGACCGCAAAGACCACTGCCAAATCGAGTTCTCGTCGGGCGAGTCGCTTGGCCAGGTTATCGGCAACATAATCGGTGGCTTTATCAGCGTCGTCTTAAGCTTCGCTTTCGTTCAGATACTGGCTGCGGCGTGTTTCATCGCCTCGTTTTCCCTCTGCCTTGCCTTCCGCAAAAGCGAACTGAAGATACATTCGAGCGAAACCCACCAGGCAGAATCCGGCAATTCAAGCATCCTTAAAGTCCTGCTTCGAAGCGATGTTCTCGTTTATGGAATCTGCATTGTTATACCTTCGTCGGTTTCGTTCGTTCTTGTGCGCTACAAGCTTCCGCTCGATGTTGCCGCACTCGGCCTATCCGCAGTCGTCATCTCTCTTGCCAAGACGATGCAGAAGGTCATCCGCCTCTACGCCAACCCGCTCTACCACGTGGTCAGCCGCCATGTGAGCCCCACCTTCCATCTTGTCGCCTTCGTGGTCCTAAACGGGGCTATCGTCATGTTCTACCTGCTCAACAACTCTTTGATGGGCATAATCGTTTCGGTTGCCGCAATGGGCTTCCTGAATGGCGCTGGATATTACACGACGACGAAGGCTTTACGCGAAATGAAGTCACTTGCCGACACCCAGGAATCAGACAGAATGGTCGCCCTCGATCTTTACAGGCGAATCGGAGACACCCTTTCGCCGACGCTGCTCTCGGTTATGGGAAACGGCATCGCGTTGCCGCTTATGATTGCCATCGCGCCCTTTTTCTACCTGGCAAAAGTTAAGGCAAAGGCCCGCGCTTCGCGAAAGGGAACGTCTTCTTAAATAAGGCACCCCCTTACGGCGGGAGCGCTGCGTTTCGCAAAAAAAGGCGAGGCAGCCGAAGCCGCCTCGCCAAATACGCGATCCCTTTGCCACGGGAGCAGTGTCCCTATGCCGCGGTGGCGTCTCCCCTATGCTGCGGGGGCGTCGCCAGTGATGCGCGCCTCAGGATCGTTGTAGACGTCGCGATCAAGCCCGCCGGTGAAGTTCGCGGACGTGACGCCGGCGACCATGGAGTCGCTGACGTTGAGCGCGGTGCGGCCCATGTCGATGAGCGGCTCGACCGAGGCCATCAGGCCGACGATCTCGATGGGAAGGCCCATGGTGCCGAGCACGATGAGGCTCGCGAAGGTGGCGCCGCCGCCCACGCCCGCAACGCCGAACGAGCTGATCACGATGATGGCGATCATGCCGACAACCCACGTCGGGTCGAACACGTCGATGCCGACGGTCGGGGCGATGAGCGTGGCCATCATGGCCGGATAGATGCCCGCGCAGCCGTTCTGACCGATGGACATGCCGAAGCTTGCGGCGAAGTTGGCCGTCGGGGCATCAACGCCGAGCGCCTTGGACTGCGTCTCGATGTTCATGGGCAGAGCGCCCGCCGAGGTGCGCGAAACGAACGCGAACGACAGCACCGGGAAGGCCTTCTTCAAATACGTCACGGGGTTGACGCGGTTCGCCGCCAGGATAAGCAGGTGCACGCAGAACATGGCGATGATGGCGACGTAACTGAAGATGATGAACTTGCCCAGATCGAGGATGGCGGCGAAGTCGGACGTGGCCATGACGTTGGCGATGAGCGCCAGCACGCCGTAGGGGGTCAGACCCACGACCATCTTCACGATGCACATGACGATGCCGTAGAGCGAGTCGATCAGGTTGCTGAAGAATTCGGCCTGCGCGGAGTCGCGGTCGCGCAGCTTCAGGTACGCAATGCCCACGATGGCCGAGAAGATGACGACGGCGATGGTGGAGGTGGAGCGCGTGCCGGCCAGGTCGGAGAACACGTTGGTCGGGATCATCGACAGGATGGTCTGCGGGACGGTGGTGTCGGCGACCTTGTCTTGGCGCGCCTGCAGCGTTTCGAGTTTGGAGGCGTCAACGGTGCCCTGCGTGAAGTCGGCGCCCGCAAGGCCCGAAAGCGCGATGGTCGCCCAGCCGAACAGCGCGGCGATGGCCACGGTGACAAGCAGCACCACAAGCACGCTGCCGCCGATCTTGCCGAGGTTGTCGACGGCCTTCGTGCGCGTGAAGGCGCCGACGATGGCCACGAACACCAGCGGCATGACCAGCATCTTCAGCAGGTCGATGTAGCCGGTGCCGACCAGGCTCATCCAATCGAGCGCGGTTTTCGCGGCATCGGAGCCGCGGCCGAGCGCCAGCTGTATGCCGATGCCCAGCACGATGCCCAGTCCCAGCGCGGTGAACACGCGGAACGTGAAGCTTTTGTCCTTCGACTTCAAGAAGCGAAGGAAGGCCAGCAGCGCGGCGAAGATGACAAGCACCGCCAGCACCGGGCCCAAGATATCGAACGACATGGTATCTCCTCGTCTTTCCCTTAAGGGCTGCCGCGCCGTTCAGTGCAGCCCTCCGTTAGATGCGAAACGGTAGTATGACCCTATATGCCTAGTAGTTCAATAGGTAAACTTAGAATTCTTATTTCTACCGGGTTATCGGTATTGTCGATAATGGGATTCACCGGGACGCCGCACGGCGGATGGCGAACAAGGGGCGAACAGCGCGCGAACGCCAGGCGGCACGACTGCGCGGACGGGATGCGCCGAGCAGATGCCGGACCTACCTACTGGCACAATGCCCGCAAACGCGAAGACGGCCCCCGACACACGGGAGCCGCCTTCTAAAGGGAAAAGAAAGAAAGGAAGGGAACCGGGGTTGGGAAGACCCCGCGCAGAACGAGCGCGCCGCTCGGCCTGCGCGGAGCCGCCCGGAAGCTTCTCGCTTGCCGGGCGCCCCGCCCCGCCGGGCGCGCCTTGCGGCGAGCCGGCGGGTTGCGCCGCATGGCGCCTTACGCCGCGTTGCTCTGGCTGCTGGAAGAGCTGCCGTTGTTGAACAGGCGGTTCAGCAGCGACTCATTGGAGCCGGAGTTGGAACTCGAGCTGTTCTTCTGCGTGGAGCTCGACGAGCTGGAGGTCTGCGTCGACTCGTCGGAGCCGAGCGTCACCTGCATCGTCATCGTCTGGCCGTCGCGGTTGACCTCGACCGTCACCGTGTCACCGGGGTTCTTCGAGCGCACGTCGAGCATGAGGTCGCTTGCGGATTCAACCTTGTTGCCCTCGAACTTCGTGATGATGTCGCCGGACTGCAGGCCCGCCGTGGCCGCGCCGGAGTTGGACGAAACGCCCGTCACGTAAGCGCCGGAGTCGACGGACAGGCCGTAGCGCTTGGCGTTCTGCGAGTTCACCGTCGAAAGCGTGACGCCGAGCTGGGCATGCGTGGGCGTCTTGCCCTCGATGATCTGCTGCGCGATGTTGACCGCGTAGTTCACGGGGATGGCGAAGCCGACGCCGGAGTAGTTGCCCGAGTAGGACGTGATCAGCGTGTTGATGCCGATGAGCTTGCCGTTCTTGTCGACGAGCGCGCCGCCGGAGTTGCCCGGGTTGATGGCCGCGTCGGTCTGGATCAGGTTCGGGTAGATGGTGTAGCCCGAGCTGGAACTGGAGCTCGACGAGCCGTTTCCGTAGCCATAGCCATACCCGTAGCCGTCGCTTCCGCTGCTGGAGGACGAGTTGCTCATGATTTGAGAGCGGCTCGTGGCCGACACGATGCCGGTGGCGACGGACTGCTCAAGGCCGAAGGGGCTGCCGATGGACATGACCCACTCGCCGGTGGTCAGGTTGTCGGAATCACCGAGCTCGATGGGGGTCAGGCCGCTTGCATCGCGCAGCTTCACCACCGCGATGTCGCTCGACTCGTCGGTGCCCACGACGTCTGCGTCGTATTCCTCGCCGCCGACGGTGACCTTCAGCGCGGCCGCGCCCTCGATGACGTGGTTGTTCGTGATGATGTAGCCGTCTTCGGAAAGCACGACGCCGCTGCCGAGCGAGCTCTCGGTCAGGCTGCTGGAGCTCGAGCTGGAGCTGTTCGAGCCGTATCCGTAGCCGAAGAGGGTCGAGGAAGTGTCCTCGGTGTACACGTCGATGGCGGCAACCGAGGGAAGCGCCTTGCTCGCGACGGTTTCGGCAAGGCTGTCATCGCTGTCCTGTGCGGTAATCTGCGTGTTGGTGGTGGCGCCGAGGGTGACGCTCGTGCCGCCCGCGCCCGTGCCGTTGACGAGGGAGAAGCCGCCGATGCCGATCACGCAGGCAAGCGCCGCGCCGGCGAACGCCACGCCGAAGGTCTTAGCCGTCGAGGGCGCCTTCTTCTGCGCTTGCGGCTGCGCGGGCTGCGCCGGAGGGATGGGCGACTGATAGGAAGGTTGCTGGTAGGGCTGCTGATTGCACGGTTGCTGACCGTACGGGTCCGTAGAGCCGGATGCATTGTACGGGTCGGTCATGATGGTCTCCTTGCGTCGCGTAGTTGCGTGTTCGACTTCGTTTTTTCGACGTGCTGACCTTATCACGCGGCGCTTTGCTTATGCGCGGGCGCACCCTATCGTCACCTGCGCGTCACGGAAATACACCTTTCGGTGTACGCCTTTCGCGGCAACGGGAACGCGACGGCGGCGGGGCGGCTTATGCGCACGGCGAAAGATGCGGTAAGCTAAACCGATCTGAAAACGAGAGGAATAATCTATGAGCAGACTCGATCAACTTCTTGAGGACCTCGCCTACCTGGTGAACTGGCTTTCCGAGGAACGCGGCATACAGGAGCGCGTCGAAGTCGCGGCAAACCCGCAGGTGTTTATGGAGCAGTGGGACCAGTTCCGCTCGCTCGTGAATACCCGCAAGCCCGGCAGCGCCTCTCCGGAATTTCTGCGCGCGCAGGATCGCGTGCTGAAGATGATGGTCGCCGAAAAGGGCTTGGTGAGCGCAGCCAATCTGCCGCGCCTTGCCAGCGACGGGCGCCTGTCCGTTTGGCGCGGCGACATCTGCGCGCTGGAGTGCGACGCCATCGTCAACGCCGCGAACTCGGCGCTTTTGGGGTGCTGGATTCCCGGGCACGACTGCATCGACAACGCCATCCACACCTTCGCCGGGGTGCAGCTGCGCCTGGAATGCGCGCGCATCATGCAGCAGCAGGGCTATGAGGAACCGGTCGGCCGCGCGAAAGTGACCGCCGCGTACAACCTGCCCGCCAAACACGTCATCCACACCGTCGGGCCGATGTGCAAGGAGGCCCCCACGGTCGAACAGCGCAAACAGCTTGCGGACTGCTACGTGAGCTGCCTGGATGCAGCGGCGCGAGGCGGGCTTTCCTCTGTTGCGTTCTGCTGCATTTCGACCGGCGCGTTCGGATTCCCGCAGGCCGAAGGCGCGAGCATCGCGACGCAGGCGGTCAAGGCATGGCTCGATGCGCACGAGGCAGGCGCCGACGGCGCGGCCGCGGGCGGCGGCATGCACGTCATCTTCAACGTGTTCACCGCCGAGGACGAGCGCCACTACCGAGACCTTCTCGGCGAAGACGACCCGACAACCGGCGCCGAGAACGCTGACGAGATTCCCGAGGTTCTATAAAACCGCCAGGGCGATTGCCGCCGCGAGCACCACGGCCGACACCGCCAAGGCGGCGAAGTCGATGCCGGCGAAGGGGTACTCCTTGAAGCCGCTCTCACGGGTGCGCAGGTTGAAGCCGCGCACCTCGGCGGCGATGGCGGCGCTGTTGGTCTTGCGCACCGAGCTGACCAGCAGCGGCACGCACAGCGGGATCATCAGGCGCACGCGCTTGGCCACGCCGCCGTCGAACTCGACGCCGCGCGCCGTCTGCGCCTCCATGATGCCGGCCATGTCGTTCATGAACACGGGGATGAAGTGCACGGTCGACATGAAGGTGAACGCATATTTATAGGGAACATGCAGCACCTTGACCAGGGCGTTCGCCATGTCGGTCATCTTGGTGACGTAAAACACCAGAAACAGCGGCACGGCGCACGCGATCAAACGCACCACGATGAGCACCGCGGCGAGCACGCTTTCGGTGCCGACGTAACCCCACGGCAGCTCGAGCAGCACCTCGCCCTGCGGCGTGAACAAAAGCGCGATAACCGCCAGCAGGATGGAGAACACCGCCACCGCCTTCGCCAGCCCTAAGGTTTGCGGCACCATCTTGCACTGCACGGCAAGCAGCGCGTCGAGAGCGATCACCACGGCGAGCAAGGCGAAATTACTGGTGACGAAACAGGCGATGACCAGGATGAACGCAGCGGCAAGCTTCGCCACCGGGTTCATCTTGTGCAGGAAACTGTTGCCCGGAACGTATTCGAGGAAGCCCTTCATTTACGCGCCCGCCTTTCCGTTTTCAGCCGGCGATGCCGCCGTGCCGGCGCCGGCCTTCGCCGCGCCCGCCGCAGCTACCAGCGCGGCCATCATCTCGTCGAGCGTATTCGCCCGCGCCACCGGGTTTGCCGCGGCAACCGCCCCGCGCTGCGCAAGGCGCATCGACACGTCCGCCACCTGCGGCGGCAGCAAGTGCGTGCGCGCAAGCACGTCGCCATCGCGCAGCACGTCGAAAGTCGGTCCGTCGGCAACCACCTGACCTGCGGTCATCGCGATCACGCGCCGCGCGTAGTCGGCGACCACCTCCATGTCATGGCACACCATGACCACGGTGGTGCCGCGCGCGTTCATTTCGGCGATCACGTCCATCACCTTGCCGCATTCGCGGAAATCAAGCCCCGTCGTCGGCTCGTCGAGCACCACGATCTCAGGCTCCAACACGATGATGGAAGCCAGCGCCAACAGCTGCCGCGTGCCGCGGTTGAGCAGGAAGGGCTCGGCGGCGGCATCGAAGCCGAAGCGCTCGATCATCGCGTCCACCCGCGCCTCGGCCTCCGCGCCGGCGCGACCCTGCGCGGCAAAGCCGAACAGCAACTCCTCGCGCACGGTATTGCAGCAGATCTGACGGTCGGGGTTTTGGAACAGGAAGCCGACCTTCGCGGCAAGCTCGCTCGTGCGCAGCTGCGTGGTGGGCACGCCGTCGATGAGCACTTCGCCCGCGCTCGGCTTCAGCAGACCGTTGACCAGGCGCATCGTCGTCGACTTGCCCGCTCCGTTCGTACCGACGAACGCGACGAAGTCGCCATCGGCCACGGTGAAGCTCACGTCGTGCAGGATGGGCAGCTCGCCGTCGTAGGACGCGCTGACGTTCTTGAACTCGATCATGGCTAGGCCT
>CAVCPR010000032.1:0-24316 GCA_963604235.1 Anaerovoracaceae bacterium | reverse complement strand
CTCGCCCGCCGCTTCGACGTGGTGGTTGCCAACCCGCCCTACATGGGCAGCAGCAAGTTCAACCCCTTCATGAGCGCCTGGGTCAAGAAGCACTACCCCGACGTGAAGAGCGACCTGTGCACCTGCTTCATCGAGCGCGGTTTCAACCTTGCCAAGGAGCGGGGCTATTCTGCCATGGTCACCATGCAGAGCTGGATGTTCCTGGGCAGCTTCGAAAAGATGCGTGGCAATATCATCGCCGAGAAAGGCGTCGTGAGCATGGCTCATCTGGGCCCACGCGCCTTCGACGCCATCGGCGGTGAGGTGGTCTCCGTCACTGCCGACGTCATCTACAACGGCAAGCTCGCGGGCGAGGGCTCCTACGTGCGCCTTGTTGACATCAACGGCAGCGAGGAGAAGCGCTTGAAGCTGGTGGAGGCCATCCAAAACCCCACCTGCGGCTGGTTCTACCGCCGAGACGCCCAAACCTTCACCCAAATCCCCGGCACCCCCATCGCCTACTGGGCCAGCGATGGACTACTTAAAGCGTATTCCGAAGGACGGCGCATCGAAACTGTTGCTCACCCGAAGGTTGGGATGCAGACATCAAACAATGAGAAGTACCTCCGTCTATGGTGGGAGACTGACTGGGTCCCGAGTAGCAATCAGGGTGAGCATAAGTGGATTAAGTATCTCAAGGGGGGCTCTTTTAGAAAGTGGAATGGGAACCTCGAATATCTCTTGTTCTACAAAAATGATCCTAGCTGGATTTTGGAACAGCCCCATGCTCGGGTCTTGCCTCTTGATATGTTAGACACTCCTAAGATCACTTGCACGATGCTGACGTCTGGAAAACCGAGCTTCAGAACGGCACCAGTCGATACGTTCTACGACATTGCTGCGCATAGTTGCTTTCCTCAGAAGGAAAGCTCCGATTATGTTCTGGGGCTACTGAACAGCACCATAGCCTCCCTCTGCTTATCGTTTCAAAACCCTACGATGAATATGCAGGTGTCCGACATAGCCTCGGTTCCATTTGTAGAAGCGGACCGTTCCTTGGAAATCAAAATATCCGATTCGGTCTCTCTATTGAAAAGAATGTCAAAGAACGACTGGGACTCGTTTGAAACCTCCTGGGATTTCAAACGCCACCCCCTGCTGTAGTGGGGGCATGATGGGCACCTTGCTTCTCGGAAATGGGCTGAATCGCTGTCTTGAGGGCTTCCCTTCATGGGATAGCTTGCTGACCGATGTCTCAAACGAGTTCTTTTGTAACGTTGGCGACGAAGATGAGCCGTTGCTCAAGTACGATATGTTGTTATGCCAGGCGAAGTCTGAATATGGCCATGACGATGTTAAGTCAAAGCTAATGGGTCTTCTCGCAAGTTTGAACAGACCCGGGTTAAATTCAGAGGACCTCGATTTCATAGCCGCCGTGCAGGAATGCGGCTTAAAGACCATTCTCACTACCAACTTCGACTACAACCTTGAAGAGGCGTTTGAAAGGTCTCAATCATCCTCGCAAGCAGGGAAAAAGAGAGTCCTTAAATACTCGAATGAGGTGCGCAAAAGCAATATACGTCGTAATGAGATTGGCGACATTACCATTCATCACATACATGGTGAACTGGACTTTCCTCAGAGCATATGCCTGGGGATGACACGCTACGTCGAAAACCTCTCTAGGATTAGGGAGCTCCTGTCCTGTTCCAAGGAGGATAAAGACGGCAAGGTTTATCAGCTCCCTATAGATGAAGCGATTTTTGCTGAGGAGAAACGCAGCAGAAAGACCTGGGCTGAATTGTTCCTTAACGACGACGTATATATTGTCGGGCTCGGTCTGACTTCAAGTGAACTCGACTTATGGTGGCTGCTTATACGCAGGGCCCAGCTTATGGCACGAGGCGACGAAAAGACATGCCCAAATAACCGTATTGTTTATTTCCCGCTTATTCCTGAAGGTGAAGCGTCCTTTAATTCCGCGCGTTTCGATGTTTTGCATGTCGAAACGAAGCACTTCATAGTTGCGAACAACGACTGGAGGGGCGCGTATCGGCGGATTTGGGACTGCATCAGCAGCATGGAGACCACGAATGCTCGAAAGACGGCCGTTGATGTTTGTCAAAACTGATTTTTAAATTTATAAGGATATCAAAGGGCAGATTTTCATAGCGCTTCACCTATGATGGTGCGATTTTAGTTACCAGAAAAGTCGATGCCTGTATCGTAGTTGTGCGGTTTGATGCAGAAACCCTCCCCGCAACTGTTGGCGGTTGGTGCGGCGTTTGCTATCATACGGGGCGAGGGCGCCCCAGCGCACTGGGCAGCGTTCTTCTATGTCAAAGCCGGGTACTTGTTCAGGGTTGCCCGGCTTATTTCCTTTCTAGATACGCGGTTCGCTCTCACTCCCTCTTCACCAACACTAAGCCGATGATTCCGATAACGACGAGCAGTATGCTGCAGGTTGCATCGATTGTTGAAGTGTCCATGGACAGCTCCTTTCGGTATGCTGCCCAGGCGCGAAACGCCCTCCCCGCTTTGATTGTATCAAACGCAAGTCGCTTTGTGATGTCGTTTGCGAGATACAGCTGCATTGTGACGCGGTAGCCCTAGCCCGTTCGGCGTGATCCGGTTTGGGTTGGGTTGCTGTTGGTGTTGAGCGGCGTAATGCCTGGTTGAGGGGCTGTTTCAAAAAAGTTTTCCGTTGACGTTTGTTGTAGGGCTGACGCGGCTGTTTCCGGAGTACTCTAAGAAATGCATACTGGATGCGGAAAGGCGGTGTAACGTGGCGAATGAGTTCGTTGCCGTAACTATGGCGATGCTCTCCGAGAATTACATTTTCTTCAATGAAGGCGAAATTGCCTGGAATGGGGAGGAGCATTACTTTCGGGGCATTCAGGTGAACGCTCCGAAAATAGCTGAGCTTGATGAGTCTGTGCGCGGCATGGGTTATGACGATATATCCGATTACGTTGCCTATTTCCAACGGTTTCTCTTGGAGATTGAGTACGATAGGGAGATTTGCGTGCCGCGCGCTAGGATTGCTTCAGGCATTCGAAAGGTGCTTCCTGAAGGCCCGCTGACGGGCATCACGCTTGCGAACCTTGCCGCATGCAATGGCGCTTTGCGGATTGTCATGATGGGTGACGCGAATGTTTATGGCGTGTTGTACGATGTCCGGCTGAGCCTGGGAATACCATGCTTTTTCAACCTAGTTGCCCGAATGATTTGGGATTTGCGCAGGTGTTCGCGAACGCTTCGGGGGAAGCCGTTTTGCGTTGCCTTTGCGGGCTCTCGCAATTTCGACGCTGATCAGTATTTCGGCGATGTGAGCAGTGCGGTAGCAGGTGCCCAGGATAACCCCGTAGCTATCATTGTCAGCTCTCCTCCTGAGATAAACCTTGATGGGCCTCCTTTTGAAGTGAAGGATGGTGAAGCTTCTGCTGGTTGGCGGTTGGGACATGACCAGCCCTGCTTCGGTGAGTCTTTGCCGGAGTCGAAATTCCAGATGGTTTCTTCGGCGATAGCGCTGGCGGGTCCGCAGCGGGTTGTTTCCGCAATCGCATCGATTGGCCCTCAGCGGGTCGCTTATGCAATCGATCTGGCGATAAAGAAAAGGGCTTCTGCCGCAGTAACGTCCGCAAGGTGCGAATGGAGGGATGCCGAAAGGGACTTGCGGGCATTGCGGAGCCTTCAGGATCGTTGCGGGCTTCAACGTAGGCGATTCGATCAGATCAAGGACGAGATCGATAGGATTGAAGCCGCTGCAAGCGAGCTTGCCGACAAGCTCGCTCTTCACGAGGAAACAATCGACCTTTTGGGTACTCGCTTATCGGAGCTGGAGGAAAAGCGGATCTTGCTGGGTGAGCAAATCTCTCAAACGTCTTTATTCTCGTTCGGGAAGCGATCTGCCTTAAAGAGAGAGCAGGAAAAGTTGACCTCGGAGATTGCCGAATCCCGGCAAAAGCTTGAGGAGGTCAACGAGGAGAAAAGCGAGGTAGCGGCGTCTTTGGAGGTAACCCGCGAACAGCTTGACGAGCGCAAGGGTGATCTCGATGCCGCACGGCAGGGCGTTGCTCGTGCAGAAGAAGAGCTTGGACAGGAAGCTGAAGCCGAAGAGACGCGGCTGCGCGAGAGAGTCGATGCGACCAAGGCTGCCTATCGGCATGCCGAGATGGAACGTGACGAGGTGTTTCGCCGATAAGGGGAGGCGGACCGGGTCTTTGTGCGCATCGGTTTTGGCGCGGCGAATCAGACACGAATGCTGATTCGCCGTGATCCAGTTAATGATGGTTTACTAGCGGTATAAAACGGTGTAATGCCTGGTTGAACGGCTATTGCAAAAAAGTTTTCCGCTGGCATTTGTTGCAGAGCTGAATTGTCCGTTTCCGGGGTACGCTAATGGTGGATTACTGGATACGGAAAGGCGGCAGGATGGCATCGCTTCTGGCTGAGAAATACGAGGCGCGCAAGGCTGAGGTGAACGAGCGATTCGAGCAGCTGCGCGCAAACGAAGAGGAGCTTAACCGCATTTTCGCGGAGATCTACAACATGGTGGGCGAGGTGCCCATCGAGGTGGAGGACAAATACGTTTCGGTCGCGCGCATCTTCGACACCGCCGAGGAGATTCCCGAATCGTACAAGGGCAACCGCTACGTGCGCACGAAGCGCGACGAGATAACCAGCCTGATCAGCTATGCGGTCGGCTGCATGTTCGGGCGCTATTCGCTTGACGTGGACGGCTTGGTGCTGGCCGACCAGGGCGATACGCTCGATACCTATTTGGGCAAGATGCCCGATCCGGCAAACGTCACGTTCCTTCCCGACGAGGACAACGTGATCCCCGTTTCCGATGACGAGTACTTCGACGACGACATCGTCGGGCGGTTCGTCGAGTTCATCCGTGCGGCTTACGGTGCGGAGACGCTGGAACAGAATCTGCAGTTCATCGCCGACGCGCTCGGCGGCAAGGGATCGCCGCGCACGATCATTCGTCAGTACTTCTTGAAGGAGTTCTTCAAGGACCACTGCCAAACGTATAAGAAGCGCCCCATCTATTGGCTGTTCGACTCCGGCAAGAAAAACGGCTTCAAGGCGCTCGTCTACATGCATCGCTATCGCCCCGACCTGCTCGCGCGCGTGCGCACCGACTACGTGCATGAGCAGCAGGAACGCTACCGTACGCAGATTGCCAATGAGGAAGCCGCCGTCGAGGAGACGTCCGGCGCGGACCACGTGCGTCACGAGAAGCGCTTGAAAAAGCTGCGCGAGCAACTGAACGAGACGGCGTCGTTCGAGGAGAAGCTGCACCACTTGGCCGACCAGATGATTGCCATCGATTTAGACGACGGTGTGAAAGTGAATTACGCGAAGTTCGCTGACGTGCTGGCGAAGGTGAAGTAGTGACGTCGGTGGCGTTTTAGGCGGAGTGGCGCCGGTGAAAACCGGCGTAATGGTAGGTAATCGAAGTATGAAAGATTGCGGAGTATGGCGGAAGTAGACATTATCGATCAGGTTCGGCAGCGGTTTTCGGCTCCCTTGGCCGACCATGCGTGCCGTCGCATCGTGGTTTGGCATGACCCGCAAGGGGAGTTCGCCGAGCAGTTTGAAGCGCTTGCCGGCGAGTCGGGCGCCGCGTTTTCCGACGATGGCCTGCCGGGCGGCGCGGTGCAGTGCCTTGAGATCGAGGACGGCAACACGTTCGCTTCTAAGCGGCGGATTGCGCGCGAAGGCGCCGACGCGAACTTCCTGCTGTATCGACGCTGCGCCCGCGGCGCGCTCGAGGGCGATTGGCTGGCCGACGTGGAGCTGTACGCCGACCACTTCCAAGCCGATTACGTGTCGCTTTTGCTGGACGACTACGTGGAACTGTACGCCGACCACTTCCAGGCCGATTACGTGTCGCTTCTGCTGGACGACTTGCAGGCGCCCGACACGCTGGAGGTTCGTCAGGTCGCCGTGCAGCTGAAGCCGTTCTTCGCGTCGAAGGAGCGCACGGGGCGTTACAAGGCGCTGGTTGCGCAGGCGTACTCGCGCGAGCAGTTGGTCATGGGCGTGTTCGCCGCGACGCTGCACGCCTCGGCGCCGACAGTGGAGGCAGTGGCGCGGGTGTATGTGCTGGCACTGCTTGACGAGGTGGAGGAGCGGGGACTTGGGGAGTCGGCCGGCGCGCATGGCGCGGATGGTGCGGCCGCGGGCGACCCGTCGGGCGCACCTGCGCCGGCTTGCCCCAAGCCGCTTGCCGACCTTGCGAAATACGGCGCGGGCGATCTCTTTGCCAGCTTCATGAAGGCCAAGCTCGGCTACGACGGCGACCTTGCCGACGCCGAGTCGCTGCTCGCGCATCTGCTGCTCAGCGCGCTTTCCGCCACTATGCCCGCCGACGCGCTTTCCGGTCTTGAGCGCTACATCGCGCCCGGTAACGCGCAGTTTTGCCTGGGCATCTTCCGCGAATGGGCCAACGCCAGCGAGGACGTGCGCAGACAGTTGCGCGAGGCGTGCCGCGGCATTGAGGAACGCTTGCTGTTGCCGCAGCGTTTCGCCACGTTGTCGCTTAATGCGCTAATTGACAGCGACGTGTTCCCAGCCATTGACGAGGCGATTTTGCTGCAATTTATGACCTCGGTTGCGGCTGGCGTTGATCGCGGCGAGGAAGTCGCGCAAACCCTGCAGGTTCGCCGCGAGATGCAGTGGCATGACGGCGTCGCGCCGTTTTCCGATTGCCTGGCCGCCGCCGTGCAGATGGGCGACTTCAGGCGTGCGCACGCGCAGGGCTTTCACGAGACTGATGCGCGGCGCGCCTGGGAGGCGTACGTGCAGGATTGGTGGCGCATGGACGCGGCGTACCGCGCGTTTTCCAACGCGTACCGCCTGTGCGTGCGCGAGGGCAACGCCGCGCTCGACGAGCCCGCTCACGAGCTTGCGCGGGCGATGGACAACCTGTACGCGAACTGGTTTCTGGCCGGGTCGAACGCTTGCTGGGTTTCCGCGGCGGCGGGCGCGTGGGAGAGTGCGGGCTATGTTTCCGGTGTCGGCCTGCAGCGGCGCTTCTACGACGACTATGTGAGCGCCGAGCTTTCCGGCGGGGCGAAGCGCGTGGTCGTCGCCATCTCCGACGCGCTGCGCTTCGAGGTGGCGCAGGAGATTGCCGCGCGTCTTGATAGGGTGATGCGCGGAACCTCGAAGGTGGAGGCCGTGCAGGCGGCGTTCCCGAGCGAAACGAAGTTCGGAATGGCGGCTCTTCTGCCACAGAGCAAGCTGGAGTTTTCCGAAGTCGACGGGGACGTGTACGCCGACGGGATGTCGACGCGCGGCACGGCCGCGCGGGAGGCGGTTTTGCGGGCGCGGCGTCCCAAGAGCGCGGCAATTCAGTACGCCGATCTGGTGGCGTTGTCGGCGGCCGAGCGCAAGAGCTTCGCGGCCGACAAGGAAGTCATCTACGTCTACCACAACACCATCGACGCGGCGGGCCACGGCGAGCAGTCCGGGCAGGACGTGTTCGACGCCTGTTCCGACGCGGTGGCCGATTTGGTATCACTCGTGCGCATCGCGGTGAACAACATGAGCACCTCGCGCGTGATCATCACCGCCGATCACGGCTTTCTCCATACGCGGGGCGACATTCCCGAGTCGCAGCTGGCCTCGCGCGACGAGGTTTCGGGCGAGGTTCTTGACGTTGAGCGGCGTTTCTTGCGCGCGCAGCCCGGCTCGACGTCCGAGGCGTTCGTCAACATGCGCATGGACGACGTCGACGGCGGCAGCTACACCTGGTTTTCGCCGCGCGAATGCGTGCGCATCAAGGCGCCCGGGTCGCGCAACTTCGTGCATGGCGGCGTGAGTTTGCAGGAGCTGTGCGTTCCCGTACTGCGCTATCGCGACGCGCGTGCCGGCGCGAAGGGCTACGAGGAGCGCTCGGACGCCGAGCTGAAATTGCTGACGACGCAGCGGCGCATCACGTCGATGCTGTTCAAGATCGAGCTCTATCAGCCCGAGGCGGTCGGCGGCAAGGTGCTTCCCGCGGAATACGATCTCGCGATGGTCGACGAGATGGGCAACGAGGTGTCGGATGTGCGTCGCGTGCATGCCGACCTGGAAAGCGCCGAGGAGAAGGCGCGCATCGTGCGCCTGCAGTTCGGGCTGAAGGCCGGCCGGACCTACGAGGCTAAGGACATGTACTACCTGCTGTGCCGTAACAAGGGCACCGGGCACGTCGCCTGGAAGCAAGCCTACCAGATAGACATAGCGTTCGCCCCCATGGACGATTTCGGGTTCTAAAGCAGCGAAGGAGCTGATTATGGTCAAAGTTATGGTTTGCGCGAAGCTGCTTATCGGCGATTCCGGCGCGCTTGCGATGCCGCCGGACGTTCTGCGGCAATTCTTCAAGGACAAGATTTCGGCACTCGGCAATGCTCTTGACCTTGCACGCAGCTTAGGTGCGGAGCAATGCGTGATAGCCGGCGGTTTATTTGCCAAAGGGTTCGTGCCTCAGAGTTTCTTGGAGGGAGCTCTTTCCGAATTGGGTTCCCATGAACTGCCTGTTACGTGGCTGCCTCTTGAGGGGGAAGCCGTGGATGTCGCGGCGCGTGTGGCTATTCCCGAACTGGTCACTATTGTGCGCGAGCCCGAAATCGTCGCTTTGCCCGGCATGAGGGTTTTGCATGAGGATCAAAATGTGGAGCTGGAAGTCGATTTCCCTGATGAGCGCCAGAGGCGCGTACTCGACCCGCTCGAGCCGATGGGGTTTGGCGATTTGGCGACGGCGAATTTCCTCATGCTGGAGATTTCCGACGGTGTTGTCGCGAAGCTTGACGTGGTTCCGTCTTCGAAGCATCCGTTTGTTCACAAGGTGATACACGTCGACAAGCTCACTTCGTCGAAGAAGCTGCGCAAGGCAACTGAAGAAGCCCTCGAAGGCCTTGATCCGAAAACCTGCCTGCATCTTTCGCTGAGGGGGTGCGCTCCTCTTGATTCGTACTTTAACCCCACCGAGCTTCAGCGAGTGCTGAACGAGCGCTACTTCTATGCCGAGGTGGTCAACGAGTGCTCGGTTGATTGCGAAGGCTTCGACCCGGCTAGCGACGTGAGCTTAATGGCCGAGTTCATCGGCTTGGTTGAAGAAGACGACACGCTAAGCCTTGTGGAAAAGGCCCGTGTCGAACGTTGCTGCTGGAACGCGTTGAACGGGAAGGACCTGGTGGAATAATGAAGCTCATCGAGTGTCATATTGTCGGCTTCGGCGCTTTCAAAGACTACACGCTTTCCTTATCCGAGGGGCTTAATGTCGTTCTGCAGCCGAATGGCTGGGGCAAAACCACGCTTTCCGCATTTATCAAGGCGATGCTGTACGGGTTTGAGCGAAAGCGCGTGCGCGATGTGAGCGAGAATGAGCGCTTGCGTTACAAGCCGTGGAACGGCGGCAAATACGGCGGGACGCTCGATTTCGAGTTCAACGGCGTTGAGTATCGTGTGGCGCGAACCTTCGGCGATACCGCTTCTTCCGACACCCTTCTTGTTGTTGATATCAAGACGGGGAAGAAGGTTGACCTTGAAGGTTTCGAGGTTGGGCAGTGGGTATTTGGCCTCGATGCCGCCGCGTTCCAGAAGACCGTTTTCGTTGCGGGCAACGGGTTCTCCATTGAAGGATCGACTTCAAGCTTGAGAACCAGGCTGAACATGCTGGTGAGCGAGTCGAGCGATATCGCGATGCTCGACAAAGCCCACGGGGAGCTTGACAAGCGCCGAAAGTATTACAAGAAGTCTGGGTCCCGTGGGTATATCGCTGACGTTTCTACTCAGATCTCCAAGGTTGTGGAGCGCAAACGTGCCCTTGACGCATCGATTGGACAGCTTGATGGCGTTCACGGCGAGATCCTGGAGATCGACGGCCAACTGGCCCAGGTCTCGGACTCCCTGTCGCACACCCAAGATAGCGTCGACGCGGCTGTTAAGGGCGAAAAAGAGACGGCTGCGCTGAAGGCAGCCCATGACCAGCTGGAAGATCGGAAGAGGAAGGCCCAGGCGGCATACGATTCGTTTTCCGGCAAGAGGGTTCCCGGACTTGATGTTTCGGATCAGATCGTGCTTGCTTTTGACGAGAATCAGCTGCAGACGGTTAGGGATGCCTACGGCACGTCGGTTCGCGTCAAATCTGAAATGCTGCGAGAGAACGAGCTTTCCGGCAGCCTGGCCCAGCAAAGGGAACAGATCGTTGCAAAGCGGGGCGGCGAGCTTCCGGGCAGGGATGCCGTCACCGCGCAGCGAAACAATCTTGCCGACCTTGCGCATAAGCAGGAAGTCGTGCATTTGGCGGCTCCCTTTGAGCCGGAGGGCTTCCAGGCAATAGCGGCGGCTGTTTCCTCGGATCCCGGCCTGCTCGAACGGGTTGATGGCGTTGTGAATGATTGGCTTTCGGCATCCGAAGCCGTTTCGTCTCTTGAAGACGCTCGTCGTGGCGCCGAGGCCGCAAAAGAAGCATGCGGCAGGCAGGTCGCTGAGATTTCCGAGCTGCGCAAATCTCTTGACGAGGCTCGTCGGGAAGCCGCGCAGGCGAAGGAGTCTTGCGACCGTTGCGATTCCTCGCTTGCGTTGCTTGAGGATGCCGACAATGCAAGGCAGTCTCTTGCGGATGAGATCGTCGGACTTCGCTCGCGGATTGACTCCGCGGCCGATAAGGTGGCCTCCTCCGGTGCGGAAGCTTCGCCGGATGATGGCGCGGCAGCTGGCTCGGCGGAAGGTTCTCTCTCCGTTGAAGAGGCGTGCGCTCAGCTTGAGGCGGGTGCAAAGCGGTGTCGAGTGGACAACGAGAGCTTGGCGCAAGCTCGAGATAACGTCTCCCAAGAAGAGCGGGAGCTTTCCAAGCTGAGTGACGCGAAGCTTGCAGCCGAAGCCAAGGAGGCGTCGGCCGCAAGGGCTTCGCTTGCGGCTCGCCAGCAGTTCGATAAGGCGAAGTCGGCTTATTCCGAAGCCGAGCAATTGGCGGGAGCCCATTTAGGCGACGGGCGTAAGCAGGCAAGCAATGCGGCTTCCTCCGACCAAAAGAGTGGCAAGGGATCCAAGTCGGGAGCATATGCACTCATGGGATTGGGTGCTGCCGCGCTTATTTGCGCCGTCATCTGCTTCCTTGCTCTAGGGCCGTCCGGCATGATTGTTGGGGCGGGCGCCGGCATCGTCGGTGTGGCATTGCTGGTTGGCGGGGCGCTGGCCTCCTCGAAGGCTAGTGCTGCGAGGGCGGATCAGGATGCTGCTGGCGCTGGGGTGGACGCTGGCGCTGCGGCGGATGCCGGCGATGCCCATGTTCCGGAGGAAATCGAGCGAGACTTCCGCGCCGCGCAGAAAGCCGTTCGCGTGGCTGATGCCGATAGGGATTCGGCGCAGGCCGAGCTTCAGAATGCGTCGTTGGCATACGAAAAGCAAATCGAGAACGTGTCGGCCGCACGCGAGATCCTGCAAGAGGTCCAGTCGGCCGCTGCATCGAACAAAAAGCGCCTGTCCGAGACCGCCGAGGGGCTGTTTCAGGGCGAGTCGTTCGACCCTGAATCCATTGCCGTTCAGGTTCCCCTGCTCATTGATCGCCTGGCTGCTCGCGATGCGGATCGTAAAGAGCTGGCTGAAATGAAGGATCAGCTTGAGCAAAAGCAGCATGAGCTGGAGCAGCTTTTGCTGGATCTCAAGAACAAGTTGGCCGCCTTCGGCTTCAACGAGTTTGAGGACATTGCGTCAGCGCGAAATCAGCTTGTTGCGAAAAAGGCCGCTGACTCCCAGAAGGGAGCTAAGGTAGCCGAAGCGCTCGATCGCTTTATCGGATCTGTTGCGAAGTGCTTGGAAAAGAAGCCCGAAGAATGTGCCGGCAGCGATGTTGAGTCTTTGATGCTGTCTGTTAATCAGGCGGTAGCTAAGCGCTGCGAGGTCGCTTCTGCGGAATATGCCGGGTGCCAGGAAACGGTTTCGCGCTACATGTCCCGCGTTACCGAGGCATCCCAGCTTCTCGGAATTCGGGGCAGCTCCAACGTTGCCGTCACCGTGGAGCGCTTGGCTGCCGTTACGGGCGAGTATCGAAACTACGTGAAGACCCTTGGGGACAGCAGGAAAGAAAATGAGCAGATACTGCAAGAGATTGAATCTCTGACCAGCAGCCTTAATGAGTGGGCTCGCCATTTCGGCCTGCATGGTTTAGACGACCTGACCGACGAATGGTTCGATTCATTGATTGCCGACATCAATGCCTATGAAAAGCTGGGTTGGGATATAGCCGAACATTCCAAGAAGGTTTCCGAAGTCGCGAAGGAACTGGGCCCGGCTTGCGCGGTGGTCGACGAGTTTGTGCGCAAGTGCGGCATCTCCGATGCCGATTGCGTTCCTGAGGTGATCGACTCGATCACGCGTCGCCTGAAGGAATTCAAGCAGATCACGTCGGAGCTTGCGGCATCAACGGATGCGTTGGCTTCGTGGGAGGCCGAGCATGCTTCGGACTTTGATCCGCAGGCTGCCGTCGTCGATCAGGACGGACTGGAGAGGCTCAAGGGCCTTCTCGCGGAGTTGCGCACAAGGCAGAAAGAGCTGGTGGCGAAGCGCGCGCAGGCCCTTGAGCGTCGAGACAACTTGCTCGGCGAGCTGGAATGCTATTACGATTGCGTTCAGGAGCTGAAGCTGCTCGCAGATTCCAAGCAAAGCGCCGCGGCGAAGTTGTTCACCGTGCAAAAAACGGCGTCTTTGCTTGATCAGGCCCGTATCAACCTGGATAAAAAATATCTTGGCGGATTAACCGATCGCTTCAATGATTACGTCGAGGGGCTGCTTGAGAACGAGCAGATATCCGTCGATGTCGATGGCAATTTCAACGTGTCCGTGAATAAAGGGGGTGCGGGCCATGATGTTGCCGCTTACTCCACGGGCTACCAGGACATGCTCGATATCTGCTTGCGTATGGCGCTTGTCGACACCGTTTTTGAGATTGAAGCACCCTTCGTGGTGATGGACGACCCGTTTGTCAATCTGGATCAGGACAAGGTCAAACGCGCGATAACGCTGTTGACCTTGCTTGCTCAGAGCAGGCAGATTGTGTATTTCACCTGCCATCCTTCTCGCATTATCGACGGCGCCGTCGACTCGCAGGTCTCGTTCACGTTGCCGGAACGTCGGGCATCCCGAGAATTGCCTGCGGCAAGGGCGAAGCGCGAGGCCGAAGAGCGGGCCAGGGCGCAACGTGAGCTCGTTGCCTCCTATCACATTGCGCCGGTTACGCAGGGAAGGGCTTCGGTCAAGGTGCTTGGCAATCGCACCATCTCCAACAACATGTTCACGATCAGGCTCGATATCGACGATGCGAGCGGAACTCGGGATAACGCGTTCGAGGCTTTCTTCATAGACGAAAACGGCTGTGCGCTTTGCGAACGGCAGAGTGTTGAAGTTATGGAAGGGTGCGTCGTGCCGGATCAGCTTCGTTTTTGCCTTTCTACGAGGGAAGACAGTGGCGATGTGTATGATTTGATTATCCATGAGGTAGGCAGGGACGAGTCTGAGCTTGCCGTGCGCGACTCATTTACTTCGAAGATCGCGTTTTACGCTGACGATTTCGGATTCTAAGCAGCAAGGAGCTGATTGCATATGACGGATTATTCGACTGATGGCGTTTCGTTTGGCGTGATGGGCGCTTCGGACGCGGGTGTGACAGAGGCTGCGCCGGTTGAGGGCGCGGGGTCTTCGGTTGCTGCTTCGGCCCCGATCGCGGACTCGGCCCCAGCCCCGGATTTCGCCGCGCCGTCCCCGGCCCCGGCTGCGGCGCCTGCGCCGGTGGCTCAGGCCTCGGGCACTATGGGCGTTCCCCATCTGGATATCGACGAGCTTGACCGCAAGGTGATCGAGCATTTCGGCGGAAAAATCGTTCGCAAGGATCTGACGGCCATGATGAAGGCCGAAACGAACGTGCCCACCTTCGTGCTGGAGTACCTGCTCGGTCAGTATTGCTCGACCGACGACGAGGAACTTGCCGCCGAGGGCATCGCGCGTATTCGCAAGATTCTGGTGAACAACTACGTGCGCCCCGACGAATCGGAGGTCATCAAGTCGAAGATCCGTCAGAAGGGCGTCTACACCGTCATTGACAAGGTGCGCGCGCATCTGAGCGAGCGCGACGATTTTTACGTCGCGGATTTCACCAACCTCGCCATTGAGCCGTTCGTGATGCCCGATGAATACGTGGTCGAATACCCGAAAATCCTGCAGGGCGGTATCTGGTGTCTCATGCGCATGCAGTATACGAACCCCAACAACGAAGAGGACGAGCTTGCCGACGTGTTCGGGGACGAGCCGAAGCAGAAGAAAAAGAAGAAGGGCGGCCGACGCACGGCAGCGGACAGCCCGTTTCAAGTGATGTCGTTCAAGCCGATCCAGATGCCGCGCCTTGACTTGGAAGACCTTATTTCGCAGCGCGAGCATTTCACCACCGACGAGTGGATGAACCTGCTTCTGCGCAGCGCCGGCTACGAGCCCAGTTCGCTGACCGACCAGCAGCGCATGCACTTCCTCGAGCGCATGGTGCCGCTGGTCGAGCGCAACTACAACCTGTGTGAACTCGGGCCGCGCGGCACGGGTAAGTCACACATTTACAAGGAAGTTTCGCCGTATTCGATCCTGCTTTCGGGTGGCCAGACTACAACGGCGAACCTGTTCGGGCGCATGTATCCGGGCCGCTTTGACACGCCCGCCGTGCGGGCCGGCCTGGTCGGCGCGTGGGACTGCGTGACCTTCGACGAGGTTGCCGGCATGCGCTTCAGGGACATGAACGCCGTGCAGACTATGAAGGACTTCATGGCTTCGGGCAGCTTCGCGCGCGGCCGCGACCAGATCAACGCCGACGCGTCGATGGTGTTCGAGGGCAACATCAACGACAGCGTGCAGAACATGCTGAAGACGACGCACCTGTTCGATCCGTTCCCGCCGGAGTTCAACAACGACTCGGCGTTCTTCGACCGCATTCACTGCTACCTGCCCGGGTGGGATGTGCCGAAGATGCGCTCGGACATTCTGACGGAGCACTACGGGTTTATCACCGACTGCATCAGCGAGTTCTGCCATGAGATGCGCAAGCGCGACTACGGGCACCTGCTCGACCAGCATTTTCGTCTGAACAGCGAGTTCAACAAACGCGACGAGATCGGCGTGCGCAAAACCTTCAGCGGCTTGGCGAAGCTTCTGTTCCCGGACAAGCAAATGAGCAAGGAGGACGCGACGCGCGTGTTGGAGTACGCCATCGAGGGGCGCCGGCGCGTGAAGGAGCAGCTCAAGATCATGGCGGGCGTCGAGTTCATCGACGTGAACCTGGGCTACTACGACCTTGACGAGCCGGGGGTCGCCCGCATCGTGTACGTGCCCGAGCAGTCCGCCGGCACGATTGTGCCCGACGGCCCGCTGCTTCCCGGGCATGTGTTCGGTATCGGACACTGCCAGGGCGGCGAGGAGGCCATCTACAAGCTGGAGAACAAGGCAGTGGTCGGCGAGGGCAAGTTCAAGTGCGAGGGCATCGGCAGCAACCGCAAGGCGCGCGAGACCATGGACGCCGCGTTCAGCTTCTTCGAGAACAATGCGCCGCGCGTGGCGCCGGGCATGAACGTGTCGATGAAGGACTACCTGCTGTTCTTCAACGACTTGCAGGCCAAGGGCTTGTCGGAGGAGGTGTCGTTGGCCGAGTTCGTGGGGCTGTGCTCGGCGGCGTGCGGGCGCCCGGTGCAGTCGGGCCTGGTCATTCCCGGCATTCTGCGCTTGTCCGGTACAATGGATTCGATTCGCGATCTGGAGGACATCATGCGCGTGGCGAACAATGCGGGTGCACGGCGCGTGCTGCTGCCGTATTCGTCCATCGGCGATTTGCAGGAGATTACGCCCGAGGTGATGGGCGGCGTTGGTGCCGATTTCTATGCCGATGGCGATGCCGTGGGCGCTGCGAAGCGCGCATTGGAATTGTAAGGAATTGTAGGAGACTTCCATGGATGAGCGGGATGTTGAGGCTTCGTGCTGCGGGCTTGGGGCTGATTTGGCCGACGCGCTTGCCGATGCGCTCGATCGCACGGTGGGCACGAGTGGGATTGCCGAGCGTGAGCGGGCGGCCGAGCAGGAGGATCGCGCGGCGCTGCTGCGCGCGATGCGCGAGAGCGCGCTTGACGGGTGCCGACAGGATTGGAAGTCAGGGCGGGAGTACTGCGCGGGCATCATGGAGCAGGCGATCGTCCATTACTGCACCTGCGTGCGCAAGCAGATTTCCGAGAAGGGGAAGAGCGACCCCCGGTTTCCGGAGACCATCAACTATATACAGCGTTACGAAGCGCTGTGCAAGGTCGGTTCGCGGGACGTGCTCCTTGGGCGCCTCGAACAGACGCTCGACTTGGCGGACGAGATTCTTGCGAACGTGACGCGGATTGATGTCGACGGCTATTTCTCCGACGCGGCGGCTTTCTATCGCATGCAGGTTATGAAGCTTGAAGGCATTGCGGTCGCCAAGCCGGTGCGCGACGCGGCGGAAGAGCACGCGAAGGATCAGGAGCAGGGGATTGCCGACGCGCTGCGTGTTGCCGACGATGCAGCTACGGTGGGCTATGAGGACGCGTTAGCTGCGCTTGACGAGCAGCTGGAGAAGGCGTTTGCCGACGAGTCTGCCGCGCTTGGCGTGTTGGACGGGTTTGAGACGGATGCGGATGCCGAGGCTCAGGCCGAGGCGGGCGCGTTCAAGGCCGAAGTGGGTCGTCTGATCGAAAGCTTGGATGAGGTCGAGAACCGCATAGCGCAGCATTACGCCGAAGCATGCGAGGCCAACGCAGCCTTGGTGGCGACGTCGCGGTTGAGTTTGGGCGATTTGCCGGCGTTTGACGGCGCGGTTTCGGGCAAATTGGCGTACAACCTGGGCGAGGTTGTCGCCTTTGCCGCAGAGGTGAGGCGTTCATTCGCCACGTATAAGCAAGTGGTTGAAGATAACGGCGTGTACGTGGCCTTTTCCGACGGGTCTGATTTCGGCTGCCGAGAGCGCTTGTCGAGCTGCGGCGGCATTCCCAGCGAAATCGAAGAGGATGACGTCGAGGGCGGCGATAGCCCGGCGCGCGCAACGGAGAAACTGCGCGAGCTCAATCGGAGGCGCTACTTCGGCCTGCTCGACGAGGATTTCGCGATTCATGTCGAGGCGTTCTGGTACGGCTTCCGCAAGCTGATGGAGTTCACGAACGGGCTGTTTGAGCTCAAGCCGCGCGAATTCGTCGATTATTGCGATACATTGCGCGACTCGACCGTCAAACGCGCCCGCGCCCTCGGTGTCCTCATGAGCGACGACCAGGTTGCCGATTTCGCAGAGCAAGTACGAAAGCTCGTGGAAGAGGACTAGAAGCCGTTCGGTGTTTATGCGCTGCCCGGTTTGGATCGTTCCGTGTCGGCGGATGGGGACGTGTCTCCGGGTTGAGGGGCGAGCTATCGCTCACCGCCACAGACAGATTCTGCTTAGGGGGATTTGCGGTTTGTGATTGGCTGAGTCTCGGTGTTAAGGACGCTCAAGTTGCTCACGAGGTTGGCTGCATCCACTTGATCCAAGGCTACGATCTCAGCTATGCCTCTGTAATTATCGGCTGTGCACGGGTCGGGGCGTGTCCTTATCGGGGCTGTTCCGGGTTCTGTCGCGCCCGTTGCGTTACACTGATTCCAGCGTGTTTTTGCGCCGGCGAAGCGGCGTTTTCGACCCCGTTTCCACGCAATGCAGCGCGCGGATGCCCTCCGCGCACGCGCAACCGCCGGCGCCTTTCGTTTCATCGGTTGAGGCCCGTTTGTGGTTGCGCGCTCGCGCCCGGCGCTTTCCGCAGCCACCCGACAAAAAGGTTGGTGGTTTTCATGGCAGCTCCTGCTACCGAACATGTTCGAAACATCGTGCTCGTCGGCCAAGACGGCGCCGGCAAAACGTCGCTCGCCGAGGCGATGTTGCACGTTTCCGGCCGCACCTCGCGCATGGGGACGACGCATGACGGCAAGTCCTATCTCGACTACGATGAGGAGGAAATCCGCCGCAAGTTCACCCTCGGAACCTCCATTGCGCCCATTCCGTACCACGACTACAAGATCAACCTGCTCGACACGTCGGGGCATCCCGATTTCATCGGCGACACGCTTGCCACCATGCAGGCCGCTGAAATGGCGCTGTTCGTCATCGACGCCGTCGCCGGGCCGCAGGTCATGACCACGAAGCTGTGGCGCGAGGCCGAGGGCATGCGCCTTTCGCGCGCGGTGTTCATCAACCACATCGACCGCGAGCACGCCAATTTCGACACCATTATGGCGCAGCTGCACGCGCGCTTCGGCAGCCGCCTAGGGCCGGTCACCATCCCCATCGGCGTTGCCGAGGACTTCAAGGGCGTCATCGATGTGTTGCGCATGAAGGCGCGCTATTTCGATCAGGACGGCACCACCGACGACCGCATCGAAGACATCCCGCCCGAGTACGCCGACGCCGCGCAGATCGCGCGCGATCGCCTGTGCGACCTGGTGGCCGAGGCCGACGACGAGCTGATGATGAAGTACCTCGACGGCTCTGAGCAGCTGACGCAGGAGGAGCTCGAGGAGCTTCTGGACAAGGCCATCGCGCAGGAGCTGTTCATCCCCGTCTACGTGGGCTCCACCATCGTTGAGCAGGGCATTCGCTGCGTGATGAAGGACATCTGCACCTACTTCCCGCACCCGCGCCACCACGGCGCCTTCCAGCTTGCCAACGGCGAGGAGACCTTCGTTGACGAGAGCGGCGAGGCGGCGGCGTTCGTGTTCAAGACCGTGGCCGACCCCTTCGTCGGGCGCCTGAGCTATCTGAAGATCATCAGCGGCGTGCTCACCCCCGGCGCCGAGCTCGTCAACGCGCGCACCGGGAAAAAGGACCGTCTGGGACACCTGTACGTGATGATGGGCAAGGAAGCCACCGACGTGAAGAGCGCGAAGGCCGGCGATATCATCGTGGTGCCGAAGCTCGCCGACACGCGCATGGGCGACACGCTGTCGCTTTCGGGCGCGGTCGCCATCGACCCGCTTCCCATGCCGACGCCGCAGTACCCGGTCGCGCTCGAGGCCGCGAACAAGAAGGACGAGGACAAGGTGGGCGCGTTTCTGGCGAAGGCTGCGGAAAACGACCCGACGCTGCGCATCACCCGCAACGAGGAAACGCACCAGACCGTGGTCACGGCGATGGGCGACGCCGCCATCGAGACGCTGCTCGCGCGCATGAAGGAGCAGGCGAAGGTGGAGGCGAAGCTCGTGCCGGTGCGCATTCCGTATCGCGAGACCATCCGTAAGACCGCCGAGGCGCAGGGGCGCCACAAGAAGCAGACGGGCGGCGCGGGGCAGTTCGGCGACTGCTGGCTGCGCATCAGTCCCAATCCGGGCGGCGGCTACGAGTTCATCGACGAGATCAAGGGCGGCGCCATTCCCAACGGCCTCATTCCCGCGGTCGACAAGGGCGTGCAGGAGGCTATGCAGGAAGGCTTTTTGGCCGGCTACCCTATGGTCGACGTGCGCTGCGCCGTGTTCGACGGGTCGTATCACTCCGTCGACTCCAACGAGATGGCGTTCAAGACCGCTGCGCGCATCGGCTTTCGGGCTGCGTGCGAGCAGGCTGACCCGATCATTTTGGAGCCGATGGCGACGATGGACATCGTGGTGACCGAGGAATACGCCGGCACCATCATGGGCGACATTTCCACGCGCCGCGGGCGCATCGTGGGCACCGACTCGACCGACGCCGGCGAGACGGTCATCATGGTGCGCGTGCCGTATGCCGAGGTCATCAGCTATACGAAGGACTTGCGCGCCCTGACGCGCGGCTCCGGCAGCTATTCGGTGGAGCTCGAGGGCTACGATCCGGCCCCGGCCGACGTGACGAAGCGGCTGGTTGAGGCGTATCGGGAGCAGCGCGCCTCCAAGTAGTTTCGTGGCGGGCGAGCCGTAAGAGTTTGCGAGGCGGCCCGCCCGTTTCGTCATCTGTGCGGCATGGGGCGCCCCCTCGTGGCAGGCCGTCCCGCTTTCGCTTCGACGGCGGAGCGCCCTCATGGCACGGGTTTCAGTATGGACGTCGAAGCTTGCATACATATTGCGTAAACCTTGCGCCCGCGTTGCCCGAAGACGGCACCGCGGGCGCCTTGTTGCTTGCGGGATGCTTGCGTTTTGGTTGCAGGATGGTTGCAGGTGTCGTGGGCGTGGAGGAAGTTAGGCGCTGGGGGAGTTGCGCCTGGACCGATGTCGGGAAGTGGCGAAGTTGGCGGTGGGTCGGTGAAGTCGGGATCGCTGCGAAAGCGGCATGGAAAATAGAACAAGTGTACGTTTTACGGCGAATTGGGCGCGTTAGCATGCTATAGTGAAGGAAACGGTTTTGGTGGCGCAGCCTCATTTGATTGGGGGGGTGCGGCGGCTTTTCGGGAAGGGGTGCGGATGGGCACGTTGGGGGAGCAAGCGCGCGAAGTCCTGCGGACGCACTATGGCTACAAGGACTTCAGGCCTGGTCAACAAGGCGTTATTGAAGCGTTGCTGGCGGGGCGCGACGCCCTTGCCGTCATGCCGACCGGCGCCGGCAAAAGCGTGTGCTATCAAATTCCCGGCGTGGTGCTGCCCGGGGTGGCTCTTGTTATAAGCCCTCTCGTGTCGCTCATGGGCGATCAGGTGCGCAGCTTATCCGAAGCGGGCATTCGCGCCGCGTATTTGAATTCGACACTTTCGCCATACGAGCAGGAATCAGTCTTGGAATCGGCGCTTGCGGGGCAGATCGACCTGCTCTACGTTGCGCCTGAGCGCCTGGATGATGCGCGTTTCCTTGCGTTTTCCATGCGCGCGGCTATTCCGCTGCTTGCGGTTGATGAGGCGCATTGCGTGTCGCAGTGGGGGCAGGATTTCCGTCCGTCGTATTTGGCCATTGGCGACTTCATTGCGCAGCTGCCGAAACGTCCGGTGGTGGTGGCGCTTACCGCCACGGCGACCGAACGTGTGCGCGACGACATCGTGCGTTTGCTGGGGCTGCGCGACCCGTTCCGGTTGGTGGCAGGATTTGATCGCCCGAATCTTTCGTTTTCCGTCGAGCATGCGGAGCCGTCGAAGAAGCTGCTGAAGGTGATTTCCTACGTGAAGGCGCGCCGGGGCGTAACCGGCGTGGTGTACTGCAACACCCGCAAGAACGTCGAGAAGGTGCAGGAAGCCCTGGTGGCGCAAGGCGTTTCGGCCGTTCGTTATCATGCCGGGCTCGACGCGGGCGAGCGCACGCGTAACCAGCGTGCGTGGATCAACGAGGACGCCGAGGTAATCGTCGCTACGAACGCCTTCGGCATGGGCATCGACAAGCCGAACGTGCGCTATGTCGTGCACTTCAACATGCCTTCGAGTGTGGAGGCGTATTACCAGGAAGCCGGGCGTGCCGGACGCGACGGGCTCGACAGCGAATGCGTGCTGTACTGGAGCGACGGCGATTTGGCGACATGCCGCTTCTTCCTCGAGCAGGACGGCGAAAACGATGCGCTGACGCCCGAGGAGCGCGAGGTGGCGCGCGCGGCGCGGCGGCGGATGCTTGCCGCCATGGAAGGCTATTGCCTGACGTGCGAATGCCTGCGCGGGTATATCCTTCGTTACTTCGGGGAGGGAGTGGCGGGTACGCCGGGCGCGGGCGACGTTTCGGGGGCGCTGTCGGCGGCCGGTGGAGCGGTCGGGGCGGCTGCGGCTGGGGCGCCGGGCGCAGCGGTTGTCTCCGGATCGGCCCGGTGCGGCAAGTGCTCGAACTGCTGCGGGGAATTCAAGGCGATCGACGTCACGGCCGAGGCGAAGGCGGTCATGCGGTGCGTGCAGGAGCTGCGTGGGCAGTTCGGCAAGGGCGTCGTCGTCGATGTGCTGCGCGGAACTGGCAAGGACCGCTTGGCGCAATTCGGCCTGGATCAGGCGCGATCGCTTAATACCGTGTCACTGTCTCAGGCGCAGACGAAGGAGGTCATCGAGCTGCTTGCGGCGGGGGAGTACCTCTCTATTACCGAGGGCAAGTTTCCGAAGGTGGGATTCGGCCCACGCTTCCGCGAGGTCGCCTCGCCCGATTTCTCGCTGCGTATGAAGCAGGTGGCGCGCGAGGGCGCTCGCAAGCCCTCGCGGGGCGGCGCGTTCGGCGGCTCGGGAACGCCCGGCAGCTCAAATGTCGCCTATGACCAGGATTTGTTCGATCGTTTGAGGGCGTTGCGCAAGCGCATCGCGCAGGAAGGCGGGCTGGCGCCGTACATGGTGTTCGGCGACGCTTCCCTGCGAGACATGTGCGCGCGGCTTCCCTCAACTGAGGACGAGTTCCTGGATGTGAGCGGCGTGGGTGCGAAGAAGCTTGAGTCGTACGGGAAGGCATTTCTGGATGAGATCGCCGCCTACCGGCAACAGACGGCGTAGGTTTGGCTTTGCGGGTTGGTTCCGTGCATAGCGTTGCGGGCATGCTCATGCAGCCTGCAATATGTGCATGCCCTGGTCAATCGGGCATGCGGGCGCGGATGGAACCGGGTCAAGGGTACACTGGAAACGATGACTGACACACTGGCAACATATAGCGACTGGGCATGGTTTATCGACCAGGCGGGTTCCAACTGCACGCCTGCCGTCACTGAAACGCTTGCGGCGGGGTCGTTCGAGCCGCACAGCGCGGGACGCGTGTACCAGCTTATCTGCGAATACTGCGTCCGCTGCCTGGATGCGCTTGACGAGGCGCTGTTTACGCAGCTGCGCACGCTTGCCCCGCAGGATTCCTACGGCGTGTTTCTGCTGTGCTCGCGCTACTGTAACGCATGCGAGCGCCTGCTGTTCTTCCGTCGCACCGAGGGGCTTCCCGTCGACTGGAAAGACGACCTGGAGCAGGACATCCGTCAGAACATGTCCGGGGCCTTGTCGTATGCGACGCGCATGACGCCCGCCGCCGCGACCGACGATGGTCGCTATTATCTGCACTGCTTGAAGGAAAGGCGCTGTACCACACGATGAATTTCACCGAGACGAAAAAGGCGTTGCGTGACTATATTGCCGCCGGCATTCCGCTTATCACCGTGCAATCCGCCGAGCGTCACCGTCCGGTGCGCATCGTGAGCGAGCTTGCCGAGGAGTGCGCGCTCGACATGTTTTTGTACACCGACTCGCGTCAGGTGGTGCACCTCGGTCCCGACCGCCGCATGCCCGTCGACGTGCACTCCGACCCGCTGCCCTATGTGAACGACCTGTTCCAGAAGTCGAAGCACTGCGTGTTCGTCCTTGGCGATACGCACAAGATCGACTCCGACGGCGCCTATACGCGCGAGTTGCTTTCCGCCGTCTACCTGGCGAAGGAAACGGGCAACACCATCGTCACCGTTGCGGCCGAGCCCGTGTGGCAGCGCCTGTCGCGTTTCGGCTTGTGCCTGCATCTCGACCTGCCCGACCACCGCGAGCGTCGTGCCCTGGTCGACGACTTCCGCGCACGCCACGCCACGAAGGTGTCCTGGTCCGAGCGCGATTGCGAGCGCATGGCCACCCTCGTGCGCGGCCTTGCCGAGGCGCAGGTGCTCAACCTGCTTGAGGCAACGCTTGTCTCCCAGGGTAAGCTTGGGCCCGCCGACGTGTTCTCCGTTGCCTCGCAGAAGGAGATGCTGTTTGCGGCGGTACCCAACGTCGATCCGGTCGCGTGCAAGCCGGGTCTTGAGGTTGCGGGCTTGAACACCCTGAAGGCGTGGCTTGACCGCAAGCGCGAGGTGTTCTTCGCCTCGGGCGACACGCTTGCCGAATACGGGCTTTCCACGCCGAAGGGCGTGCTGCTCGTCGGCGTTCCCGGCTGCGGCAAGTCGTTCTCGGCGAAGATGATCGCCTCGCGCTGGGAGCTGCCGCTGCTGCGTTTCGATATGGGTTCGGTGTATGCGAAGTACGTCGGCGAAACCGAGCAGCGCATGCAGGAGGCACTCGACTATATCGGCAACGTCGCCCCGTGCGTGTTGTGGATCGACGAGATCGAGAAGGCGCTTGCGTCGAGTTCGGACGAATCGGACGTGGGCAAGCGCGTGCTCGGCCAGTTCCTGTTCTGGCTGCAGGAATCGCAGGCGAAGGTGTTCATGGTCGCCACCGCCAATGACGTTTCGAAGCTGCCGCCCGAGCTGTTCCGCAAGGGTCGTTTTTCCGAGGTGTTCTTCGTCGACCTGCCCAATCGCGCCGAGCGCGCCGAGGCGTTGCGCCACTATTGCCAATCGTCGCTGCATGCCGAGTACTCCGACGAGGAGATCGACGTGCTCGTTACGGCGACGAAGGGCTTCTCGTATTCCGATATCGAGCAGTCCATTATGGACTACGCCGAGTTGGTGGCGTTCGG